>JAAUUJ010000004.1 GCA_012030715.1 Synechococcaceae cyanobacterium SM2_3_1 | reverse complement strand
TCTAATTGTTCACTCTCAAATGAAGCTACCTATCCTGAAGTTATTTCCTACACTGAGGCACTGAAGAGAGTCCATCCAGATGATCTGGAAGCATTAGTTCGTGCATCAGAGCAAGCAATATCAAAATGTTGCACCTATCAAATTGAGTTCCGTGAACGACCTGCAGAGGGATCTGTAGAATGGCGGTGGGTACAGACTTATGCAAAAGTGGTGAGCAACGGAGTAAATCATCCAGTCAGTGTCATTGGTTTGACGATAGATATTACTGAGAGGAAACAGATTGAGTTAGAGCTAGCTAGGAATCGAGATTTTCGTGAATTCTTATTTAATGAATCAAACGATGCTTTAATCTTAGTAGATCCGATAACTTTGCGTCAGCTTGATTGTAACCAGAAAGCCATTGAGTTATTGGAGGCTGATAGCAAGGAAGAATTTCTCACATATACAAATCGACATTTTCGGAAACGACAGTTAACCCCTGATGAACTAGAATCAGCTTTACAGATGATTGAGACCAATGGAAGTTGGCAAGAAGAGGTGGAGTATGTTTCGTTAAAAGGTAAAGAATTTTGGGGTGATCTATCGGTCAGACGACTCAGATTTGGTGATCAGCGATTTAATTTGCTGAGAGTTGTAGATATTAGCGAATGTAAACAAACAGAAATAGACTTGCGTCGTAATCAAGCATTGCTGACCCAATCCCAGAAAATGTCTCATGTGGGGAGTTTTGAATGGGATATCCTCACTTATAAGATGATCTGGTCCGATGAAATGTTTCGTATCTTTGGAATGGATCCATCAAAAGTTACTCCATCGTATAACCTTTTTTTGGAGAGGATATATTCCGATGATTTGCCCTTATTTATCTCTCAATTAGAAGTTGCAGTCAGAGGAGAAAAATCTTTTCAAAAGGATTATCGGATCATAACGCCGGAAGGGTTAATAAGATATGTCGAAATTCGGGGAGAATGTATTTCTGATCATCATCGCCAAGTGATTCGCTTACTAGGTACTGTTCATGATATAACAGAGCGAAAATTTACAGAACAGTCCCTTCAAATTCTACAACAGGCAGTCAAGTCTTCTCTCAATGGAATTTTGATCTTTGATGCTCAGCTGCCTCACATGCCGATAACTTATGTTAATCCTGCTGTAGAGAATCTCACAGGGTATAGTCCTTCCGAAATCTATGGGAAGAATTTATGGCTTCTATTCAATCAGGATCAAGATCTGGAGGAAGTTAATCAACTAAGACAAGCTATTCAGAAAGGGCAACCTTGCCAAACTTTACTTCGCAACTACCGCAAAGATGGCACCCTTTTTTGGAATGATCTAACAATTTCCCCAATTTTTAATGATCAGGGTGTCTTAAGCCACTATGTTGGGGTTCAAAATGATGTGACAAAACAAAAGCTGTTAGAGCAACATAAAGATGAGTTTCTGGCTATCGTTAGCCATGAGCTACGCACTCCCCTGACGTCAATCCAGGGGCTTTTAGGTTTACTTTCTACTGGACGATTAGGAGATCTTTCAGAGTTTGGTCTCAAGTTACTTTCTAATGCCGCTGAAGACACAAAACGGTTAAATCGCCTGGTGGAAGAAATTTTAGATTTAGAAAGCCTCCGTATAGGTGGAGTCAAAATGCAATGCCAGCATATCCAGGTGCAACCTTTATTGGACCGTCTGATTCAGTTGATGCAACCCCTGATCAATGATGAGCCACTTCAGATCCATCTCCAGGTTCAGGTTGAGACAGTATGGGCAGATCCAGATCGGATTCTGCAGGTCTTAACAAACCTGGTAGGAAATGCCGTTAAGTTTGCGGCTGGTGGGGAACAGATTCAAATTATCGTCTCAGACAATAACGGAGGATCCCTCTGGTCGGTTCGTGATTATGGAAAAGGGATTCCGATCGAAAACCTGGAGCATCTTTTTGAACCCTTTAAGCAGGCAGATAGCTCTAGTACTCGTCAGAAGTCAGGAACAGGTTTGGGCCTAGCGATTTGTCGCCAGATTATTGAAGGGCATGGAGGCCGGATCTGGGCAACGTCTTCAGTGCAAGGCACTACCTTTTTCTTTACGTTGCCAGAAACTCCGGATGGTACAGTCAAAGGGCAAAGAGATGGGCTTTGATCCATACTTTTTAATCTGGTTAATTTACCCTACTGGATCCTTTTAGGCATTGGTGTCGGATTATTTCTCCTGGTGATTACTGCTGGCCTTGAAGATGATGATGCAGATGTGGATACAGATGTTGAGGGGGATCTAGACGTTGATGGGCATGCTTCTGCAGATACACCTGATCTAGATACCGAACTTGAAACCAAAGCCGAGACCGAATCTGGGCTTACACCCGCGTCGATGTGATTACCCCCAACAACGAAGCGGCCCGCCTCTCACATCAGGGCAATATCACCGCCACCGATATTAAAGCTTACTTGCCAATACAAAACTGACTGAAGATCCGATCCAGCACTGATTCGGTAACATCATCTCCGGTGATTTCCCCCAGGGCAAGAATCGCCGCTCGCAGATCAATGGTCCAGAAATCCAGCGGCAGATCAGAATTTACAGCGATTTCCACTTGTTCCAAACTGGCCTGGGCCTGCAGCAATGCCGCCTGTTGCCGTTGATTGATGGCGATCTGATCATTCCCACGCTGGGTCTTTCCCTGATAGGCAATCGCTTCCACCGCTGTCTCTAAATCCTCAATACCCTGCCCCAGAGCTGCTGCTGCAGAGACCCGGTAGCGGATAGTATCTGGCAGGTTCACCTTCTCCCCAGCCGCAAGATCGGTCTTATTCACCACCGCGATCACAGGCCGCTGACTGACAGTGGCGTAGATATCGGCTTCTGCCTGGGTCCACCCTCGCTCTGCATCCAGGACCAGCACCAGAATGTCTGCCTGCTGAGCCAATCGGCGAGATCGTTCTACCCCCAGTTGCTCCACCTGATCCTCAGTATCGCGAATACCAGCGGTATCCAGCAGCTGCACTGGAATGCCCCGCACCACCAGTTGCGACTCCACCACATCCCGGGTGGTACCTGGCAGATCCGTGACAATCGCCCGATCCTGTCCACTCCAGGCATTCAGGAGGCTGGATTTACCGACATTGGGCTGACCAATCATGGCAATCTTCAGGCCCTTGCGCAGCAACTCTCCCCGAAAGGCTGTCTCAAGAAGCTGCTGGATCTCTTGTTGTAATAACTGCAGCTGCTCCCTCCAGGTGGGCAAATCCAGGGGGGGAAGATCCTCTTCAAAGTCAATGCGGGCTCGATCTCGGCCATTAACTGCACCGCCTGTTGGCGCAATTGGCGCACCGATTCGCCTAGCTTCCCCTGAATCCCTCCCAGAGCTACGGCTGCCGATTGGGGAGAGTAAGCCCCCACCAGATCCGCAATACTTTCGGCCTGGGTCAGATCGATGCGGCCATTGAGAAAAGCACGCAGAGTAAACTCTCCCGGTTCTGCCAATCGGGCTCCCTGTTGCAAGCACAATTGCAGGGTCGTTTGCACCACAATGATCCCCCCATGACAGTGGAACTCCAGTACATCCTCACGGGTATAGGTGCGGGGGGCCTGCATCCATACCGCCAGGGCTTCATCAACGATCTTCCCCTGAGGATCCTGGATCCAGCCGTAGAGGAGACGGTGGCTTTCCCAGGTTGGTTTGCCTGCCGGATGGAAGAGTGCTTGACCCATGGCCAGAGCCTGGGATCCCGAGAGACGAATGATCCCCACACTCCCCTGAGCGGGCACCACCGCCGTGGCAATGGCCGCAATCGTATCGGCAAGCGCAGTCGTAGAGGTCATCTGCAGATCCATTAGCAGGATCACCAGCTTAGGATGAATCGCATTTGTGCGTAAACAGAGTTATCGAGGCATGCTAGGGCTAAAATATTATCTGCTATCCTGAAAAATAGTAGCTAGTAGTTAATATGTAGTCTGTTATGTACCTTGTGACCTATGACTACAAACAACTGATCTCAGAGCGAGCGCGATCCCGTCGCTTACAGCTGAAACTGACTCAGGAAGGCTTGGCCTCCAGATCTGGAGTTAGCCTTGGAACCATCAAGCGCTTCGAGCGAACAGGAGAGATTTCTTTGAGTAGCCTCCTGCAGCTTGCACTCGTGCTTGATGCCCTCGACGATTTTCAACACCTGTTCCAGGAAAAGGAAGCCTTGCCCCAGAGTCTAGATGAAATCCTCAACAAACCCAAAGCTCGGCAACGAGGACGGATCAAGTGAATCATCAACCCGTCCAGATCCTGCATGTGACGCTTGATCTGGGCAATCACCAAATCCTGAAGGTAGGACGCCTAGCCTGGATGAATCGACGGATTCTCTTCGAGTATGATCCGACTTTCCTTGCCAGTCAGCTGCAGATCTCTCCCTTTAAACTTCCGCTAAAACCAGGTGTCCAGGAGGCAAAAGAACATCTTTTGATCGCCTCTTCGGAGTCTTTAATGACAGTTTGCCAGATGGATGGGGAAGCCTGCTACTGGATCGACAGCTTGCTCGCACTGGGCTAAATCCAAAGGATTTATCTGCTGGTTTTTCCTCCTGGTTGATCAAGTTTCCCACTTCAGTGGATAAAGCAGATGCTGGAGCAATTGAATATGTTTATAGCTTGATGGCTAAGAAAGCAGGGCTAGACATGCCCCCCACCCATCTTTTCCCTCAGAAAAGGGTCCAGGGTATTTTGGAGTTCAGCGGTTTGATCGAGTTCTGGGTCTCCCTGTGCATATGCATACAGCCTCTGGACTATTACATGCCGATCATCGTTTGCCGAGTCTTGACTATGATCAGCTGCTACGAGCCACAGCCATTCTGACAAAGGATCAGCAGGAAGTGGAAAGAGTATTCCGAGAGGCTGTTTTTTAATGTCTTAGCCCACAACCGAGACGATCATGCCAAGAATTTTTCATTCTTGATGAGAAAGGATGGAACATGGATTGCCTCTCCTGCCTATGACCTGACGTTCTCGTCGGGAGTTGGAGATGAGCACAGTATGATGGTAGCTGGTGAAGGACGTCATCCCTCAAAAGAGAATCTGCTCAAGTTAGCCAGAAAAGTGAATATTGATCAGGTTCGGTGTCTAGAGATCATTGAACAAACTCGTGGAGCATTGAATCAGTGGCAGTCTCTCGCCTCTGATGTTGGAGTCAGCCTAGCCGCGATTCAGAGAATCAAACAGAGTTTTGATCAGATCCAAAAGCAAGGGGCTTTTCTGATCCGCACAGAAAAGGAATCCAGAATTGTTGATAAGTTTGTATCTCCATGATGGCTCTGATCAAGAATCATCATTGCAGAGATAATCATCCACTATCCCTGGCCGTACCAGATCTGCTCCACCTTCTGAGCCAGGATCAATAACTGCTCTTGAGTTGTGGGTTCAGGACTGAGAATAGTGACATGTCCGAGCTTGCGACCTGGATGTGAATGTCTTTTTTCGTACCAATGCACATGGGCGTGGGGGATCGCAGCCAGGGCTTGCCGCTGAGAGACATAGTCGTGGGCGCTGGTTTCATATCCCAGAAGATTGACCATGACCGCTGCTGGACTGATGAGTGATGTATTCCCTAAGGGCAGATCACACATGGCTCGAAGATGTTGCTCAAACTGAGAAGTCGGACAGGCATCGAGGGTGTAATGTCCTGAGTTGTGGGTTCGCGGAGAGATCTCATTGATCAGTACCTCCCCTGTGGGTGTCAGAAAGAACTCAATCCCAAACAGCCCCACCACCGCCAGCTTCTCGAGAATGGGTTGGGTCAGGGTGTGGATCTGATGGCCAACTGGCTCAGGAATTGTAGCAGGGACTATTACTCGTCGACACACCTGATCCTGTTGTTGGGTTTCCACCACTGGATAAACAGCAATTTCTCCGGTAGAACTGCGGGCTGCTACCACGGCTAACTCTCGCTCAAAGCCAATCCACTCCTGGAGTAGGACATCTTCTGGAGATCGAGCTTTCAACTCAGTTTGCAGGTGTTCTGGCGTGGTGATCACCACCGTACCCCGACCATCGTATCCATGCCGCCGGACCTTCAAGACCAGGGGAAAGGAGAACCGTAAAGGCTCCTGGGGCAAAGCCACCTGAGGGATCGGCAGACCCCACTGTTGCAAGGTTGTGTATTGCTCGTACTTATCCAGCAAAGGGGAGAGGGTCTCTAACCCAGGACGAAAGCAGATCCCTTCATCAACAAGGGTTTGCAGTCCCGTGAGATCCACAAACTCATTCTCAAATGTAATCACCTCTACCCATTCCGCCAGCCTCCGCGTGGCCTCCAGATCCTGCAGGGAGCCGAGGATCACATGATCTGCCACCTGAGCCGCAGGATCGGTAGGTTCTGGAGTTTGCACCGCAATGGTTAGCCCCAATTTATGGGCCGCAACCACCATCATCTGGGCAAGCTGCCCGCCTCCGATGACACCAACTGAGCGAATTGCCATCAGCGTTGATTACTTACTGAGGCGACAGTATATCTCATCAAAAAACTCCTTTAGGATTATTTTTTACTCGCTGATAGAGTTCCTCCATCGCGGCGATAAAGGAGTTGTCACGCTGCCAGAAGGAGGGGAAGTCCCCCTGTTTTTTAATCAGGAGACCGGAGATCACAGAGGGAGATGAGTTCTCAATCCCTTGCGGTAAATGTTTCTGGCCCTGCCAAAAATCTTTCAGATCGAGATCTGAAGTAGGTTGCACGATCTGGGGTTTGCTAAAGTAATGGGTTACCTTAACGGGATCCTGTTCCATGGCTGCCAGATCTGCTGCCAGGGCTTTACCCAGAGGAGACTTGGCCAACTCTATTTTCAGGGCTTCCCGCGAGAGTCCCCGCAACTCAAACAGGAGAAAGGGATCCCTATCGAGCTGGGCAGCAATCCAGTAGTGGACACCAGCAATATGCTTGCATGGGTTACTAAAGTCGGGACAGGAACAGCTGGTTTTGAAATCTTTCTGACTGCGAGGCAACAGATGCAGTCCCAGGGTTGCAAAAGCATCCTCAATATTTTCTGGGATCTCATTCAAGAGTAGCCGCGAGATGAACCCAGCTTTGGAGGCAATATAGGCAATGACAGCAGACCACTTGGCGGGAGTAATGGGGTTAAATTCGATTGTTGTGGTATAGAGAGGCTCTTTGTAAACCTCAAAATAAGGATTCACATTTCCCCGCACCTGCGCAATGACCATTTGATCCTGAATGGTGAAGCTCTTGATCCTTGCCTCTGTTGCATAGCTGCGTCCGCGACTTAAGCGTGCTGGATCGGTAAATGATTCCAGCGCCTCAATAAACTTTTGCCCCCACCAGGACCGACTCATCTGGGCCATGACCTTACTCCATTACTCCAGAACGGCATTTTTGTTGAGACAGATCAGTTGTTTGAAAGCTTCGTTATCCAGTTCTGTTAACCAGGATTCATCCGATCCGACAATCGCTCCTGCCAGCTTCTTCTTGTCCTCAATCATCTGATCAATCCGTTCCTCTAACGTCCCCATGGCCACGAATTTATGGACAAACACATTTTTTGACTGGCCAATGCGAAAGGCTCGATCGGTTGCCTGATCTTCGACAGCAGGGTTCCACCAACGATCAAAATGAAACACATGATTCGCCTTGGTCAGCGTAATTCCCACGCCTCCGGCCTTGAGAGAAAGGACAAATATCGCGGGACCCGAATCGGGATCTTGAAAAGCAGAGATCATTTGCTCTCGCTTCTTCCGAGTGGTTCCCCCATGAATGTAGTAGGTGGTGTAGTAGTGGGTATGTCGCAGGTATTTATCCAGAGCTTCACCAATCTCAGTAAATTGAGTGAATACTAGGGCACTTTCGCCTTCCTCAATCACCTCCGTCAACATTTCCACCAGGCGGCTCAGTTTGTGGGATCGCTCTGGCGTAAATTCACTGTTGTCTTGCAGATATTGACGGGGATGGTTACAAATTTGTTTAAGTTTGCTCAAAGTGGCAAGAATTATCCCTTTGCGCTGGATCCCTTCGACGGTATCTAATTCTCTCGTGATCTGCTTGATCACTGCCTCATAAAGTGAGGCCTGTTCCTTGGTGAGGTTGCAGTAAAGCTTCTGCTCCACTTTGTCAGGGAGATCCTGAATGATCGATTGATCGGTCTTCACCCGTCGCAAAATAAAGGGCTCAACCAGTTTCTTGAGAGTTGCCGAGCTGATCTGACTATTGTCTTTCTGAATGGGGATTTCAAAGGTTTTACGAAACTGGGTTTGTGTGCCCAGGTATCCTGGATTGAGAAAATTAAAGATGGACCAGAGATCCATAAGCCGATTTTCTACCGGAGTACCGGTAAGAGCCAGACGGTGCTGCGCTGATAACTTGAGAATTGATTTGGTCTGAGCTGCCTTGGGATTCTTAATATTTTGCGCCTCATCCAGTACAATTCGGTGCCAATTGATCTTCGTGAGCAAGCTGCTATCCTGACGGGCCAAGGTAAAGGATGTGATCAAAACATCGCACTGATTACAAGCGTCTCGAAAGTCTTTAGGATCTCTGGCCCGATCTGCGCCATGGTGAACGATCACCTGCAAATCGGGTGCAAATTTCTGCAGCTCATGATACCAGTTTCCCACCACAGAAGTGGGAGCTATCAGGAGAGTGGGAGGAACTGTTTTGTGATGCTGTGCTGCGATTTCTCTTTCCTGGGCCAGGCGAGCGATCACCTGCACTGTTTTCCCGAGCCCCATATCATCGGCAAGACACCCATTCAAACCTAAACTTTCCAGATAGTGTAGCCAGGAAAGTCCTCGCTGCTGATATCCCCGTAAAGTTCCCCGCAAGCTAGTGGGATCGGGGGTGGGCTCTAAACTGCTATGGTTATGCAACTTAGCAAGCATTCCTGCCAGACAATCATCCCGTTCAAACTCCACCTCAATTGAGTCTTCTGGATCGGTGGTTAGCTTCATAAACTCCAGCAGACCAAGCTCGGGATCTTCTGCCTGCTTGGTTTTCCAAAACTCCAGCATCTGCCGCATTTTGTCTTGATCCAGCCTGATCCACTGCCCCCGAAACTGTACGAGCGGAGCTTTGGCCTGCACTAACTGTTGCCATTCCGCTTCGCTGAGGGGTTTGTCACCAATGGCTAATTCGTAGTGGTAGTTAACCAGCGTATCGAAGGAAAAGTAACTGGTATCGCGCTGGCCCCTCCTCCGGAAGTGCTCCGAGCTTTGAGACGGATCCGAGCCCGTTGATGGCCCTGGGGAGTCCACCAGGCGGGAACCAAAACCTTATATCCAGCTTCCTCCAGGATCCAGGCCGCTTCTTGAAGAAACTCAAAGGCGGTTTCTAAATTCACCTCAATCCCGACCGGTTGATCCGTCTCCAGCCCCTCCCATAAGCGAGGATAGATGCGGGCAGCATAGCCCAGATGCATGAGCAGGTGTTGCTCAAAATCATCTCCTAACTGGTTGCAAACTTTGCGTTGCTGACGAGCAGGCATACCCCAGAGATCCTGCAGGGCAATTCGGAGTGAAGGATCCTCGCGCGGAGACACTTGAAACTCAATCCACCACGGATCCTCTGACTGGTGCGGATCCTTGAGTTGAAAGCAAAGATCAATAGGTGTATGGCTTTGGGCTTGCGTAATGCGATTGCGCCAGGATAGCCACTGTTGATATAGCTCCAGGCCTTGCTGGGGAGGCAGTGGATCTTTGTGAGTTAAACAGTCATGGATGAGGGAACCTTCAATTTTTTTATAGAAGGACTGAGGTAGAGGTATAGTAATCAAGAACTCGCTCAAAAGGCACTCAGAAAAATGCCGGAGCAAAGATTCTCGATCATAAAACTTGGGATGATCTCCAGCCTGAGTGAATCCCGCAGTGCAGACGAGTGGCATGATCTGGACGAAAGTCTGTAGATGATCTTCATAAGCGTGACTGATGATTTCCCATCCAGGATAGATTTCTGCTGTTGGGGACTCTTTTCTGGAGTCTTGTTTTGAGGTTTTTTTTCTGGTTGACTGTTTACGAGTTTTTGTTTGAGAACTAGAAGGCGGTGCAATCTCTTCTCGATATTTGAGGGCAGGAATATATTGATCTTTCAGGATCACCTGCTTCAGCGACTGACTAAAGTGATACCAGAAGAGCAGATCACTCCCCAGCTGAATATCGGTAAGATTATAGACCGCTTGAAAATACAGATCACTTAAAAATGAAATAACATGGGCCACGAATTTGTGATTAACATAGGCCACAGATCGGTAGCAGTCAATCTGCCAATACTGCAATTCAAAGGATTCAGGCGGATCTTTCTCCAAAAAGCGAAAGGCTTCTAAGGAAGGAACCGGGGCATGATCGAGCGTGGGAAGGAGAAAATATTGGGGGGCAATAAGCTGATTACGTTTCCAATTCAGTGCTAACGAGAGACCTAACTCATCCGACAAGAAAGTGGCAAGGTCTGATCCCCTCAGATGGCCAGGATGAATCTGCTGGGAACGCAGACGAGGATTGATATCCGTTTCAACCCAAAGGTAGAACGCTCCAGCCTGAATAAAATCTGCATTTGGCTCCGGGATCCAGGTGCCGTGGAGAATTTTCATATCCTGCTCGTCAGCAACTAAGACCTGTGCCCGATCCCCCCACAAGTTCACATATTCTACCCTCCCAGGCGAATGATCTTCAACTCCTTAGATCCAGAATCGAAAAGCGAGAATCGCTGATTGGATGCGATCCCCTAGAGTGATAAAGGCATGAAGAAATCTTTACTGCAGGATCTCAGATCCATTCCCCAGTTCAGACTCAGCAATTCTGGAGGTGAGGACACGAGAGTACATCTGAGGATTGGTCTGGGCCACCTGCGTGTAGGACTGGCGCACCTGGGCGGTGACCGCAACAGTCTTGACGTCATACAGCTGCGTCGCCAGTTTGGGATAAAACCCAATTCCCAGGATCAGGACCAGGAAGCAGGCAGCAATAGCCATTTCTCGGGGACGCGCATCCGTGTAGATGGATTGAGTCGGCAACACACAGTCGGTGCCAAAGCAGACGGGATCATCCACCGACATCACAGATGCAGGGGCTTCAATCTCACAGGTGGGAGCCAATTCCCGCCCATAAAATACCTGACGCAGCATCGAGAGCAAGTAAATGGGGGTGAGGATCAGGCCCACTGCTGCCAGAAACACGGTGACCGTGCGGAAGGCTGGGCTGTAAATATCACTCGTGGTCACGCCCACAAAGACCGACAGTTCGCTGACAAATCCACTCATGCCAGGTAAGGCCAGCGAGGCCAGCGCTCCCACCGTAAAGAAGGCAAAAACACGGGGCATGACTCTGCCGATCCCTCCCATTTCGGACATCATCATGGTATGGGTGCGATCATAGGTGGCCCCCGCCAAGAAGAACAAGAGGGCCGCGATCAGTCCATGAGATAGCATTTGCAGTACAGCTCCACTCACCCCGATATTGGTGATGATGCGATCCCGAGCAAGACAAAACCCATGTGCGCCACCGAAGAATAGGCCAGGCGACGCTTCATATTCGTTTGCCCCAGAGAGGCAAAGCCACCGTAGATGATGTTGATCACTCCCAATACGGCCAGGATCGGGGCGAAGTAAACATGGGCCTGAGAAAGCAACTCTAGATTCAGTCGAATCAGGCCGTACCCTCCCATTTTGAGCAGGACACCTGCCAGCACCATGGACACAGGAGCGGAAGCCTCCCCATGGGCATCAGGCAACCAGGTGTGCAGAGGGAAGATGGCAAGCTTAACCCCAAAGGCAATCAGCAGACCTGCGTAGAGGGGTAACTGCAGGGCCATAGGAATGTTTTTCTCGGCAAGCCTGGCCAGATCAAACGATAGGGTTCCGCCACCGTAGAAGGCCAGGGCCAGGGCCGCCACCAGAATAAAAATCGAGGCAGCTGCAGTGTAAAGCAGAAACTTAGTGGCAGCGTAGCGGCGCTTCTGTCCTCCCCAGATGGCCACCAGCAGGTAAACGGGAATTAACTCCACTTCCCACATGATGAAGAAAAGCAACAGATCTTGGGCCACAAACACCCCGATCTGGGCTGCATAGAGAACAAGCATCAGGAAGTAAAACAGGCGTGGCCGGAAATTAACCTGCCAGGCAGAGAGCATCGCCAGGGTGGTCACCAGACCTGCCAGCAGGACCAGAGGCATGGATAAGCCATCCACAGAAACCGTCCAGTTGAGCCCTAGTTGTGGCATCCAGGGGTAGCTTTCCACCAGTTGAAACCCACCATTGGAGGGTTGGTAGTTTTGCCAGAAGGCAACGCCCATTAGCACCAGATCCACAACGCCCACACCCACTGCATAGCCTCGGATCCATCGATCATCTTCTCGAAAGACAAGCGGGATAGCGCAGGCAGCGATCAGGGGAAAAAGAATGATCGCGCTCAGCCAGGGGAAGGGATCGAGTGCCATAAGAAAAAATACCTATCGAAACCACATGCATTATTGTACTAATTTATGTAAAGATTCATGCGCAGAATTTACATTGAAATCTTTGACTCATCGCTATAGGGATAAGGCAATGGCAAATATATGGCGGCAAAGGTTGGCCCCTCTGCTTCTGATTTTGTTCCTGGGTTGGGGAATGGGCAGTGCACCAGTCCAGGCGCAATGGGGGACAACCCTCCTTCCTGCCATTGATCAGCCCGCCCCCGAGTTTGTTCTCGAAGACAGTCAGGGGCATCCCCGCCAGCTCCAGGATTTTCGGGGTCAGTGGGTGGTGCTCTACTTTTACCCGCGTGACTTCACCTCAGGCTGTACCCTGGAGGCCCGCCGATTCCAGCAACACCTTGACCAGTTTCATGCTCTGCAGGCCGAAGTGGTCGGGATCAGTGCCGACAGTGTTACCTCCCACCGCAAGTTCTGTGAAGTGGAGGGGTTGAGGTTTCCCCTGCTCGCCGATCCGGCGGGAACGGTCAGCCGTCAGTATGGATCCTGGATGGGAGAGATGGCTTTGCGCAACAGCTTTCTTATTGATCCTGAGGGCGTTCTCCGGGAGATCTTTCCGATTGTGAGTCCCTCCCAACACTACGCGGAGGTGCTGACGACATTAGAGGATCTGCAACAGGCGTAGGGGGCTCAGGCTGGGCTTCAGGGGGGACTTCACCCATGCCACCCCGTCCCACCAATCGGCGCAACACCCCATTGATAAATGCGGCAGAGTCTTCATTACCGTACTTCTTGGCCAGCTCTACGGCTTCGTTAATGGCCACTCGCTCAGGTCCACCCAAAAATTGCAGCTCCACGGTTGCCAGTCGCAGAACATCCCGATCAATGCGGCTCAGGCGTCCCAGCTGCCATCCCACTAGTGCGGTTTGCAATTGCTGATCCACTTCCTGGCGATAGCGGTGCAGGGTAGTTAACAACTCCAGGGCAAACGCCTGAACTTCTTTAGCGTGAACCAGCTGTAGCCATTCCGGCATCGATAAAGCCACTCCCAGGCGGTTGATCGCTACCTGGGTTAACTGGGTGGCTGATCCCAGCACCTGACGAGCGCTCTGCAGCCGTTGCTCCAGCTGAGACAATTGCTCCACAGCAGTGGCCAGAGAATCCTGAGCCTGATGCACCAGACCCACCAACTCGCTCTGACGCTGAAAGAGATCTACAGTGTTGGTTTTAAGGGCACGCTCGGATCGACGCAGTTGCCCCTGGATCTGGCGAACCCGACTCAAGATGGTCTCACTTTCCCCAGGAGAAGCAGGAGGGGTTCCCTGGATAGAAGGTAGGACAGGTTCCGGCAGGATCTGCTGGCTTTCCTGCATTAAGCGATCACTGCGCTGGACCTCCGCCGCGGCTGCCGTCAAACTTTCCTCCACTTCTTCCGAGAGGGTGCGCACAGCTGCCGTCAGCAGATCCTCCCAAGATTTTTGCCTTAGCTTGCTGGGATTGGTGGGCAACTGACTCAGACCCAGCAGGGCCAGCTCACGCGCCACTCGCCGCGGTTGCATAGGGGTTCGGTAAAAACAGCTTTGCTATGGTAGCAGTCCAGTTCCCCTCAAAGATGATCCTGGATCGGTGAAGACTTGCTCCCCCTGAGAGGGCGATCCCAGCTTTTTAGACACATTGATGCTGAAAAAGAAGATTTAAACTTTCCTCAATGTTCCGGTTTTAATCCTTAACAAGTGGTGCAGATGACAGGAGGAATTCAAAAATATCCTTGATAATGCAAATAGTTCGTAAGTTTGCCTGTTTTTAACTCGGGCAGAGGTAGGTAACTCATGGTCATGACCCCCGAAAAAGTGAACGCCAACTCTTCCATCAGTTGCTTTGGTAAGGCACGCTCAACCGTGGAGGGCACGCCGCTAGAGGCAACAGAACTCGAAAAAATGGATGCTTTCTGGCGTGCCAGTTGCTATCTGATCCTGGGGATGCTCTATTTAGAGGACAACCCGTTGCTCCGAGAACCCCTCCAACCTGCCCATATCAAATCACGCCTCCTCGGACATTGGGGATCAAGCCCAGGACAGGCATTTATTTGGATCCACCTCAGCCGGGTGATCAAAAAATATGACCTCAATATGATCTTCTTGTCGGGTCCAGGACATGGAGCTCCTGGAGTTCTGGCCCCCGTGTATTTGGAAGGGTCTTACACCGAGGTCTTCCCCGATAAGCAAGAAGACATCTATGGCCTAAAAAAGTTTTTAAACAGTTCTCCTTCCCGGGTGGAATTGGCAGCCACTGCACCCCAGAAACCCCCGGATCGATTCATGAGGGAGGTGAGTTGGGCTATTCTCTCTCTCATGCCTTTGGGTCAGTCTTTGACAACCCGGATCTGATCTCAGTTGCCGTTGTGGGGGATGGAGAAGCCGAAACGGGTCCTTTGGCCACCTCCTGGCACTCCAACAAGTTCCTCAACCCCAAAACCGATGGTGCTGTCCTACCGATTCTGCACCTGAATGGTTATAAGATTAATAACCCCACCATCCTGGCCCGCATCAGCCACAGTGATCTGGAAAATCTGTTCCTGGGGTATGGCTACCAACCTTATTTTGTCGAGGGTTCTGAGCCTGAGAGTATGCATCAGGCGATGGCCGCTACGCTGGATCGCTGCGTTCAGGAGATCCGTGAGATTCAGCACCAGGCACGCTCCGGTCAGAACCTCAGCCTACCTCGCTGGCCGATGATCATTCTGCGTTCTCCCAAAGGCTGGACCTCGCCTGCAGAAGTGGACGGGCATAAGCTGGAGGGTTTCTGGCGCTCTCACCAGGTCCCCATGGCTGATGTGGCTTCGAACCCCGAACATCTCAAGCTGCTGGAAACCTGGATGCGCAGCTACAAACCTGAAGATCTCTTTGATCAAGAGGGACGCCTGCTGGCGGAGTTGCAGGAGTTAGCCCCCCAGGGGAATCGCCGGATGGGATCCAATCCTCACGCCAATGGCGGGCTGCTCTGTCGCGATCTGTTCATGCCAGATTTTCGTGAGTATGGGATTGACGTTGATAAACCTGGCGTGATCCAGGCGGAAAACACTCGACCGTTGGGGATCTTTCTCCGGGATGTGATGCAGAAAAACATGACCAATTTCCGCGTCTTCAGTCCGGATGAAAACACATCGAACCGCCTCACCGCCCTGTATGAAGTCACTCCCAAAACCTGGATGGCTGAAAAATTAGACTTCGATGAAGACGGGGGTCTGCTTGCTCCCGATGGACGAGTGATGGAAATGCTCAGTGAGCATACCCTAGAGGGCTGGATCGAGGGCTATCTGCTCACCGGGCGGCATGCTTTCTTCTCCACCTACGAGGCCTTTGTGCATGTGATCGACTCGATGGTCAATCAACACGCCAAATGGATCGAGAAATGCCATGAACTGAGCTGGCGGGCCAGAATTCCCTCCCATAACATTCTGATCACCTCTACGGTCTGGCGTCAGGACCATAACGGCTTTACCCACCAGGATCCTGGGTTTCTGGATGTGGTGGCCAACAAGAGCTCGAGGTGATCCGCATTTATCTACCCCCGGACGTGAATACCCTGCTGTCGGTGGCGGACCACTGTCTGCGCAGCAAGAATTACATCAATGTGATTGTGGCCGATAAGCAGAAGCACCTGCAGTTCATGGATATGGATGCCGCCGTCAAGCACTGCACCAAAGGGATCGGGATCTGGGACTGGGCCAGCAATGATCAAGGAGAGGAACCGGATGTAGTCCTGGCCACCGCTGGCGATATTCCCACGCAGGAAGCCCTGGCGGCCACGGTGTTGCTGCGGGAAGCCTTCCCGGAACTGAAGATCCGATTTATCAATGTGGTGGATCTATTCAAACTGCAGCCAGATACCGAGCACCCCCACGGCTTAAGTGATCGGGACTTTGACAGTATGTTCACTCTGGACAAGCCGATTATCTTTAACTTCCATGGCTATCCCTGGCTGATCCACCGTTTTGCCTACCGACGCACCAATCATAAGAATATGCACGTGCGGGGCTACAAGGAAAAAGGCAACATCAATACCCCCCTGGATCTGGCGATCATCAACAATATTGATCGCTTCAGTATTGCCATTGATGTGATTGACCGGGTTCCCAAATTGAAAGTGGCCGGGGCCCATGCCAAAGAGGCCTTCCTGAATGAGCAGATTGACTGCCGTCACTATGCCTATAAGCACGGGATGGATCGGCCTGACATTCTCGACTGGACCTGGCCGTACTAGGCTGATTCAGCCCCGATCTACTTTGGGGAGCACACTGGAAAGCTCTGATCTCTCCCCCACGTCCTGAATGGGCCCCACCTCAAGGGGCCTTTATTGCTGCCGGGAGCTGTTTTTGCTTCAGTAGTATGATTGCCATACCTATGCCGAACACCGCCAGGAAAGCCATCGGGTAGAAGGCGTAGAGGTAGGACCCCATGACATCCCGAATCCGGCCTGCCGTCAGGGTACCCAGAACTGCACCAACCCCATAAGCGGTGAAAACAAGACCATAGTTGCGGGCATAATTCTCGGGATTAAATAACGCTAAGGTTGCTGTAGGTGCCAGAGCCAGCCATCCCCCCAGGCAAAACCAAAAAATACAGAAGGCAACTAAATAGGTGATCACTTGACCCGACTGAACATTGAGCATCAGGGATGAGGCCAGGAGAATTAATAGATACGAGGCAACAGCCACATTCCGAGGTTGGAATCGATCCGTGAGCCAACCAAATAAAGGACGACTCAAGCCATTACAGAGGGCAAATAGAGATACACTGCTAGCCGCAAGGGCAGGATCCAATTGAATCATTTCTTCTGCTACTGGGCTGGAGATACCAATTGCACTCAGGCCAATCAACGTTCCGATCATGTAGCAGATCCAGAGACCATAAAAAGAACGGGTTCGCAGGAGGGGATCTCGGGATATAGGCTCCAGCACATGGGTTGTTGATTTTGATGTCCATCCCTGTGGCTGCCATCCCTGCGGGGGAAGGCTCAGGACCGTTGACAACGCCAGAATCGTCAGGGCAAACACGATGCCCAGAATCAACAGGGTCTGCTGCACCCCATAAGCATCCATCAGGCTTTTGGCCAGGGGAGCCGTGACCACCGGGGACAGCCCAAACCCGACGATGGTTAGACCGACTGCCAAGCCTTTCCGATCTGGAAACCAGCGGGCAGCCACCACTATGGGTACCCCATACGCCATCCCCACGCCTGTGCCCACGATGACGCCGTAGCTGAGGATCAAGGGAGTAATGCCCTGGGAAAAACTGGCCAGAATATAGCCGATCCCCACAATCACTGCCGCCATGAGCATAATCCTGCGAATCCCTATCCGATCCAGATAAAAGCCTGTGATCGGCATCAGAGCTGAGTAGAAGAGCAATACCACGGTGTAGGGGAGAAGACTTTCGGTGGCACTGAGGTTTAGCAATGTCTCCAAGGGTTTGCGAAAAATACTCCAGGAATAAACGGTACCCAGACAGAGGAGCAGGAGCATTCCCAAGGGAATCAGAAACCAGCGCCCCTGTTCAGCCGGTAAGCCGAATAGGCAAAATTGATGCTGCTTAGCTTGCACATGCATATTCACGTCCCTCTTCACCCCCCACTTGCTAGATCAATTGTGCGGAGAGCGGATTTGGGCTCCGGCAAGATCCAGGAATTTCTTCATTATTTCTGGAGGGTCACTGAATCTGCAGGCTTTTGAAAGACCAACACATGCTGATGGGGCACCACCTCAAGGGCTGCCATCCACTCCAGTCCCACCCCGGCCATTTCTCTTCTCACCTGGGCCTGACTCATCTTGTGAAGAGGCTTGATCGGAATCAGAGGATTTTCTTTTTTGTACTCCACTAGGACTACCCGTCCTCCTGGCTTCAGTCCCTTGAGGATCCCCTGCATCATTTCGTAGGGATAGGCAAATTCATGGTAGGTATCCACCATCAGCGCCAGATCCACCTCACCTGCGGGTAAGTGAGGATCCTGCTCCTCCCCCAGAATCGGGATAATGTTGTCGATACCTTCATCCTGCAGACGAGATGCAAGGATCCTCTGCATTTGCGGTTGAACATCCACCGCCAGCACGGTTCCATCGAGAACCTGTTCACTGATCTTGGTACTGAAATAGCCAGTTCCTGAGCCAATATCCGCCACGATATCGGTAGGCTGAAGATTGAGAGCCGCAATCACAGCATCTGGGTTTTCTTCCTGTGCCCGCTGGGGTCGCTCCAGCCAGTACGCCCCCTCGTAACCCATGACTCTGGCGATAGGACGATTCATGTACACCTTGCCAATACTTCCCGGTCGGGGAGGCCAGGGATCATGGTACAGGTGATCTGAGCCTGCCTGCACAGGCAGCATGACAGTCAAACTGAAGAATATACCGATCCCCAGTAGCAGCATCCGAACCATTCAGCCCCCTAGCTTCTGCTTAACAATTGCTCCGGCCCTGACTAGGATAAGAGAAGTTTGCCGGAGCGTTGCCAATGAATCGTCCCCAATGGGTTGCAGTTGCCACCGGAATTTTCGCTGTGCTTCTGGGATTGGGATATCTGCTGCTGGTCCAGCTCCTGGATTATCGGGCTGCCTTTCAACCCCCGCCTCCGGAAGCGTTGGGGCTGTTGATCCTTTGATAACATCCAGACTGCGCCCATGAGTTCTGAAATTTGTCGAGGTGGAGCATGGATCCACACATAGAGCAGCAGCTCAACACCCTGACCCTGGCAGAAAAAGTCGGACAACTGCTACTGGTTTACTTCACGGGTGCGGATCTGTCCCCCGAACTGCGGGAGATGATCGACTCGTATCACATTGGTGGCGTCATTCTCTATCAGAAAAGCGGCAATCTGATCTCCGTGCAACAGGTGAGAGCCCTAACCCAGCAGATTCAGACCTGGCCAGGATCCCCTTGTGGATCGCCATTGATCAGGAAGGGGGGTCTGTGGATCGCTTGCCGCCTGAGGCCACCCACTTTCCCAGTGCCATGGCAGTCGCGGCGACTGGGGATCTGGATTGGGCAAGGCAGATGGCAGCGATCACCGCCCTAGAATTACAAGCCCTGGGCATCAACTTCAACTTTGCCCCGGTGGTGGATGTGAATAGCAATCCCGCCAACCCGATTATCGGAATTCGGGCTTATGGTTCCGTTCCTCAGCAGGTGAGCCAATGGGGAGAAGTGGTGTTCAAAACTTATGAGCAGGCGGGGATCCTGACAACCCTGAAGCACTTTCCTGGCCATGGGGATACCGTTGTGGATTCGCACCTGGGCTTACCACGGGTGGACCGTTCTTTGTCAACCTTAGAGGCTGTGGATCTCTTTCCCTTTCAGCAGTTAATTCAGAGGGGAGCCCCTGCGATCATGACCGCTCATGTGCTGGTCCCTGCACTCGATCCCGATTGTCCAGCTACGCTTTCATCACGGATTCTGCAGGATCTCTTACGGCAGAAATGGGGCTTTCAGGGGTTGATTGTTACCGATTCTCTGACAATGGGAGCCCTGGATCAAACCTGGCATAGTGCCGAGGCGGCCCTGCTTGCCTTTGAGGCCGGAGCCGATGTGCTTCTCTTTGGCGCTGATGCCGGACATTCTGCCCGTGAACCGCAACTGGCCTATGACCTGCTTCTCGGGGCAGTTCAGCAAGGGCGGATCAGTCGAGAGCGTCTCGATGCCTCAGTAGGCAGGATCTTGCAGCAAAAGGCACGCTCGGGTCTCTGGCATCCAGCACCTTTACCCCCACTGAAGCAGATCGGAAAAAGCTCCCATCAAGCGGTTGCTCAACAGATCGCGGAGGCCAGCATCACCCTGGTCAAGGATGAGCATCAACTCCTGCCCGTGGCTGACTCGGACAAGATCCTGGTGATCTGGCCCCAATCTCGAGGGGATCTGGGGAGTGCCTGCAGGATGGTTTTCGCGAAAGTTGTCTGCCAGCCTTACTCATTTCAACTTGATCAGGAAGCTCTTGATCAAATCCAGAACCTGGCATCCCAAGCCTCTCTGATTCTGGTGGGCATTTATGAGAGTTACCGATATCCAGCTCAGATTCAGCTGCTCCAGTCTCTACTTGACTACAAGCTAGTGGTTATCGCCATGGGATCCCCTTATGATCTGGTGCTTTGCCCTCATCTCCCCTGCTACTTGGTTACCTATGGAGATGGACCAGCCTCTCTCAAGGCGGCAGTTGAGATTCTGGCAGGGAAGGGCTGCTTCCAGGGTCGTCTACCTATAGATCTGGGGACCGATTTTCTCGCAGGTCATTGCATAAACCCCCAGAGTTGCCCTTAACGGCCTCCGCGTATGAACATGATCTGGCTGCTAATTTCCTGGACGGGCTAGACTCGGTTTCCCTTGACCAGCCATCATGGGAGTTGGCCCTCACAGGCTTGGCTAATGTTGCTGAGGAAAGACGATGGAGAGTGTGCGTCCGATCAAGAGTGCTGCAGACCTACTCCAGCGTTATGCAGCCGGAGAACGCAGCTTTCAGGAAGCCAATTTGGAGCGGGCGGATCTGCAGCATGCCGATTTAAAAGGTGTGGATCTCAGCTATGCCGATCTGGGTTTTGCTGATTTTTGCGGGGCGAACCTGCGAGGTGCCGACCTCAGCTATGCTGACCTGGGCTCCGCGATCCTGAGGCAGGCGGATTTGCGGGGGGCTGATCTTCTGGGCTCAGATCTACGCCAGGCAGATCTGACGGGGGTGAATTTAGAAGCAGCTTCCTATGATGATTTCACCCGCTTTGATGAGGGGTTTGATCCCTTTGAGGCAGGAATGAAATATGCCCAGACCCCGATGTGAGCATCCAGGGTTCCCGATCACTCAGCATTTCTCAAGACAGGGAATCTTACATAACTGAGGGCTGCCCCGGTCACCTCCGCCAGAAGACTGACAACCCGATAAATGGCCAGACTTTGTAGCAGGGGGCCCGTGGCGATCAAGGGCTGCAGGACTAAGAGCAGGACGGACTCAAACACTCCTAAACCTCCTGGTGCACCCGGCACCACCAGACCCAAAAGCCAGGCCCCGCTGAACGCCCCCAGCAACTGCAACCAGCGTGAAGCGTGGAGGGGATGCAACACCAGGATCACCCCTAAGAATCCGCATCCGCGTAGAAGCATAAACACCAGTTCTGCCAGAAAGGCTTTCCAGGGATAGACCTGGATTCTGGCAATCTCTGGATGCAGGCGCTGCAAAACACCGTTGACCAGGCGGGGATGTAGACCCACAGCCACAAGAGCGAACCCAATAATCTGGAGCAAAACGTAGGGTCCCTGCAAAGTCAAGATCATGCAAAGCAGAGCTGCCGCCGCCATGAGCAGGGGTTCTAGCAAGACACTCAACGCGGCTATCTCCCAGGGGATCCCCTCTTCAGTCCCTGCCCTGATCCGGCCCAGAAAATGCCAGATATTCCCGGGAATATATTTGGCAAGATTGGTCTGCAGGTAGATCCGTACAGCCCAGTGGGGTGAAACCAATTGCTCCAGGTTGATCAGAATCAGTCCCCAAGCCCAACCTGCCCATGCATGGGCCACTACACTTAAACCCAAGGCGACAGCCAGCCCCCGCAAAAGATGACCATCCACCTCAAGGGGGGGGATCTCCAGCCAGTGGGTATAGAAGGCCAGGCCCAGAAAGATCAGGGTTAGGAGGATTATTCCCCCCCTTTAGCAAAAGCTTGAGCCGACCAGTGGTGAGTGTAGACAAAACTGAGGCTCAGTTGCAGTCAATTGGACTGTGAGCTATTGACAATTTGCTGGGCCAGTGGTGATGCTACCATCGGAACACTCAAACTCCTCTAACACCTCATCTGTTCGCCCGTAGCGAGTATCCACAGGTACATTATCCAGCGATTTCCCCACCATGGAGTTGAGAGTTGAGATCACAGTTGATCTAGTTTTGAGGCTCACTTGACCTAACCTGCCGGGCAGAACCTTATCCCCTGCTGCGACAAAAAGCAGGAGCAACAACACAACTAGAGGGGTAATTACTTTTCCAGCCATCCTGTTCCCTACCTGGTAATCCAACCGCATCCATACGTATCATATCTATCTTAAGTTGCTAATTTCCAGTGGGTCGATGCCCGCCCATAAACACAGGATCTGCGGCTGACTCTGCTCTAACCCCAGGGATTATCAAGGAACGGTGAGGTGGGAGACGGATTCACAGGCTCATCCCAGTAGGAAGCTTCCTCTTCAGCAAAGGGATCTTCCTGCGGATAATGTTGATTGACATAAGCAGGTTCTTTGGGAACAGGGGTCGGATCTTCAGGCTCGGGATCCACAAATGGCTTGGGATGAGGCTCAACGACCCATAGCTTGTAACTCAGCTTCCTTTTCCTCGGCCTGGGCCTTCAGCTCTTCTAGCCACGCTTTGTATGAGGAAACCGTATCGAAGTACTGAGTCGCCTTTCGTTCGTTTTCTTCACAACACGGATTAATTCCTGATTGCGGACAATGGAGTCGGCCTCTTGGTTGGTCAAGGTCTCGATCGCCTGATTGAGCACGGCTCGTCGCCGCTCTAGCTGGGCCACGATCTCAGTGAGTTGACGCTCCCGATCGCTTAGATTGCGTTCTCGATTCTGGGTTTGCTCCAGCTGAAAACTGGCCTGACTCAGCTGTTCCCGCAAGTACATGACCTGGGGCTCCAGCTCGTTCCGCTCCTGTTGCAGTTCAAAGACGCGAGTTTCCAGATCTGCTTTTTCCTGTTGCAGAACCTCCTGCTCATTGACGAGGCGAGCATGCAGCTGATTCAGGAAATCAACCTCCATCACCACCTGACTCATCTGGGACACCACTTCCCCTGCTGCCGCCAGATCTTTGGCCAGGGCCTGGCTTTCACTGCTGGACTGTTCTGGAAAAACTGCTGGATCTGAGTAGTCTCTCTCAGACGTTGCGTAAATTGCCTGATTCGGGCCGAGAAGCTATTGCTCATGGGACGTTGCAGAGGCCTGTGGGAAGCAATGTGCCTTTACACTCTAACATTCCCCTTTCGGTTTCACGTTCAGCCGTTACCTCAGTTCTGGGATCGGCGAGTGATATTATCCTCAAGGGAGAATAACCATGAGCATCAGTTCCGAGCAACTGGCTAGTTTCTTTAGGTATGGAGCCTGGTTTAGCCCTCATCCAGACCATATCCTGTTGGCGGGAGGGGTAAAAGCCTGGAGCCAGTCACCGTGGGCTGGTCACTACTGTTTTTATGCCCCTGACTTTTTTCTAGAAGAAAAGACTCCCTGGCTCATCCCTGAGTTTGTCGAGGAACTGAGGTCAGCAGATTTACTCCTTCAGCTGCAACAGGATCCGCCTGAAAAACCTGAGATAGACTGGCACCCTCCAGAAGCGAAGCCTTTCCAGCAGGACTTTGTCGCCATTCAAAACCGGATCCGTCAGCAGGAATTGCTGAAGGCTGTGCCCATTGTCGTCGAACAGGGCAGGGGGCGAACGGATGACAGCTTCAAACATTATCTGTTCCAGGCCCTCCTGCAGGTGAAAGATCCGTTACAGCTCTATGGCCTCTGGGATCCTGAGCAGGGCATCCTCGGGGGAACTCCAGAAACCCTCTTATTGCAGAAGCACAACACTCAGGAACTGATCACCGTAGCCTTAGCAGGAACCCGGCCTCGTATCCCAGCCGTCTCCTCCCGTCCCTCTTTGCTGGCAGATCCTAAAGAACAACAGGAACATGCGATTGTGGTTGAGCACATTTGCAAAATCTTTCAACCCTTAGGCCAGATTGAATGTGAACCGACGCAGGTACTGAGTCTCTCTCTGCTGGAACATCTGGAAACACGGATCCATATCCAGCTACACCAGCCCATTGCCCTACCCACTCTGATCCGGCTTCTCCACCCCACCCCAGCCCTCGGGGTCGCTCCTAAAACCCCTGAGAGCCTAGCCTGGCTGAAGGGGCTACATTATCAGGCTGAACGGCAGCGATTTGGTGCCCCTTTCGGACTGCTTCGCCCTGATGGGTCCTTTCACGCCCTGGTGGCGATCCGCAATTTGCAATGGCGCAGCAACATTTTGAAGCTGGCAGCGGGTTGTGGCGTGGTTGCCTCCAGTCAACTGCAACAGGAATGGCAGGAGTTGCACTCCAAACGGAGTTTTGTCAAGGCAATGCTGCAACTATAGGCGACTGAATTGAGCCTAAGACTGTAACTGCTTGAGTTGATTCATCACTTGCTGCAAGCGTTGTCTGAGTTGTTTGTTTTCAACTTCTAGCTTGGAAAGAGAGCTAACCCGCATGCGTAATTCCAGATTTTCAGCTTCCAGGGAGCGCACCCGATTTCTAGAGAAGTGTTAGAGTCTGCAGACTCAGGTACGGTTTCAATTGGCTGGGCTGCCGGTGAAGAGAGAGTCGCATTCACCTGATGCTTACTATCCCGCAATCCCTGGGCGGCGCGTCGAAGTAAGGCCATCCCCTGAGGATCATCACTGGCCTCAAGCGTAGCCGTACCGAACTGGATCTGAATTTCCAGAATTTGTCCCTGCAACACAAATGGCTCCTGGACCATGCGTAGGCAGCAACGCTCTGCAGCTATCTGGGCCGCGGGCAGGGTGGTCCCCGAAAGAATGACAATGAATTGACCTTCGTCATAACGAAAAAGATCGTCTCCCTCTCGCAGATTGCCCATGAGCCGCTGCGTAAACTGATTCAGCAGGGTCTTCTTTTGCTCAGGGGAGAGGCCCCGACTTAAAGACGCCAGGTTCACAAGCCGGAGAATAAAGAGGCTGAGGGGTTCAACTTGTGAACGGCTATAGGCAATGCATTGGGGCAGCTTAGTCACCAGATTCTGGCGAGTGCCAATCAGGGATTCGGTTTTGTTGATTGCAGGCTGGACCGCCTTAAGTTGTCGCTGCCGACGCACTTCCACAATCCGCAATCCGGCCCGCACACGCGTCATCAACTCTGCAGCCTGAAATGGCTTGGAAAGAAATTCATCGGCTCCAGCCTCCAGAGCCCGCTCCATATTATCGTTGCCTTCGCGAGCGGTCATGATGATGTAGTAGACCCAGGCATATTCTGGCGATTGCCGCAGTTGCCGACACAGTTCCAACCCATCCAGGTTGGGCATCACCCAATCGGCAATGATCAGATCGGGCGGAGACTGTCGCACCTGATCCAGAGCGGCAGAGCCATCCAGAGCATAGGAAATGGTACAGCCCTGCTTACCCAAAAAATTGGACAGCATCTCTGCCACCATGTAGCTGTCATCCACGATCAGTATTCGAGCTCGCAGACCCCCCCGAGGCAGAGAAATCAACCTGAGGCTGTGACGGTGACATATTGATTTGAGGAGTATCAGTTTCAGGTGGCACAGCCATGTCAAATTGTTGCGAAAATACCTTTCTAGCCTTACCCTACAGCTTCTGTCAGGAGCCGTCCAGAGCGGGTCACTCTTGTCAAAGCTTTAGAGGAAAAAAGTGAATAAATACTCAATAAGATCTCCTAATAGGGTACCCCATTTTTTCGGCGAACGAACTGGCTAGAAGCTATTCTTCGATTTCCCACACATCTTCGATAAGCTCCTCCACAGAACGGGGATGAGGGGACGAACGACTAGCAGCACCTGTCCCCAGAGAGATTGGGTAGGCGTTTCTCCAAACCAAGCCACCTGTAACTCCTGATCTTCTGCCACCAGATAATACTGATCAGCCTGCCAGTCACGCTCCGCTCGATCCACCACCAACAGAGCGGCTTCCTCATTCAGGGGGGAGTCACTCACCTGCTCAAACAGGATTTCCAGCTGCTGGGAGGTGACGAGGATGGCCACCGGATCAGCAGCCTTGAGCAGCAATGGCCACCCAGGTAAGGCTATCCAGGCACCTCCCCTCTCGACCTGCATCATCCGAAAGCGACCCACCGGATCAACCCAGGGCAGTGCTTTCAGATCAGCGGTAGTCAGGGGCCAAGCGCCCACTACTGGAAGGATACGGGGCAGTTCCTCCTGCGATTCCAGCCGATAGAGGGAAAGATGTGGAGCCTGCAGGCGAGGGCGCACCTGAAAGTCAGTCAAAAGGGATTCCACCTGCTGTCGCGCCGCCTCAGTGCTCACAAATTGCAGAGCCTTGGCAATCAGGCGGGAACGTTCTGGCAAATCCTCCATCTGCTGCGCCCGTTGCCAATAGCGATGAGCCACTCGATCACCAGTACTGGGGGTAAATCCCTGCGGGAGCTCTCGTCTCTGTCCTCCCTGCTTGAGTACCCTTACGATCTCATGAGCCTCCTGGACATGCAGATTTTTCTCTTGGACTAGGGCTGCAGCCCCCAGCCGATCCCCCTGAGGTAAGAGGCGAAATTCATAGAGAATATCACTACCCTTATTGGCAAAGAAGGCCAGAATTTCTGGAGAGGCCCCACCACTGACCAGCCCAGCAAACACCTGGCTCCCCACAATCAGCTGATGCTGCTGCCCCGGCTCAAAGCCGGACTCTTCAAAGATCTGCTGCGGGGTATAGCCAGCCTTTTGCAAGCCCTGACAATACTGCCCCCAGTCGGCCCAGTTCCCTTCGCGGCGGCGGAGGGCTTCCAGAAGGGGCTCAGCATCAGAGCGATCCGGCGGAGACTGAGTCATAGCAGCCATTCATTCCTCAAGGTGGATCTCAAGCGTATCAGTCTGGCTGAAGGGGGTAAAGGCAGGGTTTCCAGGTACCCCAGCGAAGCACAGTAGAATGAGGGCGCTCGTGTTTGTACTGGGGTAGTGTCCTTGCATTTGTGGGTTCAGCGATGCTGATTACTGTTGAGGACCTGATGGCCTTCCACCGCTGTCGGCGATTGCCCTATCTGGAACGGCATGGCCCCCAGACAGAAAAGCTGGACGCCAATGATCTAATTCTGCAGTTGCGCTGGGAGCGAGAGCAGTTACGACAACAGATCCAGCAAGGGTTGCCGGGAATTGTTCTGGAGCGGCAAGTGTCCTCGCGTCCCCCTCTTTCTCTGACGGAAATCTCTGATCTGGAGGCAGCTACACAAGCTCAGATGGCCCTGGCAGAGGAACATATCTATCGAGGACAGCTGCGGGGCCAGATCTTAGAGGAAGAGACTGTTGCGGTAGTGGTGAAACCAGATTTACTCCTACGCCAAACCTGGATCGATGGTTCAACCTATTACATTCCTGTAGAGATCCGCACTGGCAAACGACTCAAATCAGAATATGAGCTGGCTCTGGCGCTCCAGGCCCTTGTCCTGGGAACTCATCAGCCGATCTCTCCCTCTTGGGGGTATGTGGTTCTGCGGGATGGGCGCTGGCAGGAGGTGCAGTTACGCAAACGGTTTGCACAGGTTCTCAACCTATTGCAGGACTTCCTGGAGGTGGTGGCCGACGCAGTCATGCCTCAGGTTTACATGGCTCGCAGTCGCTGTGGACTCTGTCATTGGCGGGAGTTCTGTCGCCAGCAGGCAGCTCACACCGATCCGCTGACGCTACTTCCGGGGGTGACCGGCAGCCGTCATCCGATTTTGCAAACGGCTGGGATTCACTCCATCGAAGCCCTGGCAGCCACTGCACCCGAAGATCTACAAGCGGTTCCAGGGTTGGGGGCCAAGGTGGCGTTGCAACTGGTCAGGCAGGCCCAGGCCACGGTTGAGCAACGGGCCATCTGGCTCGACAGGATCAATCTCCACCCTCTGCCTGCCGCTGGGGTTGAACTGTTCTTCGATATCGAAGCCGATCCCCAGCATGATGTCTCCTATCTCTTGGGGGTGCTGGTGGTGGATCAGCAGCAGAGAACCTCTCGTTATCAGGCCTGTATGGCCACAGATCCGGCGGAAGAAGCCCTGAACTGGTTCCAGTTTTTGGATCTGGTGGACAGCTACCCGGATGCCCCCATTTTTCACTTTCATGCCTTTGAGATCCACACCTGCCGCAAACTGGCAGAACGCCATCGCAGCGGGTTAAGACGCCTCAAACAACTCCTCTCGCGCTTCGTCGATTTGCATGAATTCATTACCCGTCATCTGGTTCTCCCCATCGAAAGCTACTCCCTCAAACACATTGCCCGCTGGATGGGATTTGAATGGAGGCAGTCCAATGCTAGTGGAGCCCAATCCATCTACTGGTATAGTCAGTGGTTGCAGACTGGAGATCCCTCATTTCTAGAGCTACTGACCACCTACAACGAAGATGACTGTCAGGCCACCCTGCATTTAAAACAATGGTTGGCTACCCAGTTGCAGCAGCAAAGGTCTACGACCCCAGAGTCAGACTTTCCTCTTTTTCTGCCCCCTAAAGCCATGGGTCGCTAGAGACTGGTGTGATGAAGGGAGTCTTGATAGTCTGGAGAAGACGCCAGTATCTGATCACCTGGTCCCATTCCTCTCCATGCCTTCTTTATGAGTCTCAATTATACCTCCCCTGACGATAACGACATCAACCTGCGGCCAGCCCAACTAGGCGATCTGGAAGTGATCGAGTCCTTGTTTGTGGAAGCCTTTGCCGAAGAGTACGGTAGCCGTTCTGTAGATATTGCGGCTCAGATCCGACGCTTACGGAAATGGTACGGCCCGCTCAAGGTGCTGAGCATGTTCCCCAACCGTTTTCAGCACATGTTCACGGTGCATGTGGCGGAACAGGGAGGAGAGATCAAAGGCGCCATTCAGGTTTCTCCCTTCAATCACTCCCGCAGCACCTGGCGAGTGGATCATGTGGCTGTTGCGACTCAGGCTCAACGTCAGGGGATTGGGGGTCGCCTACTCCGCCACTGCATGAAACATTTCCGCGAGGCCCGCACCTGGATCCTGGAGGTGAATATTCATAACCGCGGGGCTCTGGGCTTGTATCGCCACACCGGATTTCAGCCCATTGCCCAAATCACCTACTGGTCGCTTTCTCCCCAGATACTGGCTGATCTGGCCAGCCATGAACCCAACATTCCCTATCTCACCCCTGTGAGCGACCGGGATGCCAAGCTGATCTGCCAGCTGGACAATGAAGCCATGCCGCCCCTAGTCCGGCAGGTGTTTGACCGTCGCGATGAAGACTTTCGGTCTGGACCTTTGGGGTGGGCCCTGGATCTGGCCAAACAAAACATCAGTAGTACCGAACGCATCCAGGCTTATGTCTATGAGCCCGAACGTAAAGCAGCCATTGGCTATTTCAACCTGAAGCTCTCCCGCACTGCACATCAGCCCCATGTTGCCCAGTTAACCGTTCATCCGGCCTATACAGAGCTTTATCCCGTATTAATCACGCAGATGGCCCGGCTTACCCAGGCTTACCCTCCCCAGTCCCTGGCCCTGGCTTCCACTGATTACCAGCGGAGCGGGAAGAATTTCTGCTCAAAACCGGAGCCCAGGATATTGAGCGCACTCTGCTCATGTCTCGATCCGTCTGGCACAAGTTAAGGGAGATCCGGATGCTTCCTGACAACCTGCGGCTCCAGAGTTTACTGCGCTCTCTACAGGTGAATCAGCCCATCCCGGAACGAATTGACTGTGGCGTTTGGGACTGGGAAGACGTGGGTCGAGGGGATTGGGGGGAAATCTATCGCTCGCTGGGCTCGCTGGCGGACTGGCAGGAAGAGAGACTCTGGTCACGACGAGCTAACCGCCATCATTGGTTAACGGGTGATCAATAAGTCGCGGAACCCACCCATACCTCTGAAACTAACTCTCACCCTGGTGGCTGTTGTCTGTGTTCTCGCCATGGGGGGGATGTTCTGGGTACTGGGAGGGCTGGATCCCATCCAGATCCAAACGTGGGTCACGCAAACGGGCTTCTGGGGGCCCTTAATCTACTGTTTGATCTATTTTTTGCAACTCTGTTGATCCTGCCTTCCACGGCCCTCAATCTGCTGGCGGGTGCCTTATTTGGTCCCTGGCTGGGAACCTTATGGACAACCTTAGCGGCGGTAAGTGCAGCTCTGGCTGCTTTTCACTTTAGCCGGACCACAGGTGGCCTCCGTGTTCGCCACCGTCTCCAGGGCCACTGGCAGTGGTTAGATCAAGAACTGCAGCGAGGCGGCTGGCTTTACATTTTTGCTATCCGGTTGCTGCCGATCATGCCTTATGGATTGGTCAATCTGGCAGCAGGCCTGACGTCGGTTCGGGCTTCGGATTACCTGCTGGGAACCATTACAGGAACAGCACTGGGGGCATTTCCTTTTGTCTTTCTGGGGAGCACTGGTTTGAAAGCGGTGACAACAGGTGATGTCTTGCCCCTCTTGACAGCCTTACTTTTGTTGAGTGTTCTGATCGGAGGATCCACCTGGTATCGACAGCAGCACAAAGGATAGGTGAGGAGCACATCAATTGCATTCCCCACCTAGAGTTATTTAAGACTCAGCTTTGAAATTCAGGCAGATGTGAGCACACCCTTTTCAACCGGATATCCAGCAGACTGCCAGGCGGACAATCCACCTTTTAACTCTGCCACGCTGATGAAGCCTGCCTGACGCAGTTGTTGAGCAGCAGTCGCGGTCGCTTCATCACTGTCGCCATAGACATAGATGTCACGCACTGGCTCACAGCTTTCCTGGACTTCCTCAATCAGCTTGTTCATGGGGACGGAAACAGCACCCATAATCCGAGACTTCTTGAAGCTAGCAGCATCCCGTACATCGACGATCGTCAAAGCAGGCTCTCCCCATTGCAGTCGTGTTTGGAGATCTTTGGCAGTGGATTGGGGCTTCAAGCCATCGGGAATAACGATCAAACCCAGGATATTTCTCATAAAACCTCCCTTACTACTTTTCAATTGTAAAGAAGTATGTAGTCATTGTAAAGCGCTTGTAATAATTAAAGGGCAATGCCGTCAGATCCCATGTCTACTCTGGACCCAGGTTGCCAGCCTTCACCCAGCCCTCCTGACCATTTTGACGGCGAATGCGTTGCCAGCGACCATCGGCAGTTACCTGAAGGACGGTGATCACTTCATTGACTGGAACCCCACCCACACGGCTGGCATCCAGATTGGGTTGAGAGCGAATCGCTAATCCCACCGGCACCAGAACTCGCCCGCGTTCTCCAGCTGGAACAAAGGCTGTAGCGGCACTGACATCGGTATCGTCTGGAGATGGAGCATTCTGGGTTGCTGTCGCAGGGGGTTGAGGAGGTGTGGGCCTGACGCTTTCGGGGACGAGGGGTAGGGGGTGCGGGTTCGACCGCTGAAGGGGGAGGTGCATCTGTGGGACCTAAATTTCCAGCCTTGACCCAGCCCTCCTGATCGTTGAGCTCACGCCTTACTTTTTGCCAGTTGCCGTCGGCGCTGAGGTCTAGAACTACAACCGTTTCCCCCATCACGATCCCCCCCAGATAGATGGAGTCAGCATTGGGTTCACTGCGAATGGCCAACCCAATGGGTTCAATCACCTGGCTCCGCTCACCTACGTCAACCTCAGCATCTCCATCCCCGGCAGGATCTGAAGAAACTGGGGTGGGAGTAAGGGGCTGAGGGGTGGGTAAAGCGGGTGGGGCCACCGCAGCTGCAAAATCGGGTGGAGCCGGATTTTCTAACATTGGAGCAACAAACAGCCAAATCTGCCATCCTCCGGCAGCCAGAGCGCCCAGGATCACGCCTGTGATGATCAGTCCCCCTAATGGTAAGGAGACAGGTTTATCCTGCTGCTCTGGCATATAGGATCGTTTTGGGTAAGCCATGGCGGGCATTCCAACTGACAGCAACTGCTTCAGTTCCACTATGGTAATGTCCTAGCACATCTCCAGGACGAACCTGACAGTCAATTCCAGTTCCATGTTTGAGGAGACAGATCCCCTGTGATATCAGCACAGTCCATTGAACAACTCACCCAGCGTGGTGTTGTGGAAATTTTCCCTGGGGGTTCTTCTGCCCTGGCGGAACGGTTACGGGCAGCTGATCGACCTTTGCGCATCAAACTGGGTATTGATCCCACCCGACCGGACCTGCATCTCGGTCACACGGTGGCGCTGCGCAAACTGAGACAGTTTCAGGACGCTGGCCATATTGCCATACTGTTGATTGGTGACTTTACGGCCCAGATTGGGGATCCCACAGGTCAATCGGAGGCCCGCCCTCGACTGACTTCTGCAACGGTGGAGGCCAACGCCAGCACCTACCTGGAACAAGCCCAACGGATTCTGGACTTTGAGACTCCTGGACGCTTGGAAGTGCGTCGCAATAGTGAGTGGCTGGCCCCGCTCTCGCTGCAAGAGTTGATCGAACTGCAGGCACAGATGACCCTGGGCCAAATGCTGGCCAAAGAGGATTTTACTAATCGCTACCACTCGGGAACACCCGTTTATCTGCATGAGTTTCTCTATCCCCTCTTGCAGGGGTATGACTCGGTGATCCTGGAGGCGGATGTGGAGCTGGGCGGAACGGATCAGAAGTTTAATTTGCTCACGGGCAGAGATCTCCAGATCTGGCGAGGTCAGCCCCCCCAATTTGGCCTGCTCCTGCCGCTGCTGGAGGGACTGGATGGCTACCAGAAAATGTCCAAATCAAAAAACAACTACGTGGGTTTAACAGAGCCACCCCTGACCATGTACTCCAAGCTGGAGAAAGTCCCTGACCACTGCATTGATCATTATTTCGAGCTACTGACGGATCTGTCGCTGGAGATGCTGCCTGAGAATCCACGTGAAAAACAGATCCAGCTGGCAACCGAGATTGTCTCCCAATACCATTCTCCTGCGGCAGCGGCTGAAGCTCAGCAAACAGCCAAATCTTTGGTGCTGGAGGGCAGTACTGCAGGGATCGCTACTATGCCTGAATTTCCCATTGCCCAGCTCAGCTTTCCTGCAAAACTCACCTACATTCTGCGGGAAACTGGACTATGTAAGAGCGCTTCCGATGCTCGCCGTCAGATCAAGAATGGGGCAGTTCGCCTCCACGGACAAAAAGTGGATAACCCCGATCATGAATTTGCTGAGGCAGCGGAGCTACAGGGAGAGGTCCTGCAGGTGGGCAAGAAAAACTTTATCAGACTGTTCTAAACCCATTTCCGAAATTGGGCAAGTTCGCACCGCGTTGATGCTAAGATATATGAAGTTTGCATCGAACTGTCGGCTAGCTGTTTCTCGAACTCGCAGCTTTGCACCTTGCATCACTTAACAGGGGCCGACCTAGCAATTGCCGAAAACAATCTGAATTATTTCTGTTCCGGCACTCTAGGAGGATGGGGTGTGTTCATGCCAAATGTCGATTCATCAGAAGTTTCTACGATGTCCAGATGGATGCACGAAAGTGCTCGTGAAGAACTGCTGATCTTCCTGGAGGACAAGCCAGCATTGCAAGCCATTCAGCTCACGCTGCACCTGGATGATTATCCCAGGGAGCGGCAATTCACGATTGAACTTCATAGTCAGGAGTTATCGGAGCAGCTGCTGGAGACCCTCAACTTTCGTTACCGCTCCCCCAACGATATTGTGGGCTGGCTCTGGTTTAAGGGTGGATCTTGGGGCAAACACCATGAAGGACGCTGGCAATTCTTTGAATCGGGTGCCCCACCCTTGCCTCCTACTCTGGCTGAATGAGCTGGTTCTTCAGGCAGCTGGGCTACGGATGATAAAATAGTTTGGCGTTGGCTAGCTGCATCGGTCTTAACCCGACGGATCTGTTTGGACTCCGGGCAGTTTTTCGCTGGCAATTTTCATTAAGGCATTCCCTGCATGAGCGAGCAAGACGCGATCCGCGTGATTAACACCGATCTCCAACAAGAGATGTCTCAGTCCTACCTAGAGTACGCCATGAGCGTGATCGTAGGACGTGCCCTACCTGACGCCCGTGATGGTTTGAAGCCGGTGCACCGCCGGATCCTCTATGCCATGCATGAGTTGGGATTGACCGCCGACCGCCCCTTCAGAAAATGTGCCCGCGTGGTGGGGGATGTGATCGGTAAGTACCATCCCCACGGCGATGTGGCGGTTTACGATGCCCTGGTGCGCATGGCCCAGAGCTTTTCGATGCGGGAACGCCTGGTCAATGGCCACGGTAACTTCGGCTCGGTGGATAATGATCCTCCGGCAGCCATGCGATATACAGAATGTCGGCTGACGGCTTTTGCCCAGGCCGCCATGCTTCCAGATATTGATGCCAATACGGTTGATTTTGGGGATAACTACGACGGCTCTCAACAGGAGCCTCTGGTCTTGCCGACCCGCATTCCCCAACTGTTGCTGAATGGCTCCTCAGGGATCGCTGTGGGGATGGCCACCAACATTCCTCCCCATAACCTCGGAGATCTCTGCAACGGGTTGATTGCTCTAATCCACAATCCCGAGCTCACCAACCTGGAGCTCATGCAATACATTCCAGCGCCGGACTTTCCCACAGGAGGTCTGATCATCGGGCAAAGCGGCATCCGTGAGGCCTACACCACAGGTCGCGGAACGGTCACCATGCGAGGGGTGGCCAGTGTTGAAACTATCGAACACCGGGGACGTCCAGATCGGGATGCAATTATAATCACGGAACTTCCCTACCAGACCAATAAGGCAGCCATGATCGAAAAGATCGCTGAAATGGTCAATGAGAAGCGCCTGGATGGGATTTCGGATATTCGGGATGAAAGCGACCGCGAAGGTATGCGGATGGTGATCGAGCTGAAGCGGGATGCACAGGCTCAGATCGTGCTCAATAACCTCTACAAGCAAACCCCCCCTGCAGGCCAACTTCAGTGTCAATATGCTAGCGATTGTGGGCCAGGAACCCCGTCTGCTCACGCTTAAGGATGCGCTGCAGGTCTTCCTGGACTTCCGCGAAGAAGTGATCGAGCGGCGTACCCGCTATGAGTTGCAGAAGGCAGAAGAACGGGACCATCTCCTCCAGGGGTTGTTAATTGCCCTGGCAGAAATTGACCGGATTATTGCCCTGATACGGGAAGCGGCAGATGCCAGTACCGCTCGAGAACAACTGCAGGAAGAATTCGGGCTTTCTCAGGCTCAATCTGATGGCATTTTGCAGATGCAGTTGCGTCGCCTTACAGCCCTAGAAGCAGAAAAGATCCATGCAGAGCATGATGATCTGGTCCGTCAGATCGCGGACTTAAGGGATATTCTCAGTCGGCGCGAACGGGTTCTGGAGATCATCATCTCCGAACTAGAACAACTGCGGCAACGGTTTAGCACGCCCCGACGCTCTCAGCTCTGCAGCAGTGATCTGGAGTTGAACACGATCGACTTGATCGAAAACCGCGAGATGATTGTGTTCCTTACCAACCAGGGATATATCAAGCGCACCGACATTGAAGCCTTTCAGGTCCAGGGGCGAGCCACTCGCGGTAAGGCGGGGACCCGCATGAAGGATGACGATACTGTGGAGCAGTTTTTTGCCTGCCGCAGTCATGACACCATTCTGTTCTTCACAGAGCGAGGAGTGGTGTATTCTGTCATGGCCTACCAGATCCCGGAAGGCAGCCGAATCTCTCGGGGCATTGCGGTGGTCCAACTTCTGCCCATTTCCCGGGAAGAACGCGTGACCTCCATGGTTCCCGTAACTGAGTTCACCGACGAAGAATATCTGGTGATGCTGACCACTGGAGGCTACATCAAGAAAACAGCGCTCTCAGCCTTTGCCCATATCCGCTCCAATGGCCTGATCGCCATCTCTCTGGAGGAAGGGGATCAATTGCGCTGGGTGCGACGCGCCCGACCCATAGATGATGTCTTGATGGGCACCCGACAGGGGATCTCGATTCGCTTTCGGGCCGATCACGAACAACTGCGTCCCTTGAGCCGAGCCACGCGCGGGGTGAGAGCCATGACCTTAAACGAGGGAGATGCTCTGGTCAGTATGGATATTATCTGTGCCGAGACGGTGGTGGCTGCTGCTGCTGAAGGGGAAAATCTCACCAATCCCTGGGTTCTGGGTATTTCTCGGGGGGGATATGGCAAACGCATCGCCATCGATCAGTTTCGGGCCCAAAACCGCGGAGGGAAAGGCGTGATTGCTTTTAAGTTCCGGCGGGAGGGAGATGAACTGGCAGCTCTGCCGATTGTCAATGCTGAAGATGAAGTCATGCTGGTCACCAGCCGTGGGATCGTGATGCGCCAGCAGACCAAAGCCATTCCCAGCCAATCTCGGATGGGTACTGGGGTGCGGGTGCAACGGCTTGATCCAGATGATGGTATTGTCGGGGTTACCGTGGTGCCAGCCTCGATGGCGGATCCAGATGTGCCGCTTCTGGAAACTCCGGACGTGGAAGGAAGTGAAGCCACGATTGAGGATGGGGAAAGCAGCGATCCTGCGGTTGAAGATATGGACTAGAACCCAGGAAAAGAATCAACACAAATCCTCACCGAAGGTGCTACTTTAGCTTCTAACGGCGTTTTTGAATAAACCTATATCTTCATCTTCCATGAGGTCTACGGTGTCCCACAAGTCAGCGTCTTGGCAGCAGCTCCCACTCGTGCGACGGATCGGGGCCTATTTGAGTGGCCATCCCATCGCTCGCTTAAGCTTGATCCTGCTGGCCTGTGGTGGGCTTTATTTTGGGTGGAGCTGGAGAGTCCAGGCCCAAACTCAACCCGAGGGGCTGACCATTCCTAACCCACAGCAATTCCGTGCACTGGAACAGTCTTCGAATCCGCTCAGTTTTAGCCGCGCGGAGGAACTCTCAGCTCAGGCAAATGCGGCGATCCAGTCCCAGAACTACGAAGAGGCCATCCGTCTGCTCCAGGAAACCTTTAACGCCTATAATCAGCGCTCTAACTTCCATCAACAGCTCTCCACCAGCTTTGCTGGAATCCAGAACCGCATCACCGAGTCAGAGCGGGATAAAGCACGGGATGCAGCTCAGCTGCGGGATCAATCTGCCTATGACCTGGCCATTGTCTATCGAGCCGCCGGACGTCCAGAAGAAGCGGTAGCCCAGTTGGTGCAGGTGATCGGTAGCCAAGGACCCACCCGGGAACTGGGCCGTCAGGCCTATCAGCAACTGCTGGAGATTGGGTTTGTCGATACGCCTTTTGATGGCTAGCATGAACTGTGCTTGCAGAAATCGTCATCATTCTGATCGGGGGATTGCTGGCGGGGCAAGGGGTCCGTCGTTTAGGGGCTCCTCCCCTACTAGGGATGATCCTGCTGGGGATCTTGATGGGACCTCAGGTGAGCGGCCTTCTCAAGGCTGAAGTGTTGGCAGCTGCAGATCCGTTGCGCTCTGTAGCCGTCATGATCATCTTGATGAAGGCAGGGCTGGGACTGGACCGTGAAAAGCTTGTGCAGCAGGGATCGGTAGCCCTGAGATTGGGGCTATTACCCGCCGCTTGTGAAGCTCTGGTGGTTGGCATCCTGGCGACCTGGATCTTGGAGTTTGATCTCGCCACAGGTTTGCTGCTGGGTTGCATCCTCGGGGCGGAATCTCCGGCGGTGATCGTGCCGGGCATGCTGCGTCTCAAAAGTTTGGGGTGGGGGGTGGAGAAAGGGATCCCGGATGCCATTCTCACGGGCAGCATGCTCTCGGACGTGCTTATGCTTCTAGTCTTTAGCCTGCTCCTGCATCAGCTCACGGGGGGAGAATCCTCACCGACCGCCTTTGGCCTCTTACCCCTGCAGGTGTTACTCCAGGTGGGACTGGGGCTGGCTGGGGGCTGGGGGGCGGCGAAACTCCTGATCCGATTTCTCACCCAAAGCCGATGGACCCAAACCACCGTCCAGGATGTCTTGATCGCTGCTTGCCTGGCTCTTGGTCTGGTGATCAGCGCCGAAGCCTGGCCTTTTTTTTCTGGTTACCTGGCGGTAATGAGCCTGGGCTTTTTTTTGATGGCTGAGGATCCGCCCCTGGCTCGGCCTTTGCGCTCGGGGTTTGATGCTCTCTGGGGGGTGTTTGAGATCTTGCTGTTTGTGCTGTTGGGGGCGAGTGTGCAGTTACAGACGCTGGGGGCCGTGCTGATCCCAGGAATCCTGGTCCTATTCGCAGGCACATTCATGGGTCGGGGGCTGGGTTGGTGGCTCTCTACCCTGGGCAGTAACTGGACCTGGCGGGAACGACTCTTTTTGTTGCCAGCCAATTCGGCGAAAGCCACGGTTCAGGCGGCTATTGGAGCCATTCCTCTGTCTTTGGGGATCGAAGGAGGTGAGATCATACTGGCCATGGCTGCCCTTTCCATTTTGCTCACCGCTCCTCTGGGGGCCTGGGGAATCGTGGCGTTTGCGCCTCGGCTGCTGGATCGGGGAGAGGTGGATCCGACGCGGATCGGTGTGAGCAATCCACCTTTAATCCTGGCGGCAGTGGATACGTCCGAACTGGCTCCCTGTGTCCTGAAAAAAAGTGCTGATCTGGCTCGCCGCAGCCATGGGGAAGTGGTGGTTCTCCATGTCCGTACCCAGTCCGGTAATGGGATTCAGGATTTACAAGATCAGGTATCGATATATTTGGCCGATATCCGCCATGAATTTCGTGTGATTGAGGGAGTGGTGCCTGAAACCATCCTGCAACTGGCCGCAGATCGGCAGGTTACGGAAATTGTGATGGGAAAACGTGGCCACCGTTGGCTGGAGCAGATTGTGTTGGGATCGGTGTCTGAAGCAGTTCTGCAGCAAAGTGCAGTGCCAGTGATCCTGGTGGAGGCTGCTGTAGCCAGGTCAAGTTCAACTTCTGCTTCATAAACTGGCAATTGCGCCTGTGAACCCGGAAGGCCATGATCAAGTAAAGCCCTACTTTTTCTTTCGCAATGTCCTCTTTGATCACAACCCTGGCCGCTGAGTGTCGTCCTGCAACCGTTGCCGAGGCAAAGCAGCTGGCCGAACTTCCCTGGAGCTCCTTATGGCTGGAGGCGGCTGCTCATCTGCGGGATCAGGGATTTGGCAAGGTGATCACCTATTCCAGAAAAGTTTTTCTGCCCCTGACCCAGTTGTGTCGGGATAGGTGTCATTACTGCACCTTTGCCCATCATCCCCAGGATCTGGATACTCTTTACATGAGTCAGGATCAGGTGCTTCAGACCGTGGAAACTGCCGCCACCGTTGGCTGTAAAGAAGCACTGTTCACCCTGGGAGAACGACCAGAATCGCGCTATCCGCAGGCTCGATCTTTTCTGGATCAAGCAGGGTATAGTTCCACCCTTGAGTATCTGGGGCAGGTGGCTGCTGCGGTTTACCAGAAGACAGGGGTGTTGCCTCACCTGAATCCTGGCACCCTCACCTCTGATCAACTCCTCCACCTCCGTCCCGTCGCCGTTTCCATGGGTTTAATGCTGGAAAGCGGATCGGAACGCCTGACCCAACGGGGGATGCCCCACTTCGGATCGCCTGACAAAGTGCCAGCAGTGCGTCTGAAAACCCTCGAGGCAGCCGGAGAGTTACAAATCCCCTTCACGACAGGATTGCTGATTGGGATCGGAGAAACGCGGCAGGAACGCATCGCCGATCTTCTGAACCTGCAGGATTTAGACGCCCGCTTTGGTCACCTACAGGAAATTATTATTCAACCTTTTCGGGTCAAACCTGGCACAGGGATGTCCTATGCTCCTGAACCCGATCTGGATGAACTTCTCTGGACCCTCTGTGTGGCTCGCCTGATCTTTGGTCCCAAGATGAGCATCCAGACGCCTCCGAATCTCTCTCCAGATCACCTACCTCAACTGATTCAGGCGGGGATCAATGATTGGGGAGGGGTTTCTCCTCTGACTCCGGATTATGTCAACCCCGAAGCTCCCTGGCCTGATTTGGAACGACTGGCGGCGGAGACTGCTGCGGCTGGCAAGCATCTGGAGGAACGTCTCACCCTGTATCCCCGCTATACCCGTGATCTATCCACCTGGGTGGATCTGAATCTACATGCAGGCATTCTGCGTCTCATGGATAGTGACGGATTTGCCCGCCCTGATCCCTGGATCTCTGGATTTTCCACCCAACTCCCCGAGCAGACTCTGCACCTGATCCAGAGTGTTGCTGATCCTTCTGCTGAGATCCGCGATCTGAGTGAAAAAGCTAGCGCCGGACTGCGTTTACAGGAAGAAGAAGTGGTGAAGCTTCTATCCGCACGAGGATCAGATTTTGCCTGGGTATGCCAGACGGCGGATCAGCTGCGGCAACAGGTATGTGGTGACAAAGTAACCTTTGTGGTGAACCGCAATATTAACTACACCAATATCTGTGCTTTCAAATGTCAGTTCTGCGCCTTTTCAAAAGGAAAAACAGCCGAGACTCTGCGAGGACACCCTTATGATCTGGACCTGACAGATATCGGCCAGCGCACCCGGGAAGCCTGGGATCGGGGAGCAACAGAGGTGTGTCTTCAGGGGGGCATTCATCCCAGTTACACCGGAGCTTATTATCTCAAGATCCTGGAAACGGTCAGAACTGCCTGTCCAGATATTCACATCCATGCCTTTTCACCCCTGGAGGTCTGGCAGGGAGCCCAAACCTTAAATCAACCTTTAGCTGAATTTCTCCTGCATCTAAAAGCTGCTGGCTTAAATACGTTGCCGGGAACTGCGGCGGAAGTTTTGGATGACAACATTCGTCAGATCATTTGTCCCGATAAAGTCACAACTGCAGAGTGGTTAGCGGTGATGAGAACCGCCCATTCCCTTGGCCTGCGCTCCACTGCGACCTTACTTTTTGGTCACATCGAGTCTTCCCGCCATGTTGCCCGTCACCTGTTGAGAATTCGAGATCTGCAGACGGAGACAGGGGGATTCACAGAGTTTGTACCTCTTCCTTTTGTGGCGCAGGAGGCTCCCCTCTACGTGAAAGGTCAGTGCCGTCGTGGTCCCACTTTTCGAGAAGCGATGCTTGTTCATGCCGTCTCTCGACTAGTATTGCATCCGCTGATCCCCAATATTCAGGCCAGCTGGGTCAAACTGGGGCATCGAGGGGCACAGGCAGCCCTGCAGGTCGGGGCAAATGATCTTGGGGGCACGTTGATGAATGAAAGTATTAGTCGAGCCGCAGGGGCCAGCCACGGTCAGGAAACCACCCCTCAGCAAATGATCAACCTTATTTTAGAAGCAGGGCGGATCCCCCAACAACGATCAACGCTTTACGGCATCCCAGCTCCCTAATTTGACTCAACAGAATCAAGAGAAGCGCTGCTCTTGAGGATCCTGGTCATGAATTGCTAATCCCCATCCTCCACCGCCGGGCGTCTTGATCGTCAGGATATCGCCAGCTTTCAACTGGCAGGTGGTTTTCCCAGGAAGCTTTTCCCCATTCAATTCATTGATCCCAACTTCTCCAGATCCTCCTCCAGCGATTCCTTCTGGCGCAAACTGCCGCCGCTCCGTCAGCAAGGATAAAGTGCAGTTCTGCAACACCTGCAAAGATCGCACCAGTCCCTGCCCTCCCCGATGGGAACCGGATCCACCTGACTCCTGGCGTAGTTCATATTGCATGACCCGCAGGGGATATTCCAGTTCTAATGCTTCAATCGGCGTATTCAGAGTGTTGCTCATACCTACATGCACAGCATCAAGACCAGGACCGCTCGGACTGGCTCCCTGGCCTCCTGCCATCGTTTCATAGTAGGTGAACTGTGCATTTCCCAGGATCAAATTGTTCATTGTTCCCTGCCCCTGAGCAATCGCTCGCTTCCCCGCCACCTCTGCCAGGGCTTTGAAGATCAGATCGGCGATCCGCTGTGAGGTTTCGACATTGCCCGCTACCACCGCTGCAGGAAACTGGGCATTTAGTAAACATGATTGCGGGACATGGATCTGAATGGGGATCTCTGCACCTGCATTACTGGGAGCTTCTGGATCTAGCAAGCAGCGCAAGGCAAAGAGCACAGCCGAACGGGTGACCGCCAGCGGCGCATTCAGATTTCCCGGTACGGCAGCAGCAGTTCCAGTAAAATCCACCTGCAGACTATCGCCTGTCACGATCACCGCCACCTGCAAGTGAATCGGACAATCCGGATCCTCGGTTTCCAGAACATCTTCGGCTTGGTAACACCCGTCGGGAAGCTCAGCAATTTGGGTCCGAATCCGCCGCTCAGTGTAAGCCCTCACAGCTGCAATGATCTCCCAGGCCAGCTCACCGTACTCCCGCAACAGATCCTGGAATCGCTGTAACCCAATCCCATTTGCCCCCGCTTGTGCTTGGAGATCCCCCAAACGTTGATCCGCCTGCCGTACATTGGCCAATACCAACCTCAACAGGTGAGGATCCCACTCGGGTCCCGAGGGCATAGATCTTGCCACTCGAATCGGGGGGATCACCAGTCCCTCTTGCCAGATCTCAGTGGAGTCCGCGGGCATGGAGCCAGGACGCATCCCTCCAATATCCGCATGATGGGCCCGGTTCACGGCATAAGCTACCACCCTCTCTGACTGCCAGAGATCTGGAATTGCTGTGACTAGGGTCAGATCCGGCAGATGAGATCCCCCTTGAAAGGGATCATTGAGCAAATAGGCATCGCGGGGGCTGGGATCAGAGGCAATCACCGCCTGGACTGCATCCGCTAGAGCCCCCAAATGAACAGGAATATGAGCCGCCTGAGCCAGCAAAAACCCTTGGGCGTCGAAGAGAGCTGTGGAGCAGTCCCGCCGCTCCTTAATATTTGCGGAATAGGATCCTCGAATCAGCCGAGCCCCCCATCTCCTCGGCAATCCCGCTCAGGGCATGCGCCATGATCTCAATTTGAATCGGGCTGATGGCAGCGCTCATAAATCACGAATGTAGCGTGAAACTCAGTTTAGCCTGCTGCAGTTCCAGATCCGTTGTGCAGGGTTGCCGCGGATCTCTCCCCAGAAATGCTGATGTCAAAGGAACAGATCAGTCTGTATAGTTGTCACGGATATAGGCAACTGTTCATTGGAGGAAGTCCCAGGCATGAAACGCTGGCTCGTTACGACCACTTTTCTGCTTTGCAGCCTGTTTTTGCTTCTGGTCTGGTCCAGCTACAGTCCTGCGCAGGATCAAACCCTGAATTTATACATCTGGTCAGAGTACATCGATCCCGAGATCGTGACTGACTTTACAGAGAAAACGGGCAAGCGTGTGGTGGTCAGCCTTTACGAATCCAATGAAGATATGGTGGCCAAACTGCAGGGGGGGGGAGTTAGTCAGTACGATGTTGTGGTTCCTAGCGACTACATTGTCCCCACCATGGTGGAATTGGATCTACTCCAGCCTCTAGATAAATCGCAGTTGCCCAACTTTGCAAATCTGGGAGCCAAATACATTGATCTGTCCTTCGATCCAGGCAATACCTACACGCTCCCCTATCAGCTAGGAACCACAGGGTTGGGCTATCGCAAGGACAAACTGCCAGAAAATTTTCCTGTCTCCTGGTCCCTGATCTTTGAGCCTGAGCAACAGGTGGGTCCGTTTACCCTGATCGATGACCAGCGTTCCATGATCAGTTCTGCGGCGGTATACCTGGGCTTTAAACCGAATACAACGAAACCGGAAGAATTGAGGCAGATCCAGGATCTGATGCTGGAAACCAAACGGCGGAGTGCTGGCTTTATTGGGGGTGTGGGTGGCAAAAACCAGTTGCTGTCTGGAACGGCTAATGTGGCCGTGGTTTACAGCGGGGATACGCTTCAGGCTTCTCAGGAAAACCCGAATGTCGGGTATCTTCTACCTCAGGAGGGTTGCAACATCTGGATGGATACAATGGCGATCCCTGCCCAGGCCCCCCATCCCGAGTTAGCCCATGAGTTTATCAATTACATTCTCGATCCAGAAGTCGGGGCCAAGCTCAGTAATTACAACCGTTTTCCCACACCTAACACGGCTGCCCTTCCCATGATTAATCAGGAGGATCGCAATAACCCTGCGATTTATCCCGATGATGAACTCCTGGACAAATTGTTTTACAGCACTGTTTTAACAGCAGAAGAGCAGCAATTGATTGATGCCCTCTGGACCAACATCAAGAGTGGCTGATCACAATGGCAATTGAAGCATCTGTGTGGCTTTATTGGTTGGCCTGCAGCGGGGCAGGGGTCTTGCTACGGGTGAACTGGCGAAAGATCCCAAACCTTTTAAGTTCTCAGCTGAGTTCTGCTAAGGGTCAAGAAGGGTATACTTTAGCCCTCACATTGGGCTGGGGAGCAACATTAGTCGCTGCGATTACGTATATTCTATTCACCCAGAAGGAGTCTGCTGGTGATTATCAACTTCATGATCTGGTGATCTTTTCTCTTCTCAACGGCAGTTTAGAGCAGTTGATGTTTATTTCCTGGTTTCTACTTGGCTGCTGGCTGGGAAATCAGTGGGGAAATCAATCGCCATCAAGGATATTCGGTCTGGGATTCCTCAGCTATGCCCTTTACTCCGCAGCGATCCATGCCTTATTCTGGGTTAATGTTTTACCTCAGCATCAGCCTGCTCCTGTCATGCCGATTATGTTTATGCTCATGTCTGTAACCTGGATGTGGCTATTCTGGCGATATAGAGCAATTTTTGTGATCATGTCAATGCATATAGTGATCGATTTCCTTACCGTAGGGCACCTGCATTTTTCCTGTCAGGTTCCATCGGTTATATGACAGAAGCTTCTAGTGCTTTGCTTGCTGAACTGCAAAAAGATCTCGAAAGGAGACGAGTAGTGTCAATTTTATAGACATTTATATTTAGAGACTGATTCTGGCTTACTGTTGATCTCCAAAAGAAATATAGAGTCGGACTACGAGAGAAAATCTTTCTTCATGAGTTTATATCTATGGCTTGGTTGACAGCTTTTCCTTAAGCTCTGGTATCAGATCTTTCATGCTGCGATAACCTTCATGGATGATGTCATCTGCTAAATGAAAGTCAAAAATACCATATTGACTAAGCATAGGTTGAATTAAGATGTCAGGAGGGCAAGTATCGAGCTTACTTTGGGTTACCTGTTGCTCCATAACATTAAGAGAAGCCCCAATCACATCAAAAATATTCATTCCTGTTTTTTTCTCTGGCATCCAGTTCTCAAGTTTCGCTTGTACTTGATCTTGAATAAGCTCGTATCGCTGCTGTATTCGGTCAATTAGTGATTTGATGTTCACACGGTTAGTGGTTTCGCCTTGAATTAAAACACTTGTTTTTTGGGTACTCTCTTTATGTTGAACTTTATCCTCAGAATCAGTGTTCTCCTTACAAAGAGTTCTAGATATTTCTGCTTCTGCTAGGGCTTCAATATTTGTTTCCTGGTGGGAAGATATGACCTGTTGCTGACCGCTAGACATTTCTGGCGCTTCTATAGATAAGGATAGAGATTCCTGCACTGTTTCTGTAATTGACTCCATAGAAGAGTGATGGTTAAGGTTTACAGCAATAATGACTTCGGCTCCCATCTGTTGCATGATATCAACAGGGAGGGGATTAATAATTCCCCCATCTCCAAGGAACCTTCCATCCCTCTCAAATGGGGTAAATATTCCTGGAATAGAAATACTGGCACGGACTGCATCTACCATAGGTCCAGCCTGGAGACGCACCTCTTGACCAGTGATCAGATCTGTAGCAACACAGCAAAATTCGAGATCAGCATCTTCGATATTCATACTATGTAAATGTTCAGAAAGTAATTCATAAACTCTGTTGCCATCCAGTAGGCCACTACTAGGAAAAACTACATCAAAAAAGGAAACTACTCCTTTCCAGTCCAATGAGCGGATAAATTCTTCCAGATCATCTAACTCGCCAGCGGCATAAACTGCCCCTACAAGGGCTCCAATACTTGCCCCAGTGATGTGGCTAATTTGGATATTCGCTTCCTCTAAAGCTCGGATCACACCAATGTGTGCCCACCCTCGAGCACCACCACTTCCCAGAACCAATCCTACGCTTTTCAATCCAGCCTCCACAGATCTATAGATGAGATCAATATAGCAATCAGACATCAGGTGGAAGACGCAAGCAGGCTCAAGTCCCTATCTATCAAGCAGGACAACCTCGCAGATCTCATGAATCATGCCTGATTGCCATACATGAGATTATGATTCGCGTCCAGTGAGTTGACAAAAAAACCACGATGACTAACCACTCCAATGAGTTACTATTTTGCTAACTCGGGGAATAAAAACCTCTCATCCTTCTAAGGTTTTCACACTGCTAGTTAATCATTGAGTCTTTATCTGACTATCTGCATATGCGCGCCATCCACTCCAGGAGGTAATCTCTTTACATCCCTCACAGGTGATCGCTTCACCCAGAACCCCGAGAACTTCTGATCCATCCGCTAGCTTCACCTTGCCAATAGTCAATCCAGACGGTTCTTGCAACAGAATCTGAATCAAGCCCTGCTGCAGGCACAGACCAAATCTCCAGCGCAATCGCCTGTCCCCCAAGACTGACCCGCTGCATCGCTGGATAGCGATCTTCAACTGACCATAGCCGGTAGGCGGGATCGGTGGTTGTTTCCCTGACAAAGGTGGCACCTGCAGAGATCATATTGGCGTTCAGTTCTAATCCTCGCATGAGGGTGCCGTTAACTGCCAGGAGGAATGTTTCTTCCATCAATAAATGTCCTAAGCCTCGACCCGCGCTGGTTCAAATGCATTCACAACATCCTCAACATGGGCTGTCCACCCCACAATTCCCCCCTGAGCACGGATCATCTCCAGGGTGGCCTGCTTGAATTCTGGAAAATAGCTGGCAGTTCCCTCCTCAACCAGAAGGCACTCATATCCCCGATCATTGGCCTCCCGCATTGTGGACTGTACACAGACTTCGGTGGTGACTCCAGTAAAATCAGATGGGTGATCCCTCGTTTCTTCAGTTCGCTCTCCAAAAGAGTATTGTAGAAAGCCCCTTTCCCAGGTTTATGGATCACAATTTCACTAGGTTCGGGTGCCAGTTCAGGAATAATGGCGTTACCCATTTCCCCTTGGATCAAGATCCGCCCCATGGGTCCGGCATTCCCGATTTTTAGATCACTATTGCCCCGGTTAAGTTTAGAGGTAGGGCAATCAGAAAGATCCGGTTGATGAGCTTCTAGAGTGTGGATGATTGGGAGGTGCTGATCTCGAAATACCTTGAATAACTTCTGTACTGGATCAATCACACTGCGTAGAACACTGACATCATTGCCCAGAGATTCTCCAAATCCACCGGGTTCCATAAAGTCTCGCTGCATATCGATCGCGACCAGAGCAATCCCCTGCATAGGGAACTCATAATCATAAGGCAGAGCCGGAATTACAGGCATATTTCACCCATTCTGGAAAAGAGTTAGGATCCTCTCACGCATGCCCCGCCATACTGCGAGCGATCATGTCAAAATCAGCTGTATCCACTCGACTTTCATAGGCAAACTGCCCAGCGCTGATCACCACAATCCGATCCGCAAGTGTGAGTAACTCATCCAGATCTTCACTCACCAATAGGACCGCCACCCCCTGATTGCGAGCTGCCAAGATCTGCCCATGGATATAGTCCACCGCATTAAAATCCAGGCCAAAACAGGGATTGGCTGCGATCAGGAGGTTGATGGATTCATTGGAGAGTTCCCGCGCCAGCACTGCCCGCTGCACATTGCCTCCAGAAAGCTGAGAAATAGCGGTTTCGGGAGTGGGGGTCTTGACATTGAAGGTTGCAATCAGAGTCTGAGCTGCATTCCGGATCGCCTTCAGGATTAAGAGCACTCTGGACCAAGTCTGGGGAGGCCGATCAAAAGTGCGGAGGGCCATATTTTCCGCCACGCTCATGTGGGGGACACAGGCATTGCGCAGGGGATCCTCGGGTAAGGCGAACACTTTATGCTTTTGCATCTCGCTACGAGTGGCGCCGTAAAGCTGGCCATTGACATGGATCGTTCCCCCCGTAGGTGAGCGTTGCCCGGCCAGCACTTCCACCAGTTCCCGCTGACCATTTCCTGATACGCCTGCGATTCCGACAATCTCACCCCCATTAACCGTTAGATCCACTCCCTTGACAGCGGGCAGACCATTATCCTGATTGGCCTGTAGGGCATGGATCTGCAAAACAGGTGCGGTGGATTCCAGATTGACCTTGGTGACCTTCTGAGGCTCACGAGCTTCTCCCAGCATCATCGTGGCCATGTCAGAGATAGTTAGATCGGCAATTTGACCATGTCCTGCCAGGGATCCTTTGCGCAGCACGGTTACCTCATCTACAAATGACTGTACCTCACGGAATTTATGCGTAATCAGAAGGACACTCAGCTTGCCTGCCTCCACCTCCCCTCGCAGCAATCCCAGAACTTCATCAGCCTCCTTAGGGGTCAGCACCGAGGTGGGCTCATCCAGGATCAAGATGCGACTTTTCAGATAGAGTTGCTTCAGGATCTCTAACTTCTGTTTTTGGCCTGCGGCAAGTTGAGCCACGGGCAGATCCAGAGGCACATGGAAGGGGGAAGTTGCCATAAAGGCTTCTAATGCCGAGATCTCAGACGGCCAATCAATTAGAAAAGGGCTGTCGTAGCGGCTCAGGACCAGATTCTCAGCCACCGTCATGGCAGGCACAGAGGTAAAGTGCTGATAGACCATGCCAATGCCAAAGTGGTGGGCATCCTTAGGATTTTTGATTGCACGCGATCGCTTGCCAATGATCACATCGCCAGAGGTGGGCTGGTAGAATCCCATGACACATTTCACCAGGGTGCTTTTACCTGCCCCGTTTTCCCCCAATAGGCCATGAAATGTTCCAGGTTTAACTCTCATTGAGACATGATCCAGCGCCCTGACTGAGCCAAAGATCTTGGTCAGGTTCACCACCTCCAGTTCTGGGGGAGCACTGTTGAGATCGGTTGCAGTTTCTACAGGAGCCTTCATTGTCATGAGATCACCTCCAGTAGGGCCGCAGAAGGGGCTATCGCTCCAAAAACGCCTCCCTGCATCTCGATCATTTTCAGAGCAGCCAGATAATTGCCATAATCTGTTGCCCCCGTACAGTCCGAAAGCAGCAGACACTCATACCCCCGATCATTGGCATCTCGCATGGTGGTATGCACACAGACATCAGTGGTGATTCCGGTCAGAATCAGATTTTGAATCCCCCATCGCGACAGAATCAGATCCAGATCTGTGGCGTAAAAGGATCCCTTACCCGGCTTGTCGATGATCGGTTCCCCTGGTAAAGGAGCCAGTTCGGGAATGATCTCCCATCCCGGTTCCCCCCGCACGAGGATCCGGCCACAGGGACCGGGTTCGCCAATACCAGCTCCAATGTGCTGGGAACGCCAGCGTTTATTGGCAGGCAGATCCGAAAGATCGGGGCGGTGACCTTCGCGGGTGTGCAGAATGGGGTATCCCTTGGCTCGCATCGCTGCAAGGACCCGCTGGATCGGTTCAATCGGAGCACGGGTGAGAGAAAGGTCATAGCCCATCTTGTCCACATACCCCCCCTCACCACAGAAGTCGGTCTGCATATCAATGATGATCAGGGCGGTGTTTTCAGGTCGCAGATCACGGTTATAGGGGTAGGGATAGGGTGAAGATTGAATGTGGATACCTGCCATAATCAGGCTCCCGCCAGACTAGAGATTCTTTCTGGGGACAGGATCTCTTCTCCTGATAGGAACGGCTAGGGGGATCAAAGCCACAGGAGGTGCCGTCGGTGTAGATAACCTCAGCCTCCCAGGGAAGACGGTAGTTGCCATTCACCAGATCCTTCATGTAGGTGTAGGGACAGTCTTGAGCGCCTCCCTTGACAGCGGTAAAGCCACGGTGGCCGAATTGGTAGATGTTGTTCTCCACTGACCAGTACTTGCGCGCCTCTCGCACCAGATCAGGGCGCACTTCTGCGGTGATGATCTCATCCGGTCGGTGACTACCTTCCACCAGAGGGGTGCCGTCAAAGTTAACAAACATTCCCTCACCCATCGAGTCAAAGGTGCCGTCACTGCCGCACATACACACGGAAGCCGTCACCATCAGGTTACAGAAGGCATTGGCCTGGTTGGTGATCTTCCAGGCATGACGGATCGGGGCGGTGTAGCCTGCGGTACGGATCATGATCTCGGCCCCCTTGTAGGCACATTCGCGCGCCATTTCCGGGAACATGCCGTCGTGACAGATGATCAGGGCCAGGGTGGAGCCGTTGGGTCCTTCACACACCGGGATGCCAATGTTGCCTGGTTCCCAGGGTTCCACAGGCACCCAGGGGTGCAGCTTGCGGTAATAAAGCTTTAGTTCCCCCTGATCATCAATGATGATGCCACTGTTGTAGGCGTTGCCTTTGGGGTTGAACTCCATGATCGAGAAACAGCCCCAGATGTGGTTCTCCCGGCAGGCGATTTGAAAAGCAGCCACCTCAGGACCATCCAGATGGCACATGATCTCAGGATTGGTGTCCATGGAAAGACCATGCAGAGCGTACTCGGGGAACACCACCAGATCCATTGTGGGCATGTTGCGGCGGGCCTTGGCCACCATCTCGACAATCCGCTCCCGCTGGGCTGTCAGATCATCAGGGGTCACCACATTCGGTAACTGCAATTGCACCATGCCCATCACCACCCCCTGAGGGGATTTATTCAAACCGCCAAGTCCGCTCATGGTCGCTTACTCCTTACGAGAATAGGCAAAAAATCTTCAGGCAGAGGGTTTCCCCAGCGCTCCCGGAGCCCCCACCAGGGTTTGTTTGGGTGAACAGGTCAGGATCATGATCCCGAGGGTGAGAAAGTAGGGGGACGCATTCCAGAGGTAATAATAGGAGTCCACCCCCACCGACTGCAGGGCCGGACCAATTGCCTGGGCTCCCCCAAACAGAAGCGCAGCGTAAAGACAGTGAATTGGATTCCAGCGGGCAAAGATCACCAGGGCCACCGCCATCAGCCCCTGACCACTGGAGATTCGCTCATTCCAGCTGCCGGGATAGACCAGCGACAGATAGGCCCCCCCGATCCCTGCCAGGACGCTGCCAATGATGATGGCGTAGGTACGCACCTCCTGGATTGACACCCCCATGGCTCGGGCGGCTTCTGGACTGTCTCCTACAGCTCTGACGAATAACCCCCAGCGAGTGGATCGAAAGAACCAGGCCAGTAAGGGGGTCAGTAACACCCCGATCAGAAACAGAGGACTGATGGCTAAGGCAGACTGCACCTGTGGCAGGGAACTCCAGGCTCCAAAGGGAAGGGTGGGTAACTGGGGCGCGGGAGGTTGAATGAAGGGTTTGCCAAAGAAAAAGGCAATGCCACTGCCAAAGATGATCATGGCGATCCCCACCGCCACATCATTCACCTTGGGTTGCTGAGCCAGCCAGCTGTGAATACACCCCAGCAAGCCCCCCGCCAATCCAGCCACTAGCACCCCGACCCAGGGCCCTACAAGGGGGTAATCCCGCAAATAGTAGGAGATGGCATAGGCACTCATGGCCCCGGTCAGCAGTGTCCCCTCCAACCCCAGGTTGATCTTGCCGCTTTTTTCGGTCAGGCATTCCCCCAGACTGACAAACAGAAACGGGGCACTCCCCCGCAGGGCTCCTCCCAAGATGCCGATGGGGATCCCCCACCAGCCCAGTGCTTCTGCCGCCATCGAACTGTCCTCCCACTCTTCTAGATCCGACTTCAACTACTGGGCTACTGCCCCTCCCTGCACTTGCGCAGAGGTAACAGGCATCTCGGGCTCTTTAAACAGGACCAATTTACCGTAGAGGGATTCGCTGTAGAGCACCACCAGAAACACCAGTCCCTGGAACACCAGCACCGTGGCATCCGGGAGCTCATGAGATCGCTGCAGGATCCCACCACTGGCCAGAATCCCCCCCCAACAAAAAGGAGACCAGAGTCACCGCCAGGGCATTGCTACGGGCAATAAAGGCCACCAAAATGCCGCTATAGCCATAGTTGGCGTTCAGAGATTGGTTGGCCACCCCATGGATCGCCGCCACTTCCACCATGCCCGCCAGTCCTGCACAGGCCCCCGCCAGGAAGCAGATGGCAAGGGTGAGCTGACCCACCGGCAGACCTGCGACTCTGGCCGCCCGGATATTTCCTCCGGCCACCCGTGCTGCGAATCCAAAGGGGGTGCGCTGAATCAGGATATAGGCCAGTAGACAGGCCAGCAGACCCAAGATCAGGCCATAATGCACCCGCGTTCCTGGAATTGCACCCAGGCGATTGGCATCAATGATTGGAAAGCTGGAGGGTTTATTCAGGGAGCTGGGATCCCGCATCGGCCCCTCCACCAGATGGCTGAGAAGGGCAATGGCAATAAAGTTCATCAGCAGGCTGCTGATCGTTTCATTCACCCCCGGTAATGCCGCAGGAAACCCACCAGCCCGATCCAGATCCCCCCAAAGAGGATGCTATTGATTGCCATCGCCAGCAGCACAAGGGCAGGAGGCCAGCTTTCCAGAGCCAATCCAGCGATCACAGCCCCCAGCCCACCCATGACCAGGGCACCTTCATTGCCGATCACTACCAGACCTAGCTTGAAGGGAAGCGCTGTGCACAATGCGGTCAACATCAGAGGAGCCGCCAGAATCAGGGTGCCTTGAATCCGGCTGGGACTGCCAAATGCCGCTCGAAAAATGGAGTGATACACCCCAAAAGGATTGGCACCTGCCAGAGCACAGAAGACACCAAACAACACCAGAGCCAATAAGACTGCTCCACAGGGCAAACAGATGGACTCTGCATTCTTGCGCCAACTTTGACCGATCATCCCTGTCCTGCCGCTTACCTTTGGGTTACTTTAACTGAGGCTACCTACCACCCCTTCCACGAGATAGTTCATTTGCTCCAGGGTGGGATCTTGCTGGGCCAGAGCGGTCCCACTGGGGATAACCACATTGCCCTCGTTATCTTTCAACTCTCCCTGGTAGATGGTGAGACTTGCATCACTCAGGAACGCTTCTACTGTGGTGTCAGCGGCTGCTTTGGCTGCATCCGAAACTGCAGATCCGTAGGCAGAGATCTTACAGAAGCTCTCCTTTAATCCCCCCCGCACCAGATGAGGAATGCCACCGTTCATCAGGGTTTTCCCTTCCGCCAGCATGGTGACGTAGTTGGTGTAGATGTTGCTCCAATCCCACTCTGCCCCAGTGAGATAACCTTTCGGAGCCAGAGGAGCTTGATTGGCATGGTAGCCGGAGCAATAGATCCCGCGCCGTTCTGCCGTCTCCATCACCACTTTGGGGCTATCCACATGACAGGTAATAATATCGATCCCTTGATCGGCCATGCTGTTGGCTGCTTCAGCTTCTTTCACAGGTAGCGCCCAATCCCCTGTAAAGATCACCTGAGTTGTGATCGCTGGATTCACACTCCGGGCTGCTAGGGTAAAGCTGTTGATGTTGCGCAGCACCTGCGGGATGGGTTTGGCTGCAATAAAGCCAAGCTTGCCACTTCCCGTCATGTGACCCGCCACGATCCCAGCGATGTATTGGGCTTCGTCAATATAGCCAAAGTAGCTACCCACGTTCTCGGGTGTGACGCCTTCCTGGTATAGCCCCCCGCAATGGAAGAATTGAACTTCGGGAAACTCTGCCGCCAGGGTGAGGATATGCGGATCAAAGTAGCCAAAGGAGGTGGGGAAAAGGACTGAAATACCATCCAGCTCGATCATGCTGCGCATGGATTCCTGAACTGCTGCCGTCTCTGGAACATTGGCCTCTTCAACGATCTCCACCGAGTCTGATGCCCCAATGGTGGCAGCTCCCTCTGCATGGGCCTGGTTGTAGCCAAAGTCATCCTTAGGGCCTACATAGATAAAACCAATTTTGAGCTGATCCGCTGCCTGGGCGCGACGGCCTGAGAGCTTTGCAGCGGCCCCCACCGCGACAGAGACTACAATTCCTTGAATAACGTGACGCCGTGTGTAGCGCAGAAACGACTTTGATGGCACGGATATAACTCCTCAACAATGGGGAACCACTGCAGTGCAGACAGCATTAGAAACGAGCAGCCTGACTAGAACTTGCTTGGTACAATATGGCAGCTACTACCCGTAAAATGTATCAGTAGATACAGTCCATCTATCTCGGTGAGGTGAGTCTTGAAGGCATTTTTTGCCAATGGGGAGTACCTGCAGATCTGGCAAAAGCATTACGAACCTGCTGTGGGGAATACCACCATCCATGCCACCTATGATCAGACTTCAAACCCTGAGGAGACCCTCTCGGAGGATGGAGTAGATCCCTAAGTTGTTGGACTGCGCTTAAACCTGCTGGGAAGGGTTAACCCTCTCAATTTGCAGGTGTTTTCTACCAGACTATGGGCAAAAGTATCGAAACGTTTCCTTAGTTTTTCCTCCTGGATCTGCCCCTGATCATTAAATGCCTGCCAAGCCTGACCGATCGCTATTTGCTCAGGGATTACCCAGGCATGGACCCAACGGCTGATCAAGCGCAAATCATTGAGAGCATTGCTGTTACTCTTGCCCCCCAGGACGCTGATGGCACCAACCACCTTTCCCTCTAGATGTTCAAAGCTCATCAGATCGAGAGCGTTTTTCAAGACACCGCTGACGCTGCCATGATATTCGGGGGTTGCCAGGATCAAGCCATCTGCAGCTTTCACCGTTTCCCGCAGGCGGGCGACATCTGGATAATCTTCATAATCCCCCGATCCCTGGCAGAAGGGTAAAGTCATTTGTCGCAGATCCAGGATCTGAACCGCTGCCCCTAGTTTGGCTACCCGTTCAATCGCTAATTCCAATGCTCGATAAGAATGCGAGTTTTCTCTGAGGCTTCCCCCAATACCCACGATCTTGACTGCATCAGGCTCTCCTGTTTGGGGCCACCATCGATTTTGTGAGGGGCTCTTCACCTGGGTTTCAGTCATCACTAGAATTCTCCTAACCCTTATAGTCCTGACCCTATAATCGTAGTCGTCTCAACTTCCGTTACAACCCGTGCAAGGGTAGATGAATATGGGTCTTATGTCTTGAAGGACCTGGAAATCTATAATAAAGGGATCCAGAACGTGAAACTGGATCCCTAGGCAATGGGTGACATAAGGCTATGAGCCCGTGAGTTGAGAATAGATGGATCTGAGATCGAACTCTGTGAGAGGCGTCACATCTCTCCGGAAACCTGGGTCACAGCCAGATCTCTACCCCTGGCAGAAATTTTTGTGATTAACGATCGGATGCCAATTACACAAGCGATTGATCAGTTGGTACTCCATATTGAAGGTAGTGAGCAGTCAGAATCGAAGGGAATTGTGCTTTATTTGCCTTTATAATCGCTGCCGACGATCCAGCATCATTTGCACAAATTCAGAGAAAAGATAATCGGCATCATGGGGTCCTGGGCTGGCTTCAGGATGATATTGAACTGAAAACAGCGGCAGACTGCGGTGACGGATCCCAGCAACGGTGCGGTCATTTAAATTGAGGTGGCTGATCTCCAGATCTGGAGAGGTAATCGAGGCTTCTAAAACTGCAAAACCGTGATTCTGGCTGGTGATCTCGATCCGCTGTTGCAATCCACAGGGATGATTGAGGCCCCGGTGACCAAATTTGAGTTTATAGGTATCACTGCCCAAAGCGAGTGTCAGGATCTGGTGTCCCAAACAAATGCCAAACATGGGTTTTGCCTGCTCGAGCAGAGCTTTGGCGGTGGCAACAGCTTGTACCTCAGTGGCCGGATCCCCAGGACCATTGGAAAGAAAGATCCCTTCCGGCTTATAGCTGAGGATCGTTTCGGCGGTAGCACTGGCGGGTAAAACCATGATCTGGCAGCCATAGCGGCTAAGGCGGCGGAGAATATTTCGCTTCATGCCAAAATCCAGGGCCACCACTCGCAACGGCGGATCAATCACCGGAGCTTCAGGACCGTAATCCCATTCACTCGGGGTGGACTCGATCCATTCATAGGGTTCCGCAGTGGTGACATCCTTGACCAAACTCAGCCCCTGCATTGAGGGTTGTGCCTGCACCTGCGCCAGCAAGCGATCAATCTCCAGAATCTCGGTGGAAATTGCCCCGTTCATGGCCCCCTGTTCCCGCAGCTGTCGGGTTAAGGCTCGGGTGTCTACGCCAGCGATCGCGACCACACCATGATCTTTGAGGTATTCACTTAAACTTGCCTGTCCCCGCCAGGAACTGTACTGCCTGGTAACGTTGCGGGCGATCACCCCTCCAGCCTGAGGGCGAGCCGATTCGGTATCAAGATCATTGACTCCGGTATTGCCCAACTCCGGACAGGTGAAGGTAATCAACTGCCTTCGGTAGCTGGGATCCGTGATCACTTCCTGGTATCCCGTCATGCCGGTGTTAAACACCACTTCCCCATAGGTGGTACCTTCGGCTCCAAACGACCATCCCCGATAGGCGGTGCCATCAGCAAGTACCAGTAAGGCTGGGGTATGAATCCGCCAGGGAAAACCAGAAGATGCAACAGCAGGTGCGGGGGCAGACATGGGGCTTCCTCATCATTGCTGACAAGCTTACAGCACCCCTGGCCCGGTTCTCCAGTCCAGATCCCATGGGAGAAAGGTTTGCAGTAAGCTGGAATGACTGTACAAGATGAACAGATTCAGCCTGCTGTTGGGGAAGGTTTCCGGGGGGTCACGTGGAAATACAGTTAGGAATTGGCAGATCAGTGCGGCGCGCCTACGGGTTGGATGAAATTGCCCTCTCGCCCTCCGGTCGCACTATTGATCCCAGACTGGTGGATACCTACTGGACCCTGGGCAGTCTCGAACGTGAGATCCCGATCATTGCCAGTGCCATGGATGGAGTGGTGGATGTGGCGATGGCGGTGCAGCTCTCCCAGTTGGGGGCGATGGGGGTCTTGAATCTGGAGGGCTTGCAAACCCGCTACGCGGAACCGGATCAGGTGCTGGAGAAGATTGCCACGGTGGGCAAAGAAGAGTTTGTCCCCCTGATGCAGCATCTGTATACGGAACCTGTCAAGCCGGAGCTGATCCAGGCTCGCATCCGCGAGATCAAAGCTCAGGGGGGGATCGCGGTCGCCAGTTCTACGCCTGTCAATGCTGCCACGTATGGTCCACTGGTGGCGGAAGCGGGGGGAGATGTCTTTGTGGTGCAGGCCACGGTGGTCTCGGTGCGACATCAGGCCCCGGAGGGGATTAATCCTCTGCATCTGGCGGAGTTCTGTCAGTCGATGCCGATTCCGGTCATGGTGGGGAACTGTGTCACCTACGAGGTCAGTTTGCAGCTGATGCATGCGGGAGCCGCGGCGGTGCTGGTGGGCATCGGGCCGGGGGCTGCCTGTACCTCTAGAGGGGTGCTGGGGATCGGGGTTCCTCAGGCTACGGCAGTGGCGGACTGTGCGGCGGCACGGCAACAATTTTTACGGAAACCGGACGCTATGTTCCCGTTATTGCCGATGGCGGTCTGATCACAGGGGGGGATATCTGCAAAGCCCTGGCCTGTGGGGCCGATGCGGTGATGATCGGTTCGCCGATTGCGCGAGCAGCAGAAGCCCCCGGACGGGGATTTCATTGGGGCATGGCCACCCCCAGTCCTCTACTTCCCCGAGGCACCCGGATCCGCGTGGGATCGACTGGAACGTTAACCGAGATTCTGCGGGGCCCGGCGCGCCTCGATGATGGCACCCACAACCTCTTAGGGGCGATCCAGACCTGTATGAGCACCCTGGGGGTTGGGACAATCCAGGAACTGCAACAGGTGGAGGTGGTGATCGCTCCTTCGTTGCTGACGGAGGGGAAGGTTTACCAGAAGGCCCAGAGTTTAGGTATGGGGCGCTGAGAGTGGATTCTCTGGATGCATTCCCTGTGAATTCTGAATCGGGAAACCCCGGATCTGATCTCACTCCAGATCCGGGATTGTCTAGATGTATCTCTACATGCCTGAGTTGGCCAGATCCAGCGCTTCCGGTAGCTTGGTGTACTCGTCGTAGAGAGCGCCGCGGAAGTTGGTGCCCTCAATTTTGGCTTCCCGCAGATCGGCACCGATGCGCAGGTCCGCTTTGGAGAGATTGGCCCGGCTCAGATCAGTACGGATCAGTATGGCCCGGTACATGTTGGCCCCCTGCAGATCGGCCTCTGTGAGATTGGCTCCCACCAGATTGATCCGCCGTAATTTTGCCCCGCGCAGGTTGGCCCGGGTGAGGTTGGCCCGCCCCAGAGTGGCTTCCCGCAGATCCGCTCCGGCCAGATTTGCTCCGGTCAGATCCGCTTCACTCAGGTTGATACCCGCCAGATCCGCTCCGGCCAGGTTGAGCAGGGAAAAATTGCGCTGTCCACTGGCGTAGGCTTGCCGTAACTGGGCGGGACTATTGATGGCGGTTATGGTTGCTGTCATATCAGGGTTTCCAAATAAACCAGATCTATTAAGGATCCTATGTCAGGGGCACCCTTTTCTTAACTCCAAATTGACGTTTTTGCAGATTCCCGCTCAGTGCCCTGCAGCGCAGGCAGCAGAAAATGAAAGGCACTTCCTTGTTCCAAACCCTGCGACTCGGCCCAGATCCGCCCCCCCATGGCTTCGATGATCAGGCGACTGATGGCCAAGCCCAGGCCAGTGCCCCCCACCGATCGGCGCATGGAGCCTTCCGCCTGGTAAAACCGCTCAAAGATGGCCTGTAATCGCTCTGGGGCAATCCCTCTGCCGTTATCGGCCACCGTGAACTGCAGCATCGAGATCAGGGGGCGATGGCCATTCACATCCAGATCTTGAGAGTCCGCAGAAGGGGGGAGGTGGACCAGCTGCAGCCGGATCGTGATCTGTCCGGAGGCAGGGGTAAATTTACAGGCGTTATCTAGCAATTGCCGCAAAACTTCGACCAACCACTCTCCATCGGCCCGCACCCAGGGAAGGGCATCCGGGATCTCTGTAGAAATACTGGGCACGGGCCCCTGACGACGACGGGCATTGATCGTACTCAGGGAAAGCTCCACACACTCCTGGGCAGACACCGACTCAATGTGCCAGCGAATCCGGCCACTCTCCAGCTTTGAGAGGGTGAGAAAATCCTGCACCAGTTGTCGCAAGCGCCCCGCATCCTGGAGCGCGGTATCCAGCATTTCCTGCCGTATCTCTAACGGCATCTCCGGATCAGAAGCCAGGGATTCCAGACAGATCTGAATCGTGGAGAGGGGAGTGCGCAACTCATGTCCGGTGACAGCAATCAAATCACTCTTGGCCTGATCCAGTGCCTCCAGCTGATGATTGAGTTCATCCAGGTGCTGATAGGCTTCCGCCTGAATCAGAGCCACTCCCAGTTGCAGCGCAATGGATTCCGCCAGTTCTACAGTGGGAAGGGGCCAGGTGTAGGGCTGATCGTGATGTAACTCCAGCATGCCCATCAGGCGACCTTGATTCAGGATCGGGACCGCTATCCAGGCATGAATCTGGTAGGTATGTATCTCTTGCTGCATCAAGGTCAGTAGCGGATCAGTGGCGGTATCCTGAGTTGTCATTGTTTCCCCCCGCCGGATCACCTCCTCCAGAAAGGGATTTTGTTTCAGGGGCCACATCTGACCCCGCAAGCAGGGTTGACCAGAACGGCAGTATTCCTGCTCAATCTCCACCTGATCTTGATGGGCCTGACAGCGGTAGACGAGGGCACGGGAGACAGCCGCGGCTTCCCCCAGTTCCTGAACAGCAATTTGCAGAATATCCTCAGGATCAAGGGTGCGGCGGATGGCGCTGCCAATGCGATTCACCAGCCGTTCTTTGCGCTCCTGCACCTGAATGGCCCGATAAGTGCGGCGCAACTTGTACTGACCGGCCTGCAGATAGGTGATCAGCCGCTCCGCAAATGGAGCTGGATTCAGGGGCGTCGTATTTTTTTCTTCCGCGAGGCAGGAGAGACTTTCAGTCGCCCCTGGACTGAGCTAAGGGATGATTCTAAATCTGGACGATAACTCAGGATCCGCTTGATTAAATGTTGGGCTGCCTGAGTCACCACTTGGCGCTCAAAGGACCAGATGCCATCAAATTGACGGGCCGCATCCATGTCCCGCTCCATCCATTCTTCTCCGGCAACCCGTTTGCCCAACAGACGCTCGCGGCAGATTAAACAGGTGGCGAAGTGATCATCGATCACAATTAAATGCCACTCCTGGGTCAGGGGATCGGCAGGATCGAGGGCGATGGTTTCATAGGGAACATCAGCGTTGGCAAAGTCAGTTTCCGGTGCTGCTAGAACGTATACCTGTCGGGCTAGCTGGCTGATGCGCAGATAACGACGTGCCTCCTGTCGGTAATAGCGTTCCCGCTGAAAGTTGGCGAACACCAACGGCTGTCCATCCCCGGCTAGCACCTGATCCTCAATCGCATGACTGAGGGCAACCAGGGAGGTCTTAAAGTAAATCTGCGGACGCAGATGGGGCAGATCTTGGAGCAGATCCGCCAGCAGGGAAGGGTGGAATTGGCGTGAGGTCGTCGAGGTCATGGACTGCGAACTCGCGTATACGTCAGTCTATCCCTCTTCCGCCCCTCCCCTGGGGGCAACATGTCCAATCCACAGGAGTTCTCAACAAATGGCAATCTCACAGGCCGATCTCAACGGTTCGGATCCGCCAGATTGCGAAACTGGGTGAATTGACTTTCAAATAACAGTTTGACGGTTCCCGTGGGGCCGTTGCGGTGCTTGGAGATGATCACCTCGGCAATCCCTCGCTCCGTGGTGTCCGGCTGGTAGTATTCGGGGCGATAGAGCATGATAACAATGTCGGCATCCTGCTCAATGCTGTTATGAACCAGAATGCGGTTGGCCACAAAGTTATGGTGTCGTGGCATCTCCACATCGTAGACGGGGATCGCTTCCGAGGGTTCACTGATAGAGCAAATCGGATCCCAGACAATTTCGTCGTGCATAGCCAGGGCGATCTCTTCATCCAACTGCAGATCATCTAAATGTTTCCATCCCTGCCGCGTGAAAAAGGGATGGTTGGAGGTGGCCTCAATCGAGCAATTTAAGCGGGTTTTCAGCTGATAGGTGATTTTACAGCCGTTCTGGAAGACTTTTACCGGTTGCTGAGGAACTAGCCGACCTCGGGTATTCATGCTCAGAAGCCGAGGCATGGCTGTCCCTTCCTTCAGTTCCGCCAGTTGTGCCAGGGTCCAGACCTGACCAGAATCCACATCCAGCAGCACTGTGCTCCCTGATAGGCAACCGGATTCCCGCAGATCTGCCAATTGTGGGCGTTTATCAGATCGAGACTCGACGGCCCGGCTCAGCTGAGAGAGCACCATCACAGGGGTGGATAGTTCTTTGGCCAATCCCTTCAGACCGCGCGTCATTCGCGACAACTCCTGCACCCGGTTGTCCGGAGCGGTCCCCTGCATCAGCTGCAGATAATCAATCAGGACGAGTCCCAGCACCCCACCCGTTTCGACCTGCAGTCGCCGTGCCTTAGAGCGGATCTCCGTCACATTGCAATTGGGAGTGTCATCAATGTAGAGGGGCACCTGCGCCAGATAACCGAAGGCCTGACTGAGTCGCTGCCATTCATCTCCGCTGATCCGGCCCGAACGCAGGCGCGTGCTTTCGATGCGGGCTTCACTGGCAAGCATCCGCTGCACCAATTGTTCTCTGGACATTTCCAGGCTAAACACCGCTACGGGAAGCTTGGCATAGGTGGCAATATTGCGAGCTATGTTGAGAGCAAAGCTGGTTTTTCCCATGGCCGGACGACCCGCCACGATCAATAAATCGGAGCGCTGCAGCCCCTGGGTGAGGTTATCTAGATCAATAAACTTGGTGGGAATGCCTGGCAGATCGGAGCCCTGCTGAAATTTCTCTTCCAGATCCGAAAAGATATTGATCAGGATTTCGGACGCGGGCATCAGGGAGCGCTGGATCCGTTCCTGGGTGATATTAAAGATCTCCTGCTCCGCCTGATCCATAATCTGGGGCAGAGGTTGGCTAGCGTCATAGGCCAGGCGAGCAATGGAATTGGTGGACTGAAGTAAGCGCCGCCGGATGTACTTTTCCAGGACCAGTTTGGCGTACTGATCAATGTTGACACTACTGACCGTTTGCTCCAGCAACCGCCGGATGGCAGTCGTTCCCCCTACTTTTTCCAGGAGTTGATGGTCATCCAGCCAGGCGGAGACGGTCATTAGATCCGTGGGTCGACCCTGGCTATTGAGATGCAGAGCAGCACGATAAATCTCCCGATGAGCGGAGATGTAAAACGCATCGGGTTGCAACAATTCAGACACACGAGTTATCGCATCCGGATCCAGGAGCAGTCCTCCGATGATCTCCTCTTCAGCTTCAATATTTTGGGGAGGAAGTCGCTCACTCCCCGTGAGGTCGTAGCTGTTCACGACAGACTCCCCTTGCGCTGGAATTGAAGCCTATTCAGGGGTCACCTGGATGCGAATGGTGGCTGTGACCTCAGGATGTAACCGCACCTGGGCTGTATAGCTCCCTGTGGTTTTGATCTCATCCTCCAGCAGAATGTTGCGGCGGTCGATATCCAGACCACTGGTTGCCAGAACCACCTCGGCAATGTTTTCGGTGGTGACCGTACCAAAGAGAACTTCTCCTTCCCCAACCTTTTTGGCAATCGAAAAACGACCAATGGTTTCCAGAGCGGTTTTATAGGATTCCGCCTGTTTCTTCTCAGCAGCTTTGCGGGCGAGCACCTGGGCTTCCCGCATTTTTTGCTCCTTGAGCAGGCCAGGAGTGAGGCGCACCGCCATCTGCCGCGGGAAAAGATAGTTGCGAGCATACCCAGGCTTGACTTCCCGCACGTCTCCTGGCTGGCCCAATCCCGGGACTTCCTGGCGGAGGACCACCGCTATATTTCGCTTCGACATATTATTTAGTGAAGACGACAAACTTTTATTATAGGGTGAAACTCTGACAGATAAAAAGCCTCTAGTAAAGATGGACAGGGTTGCGGAATCGTTAGAAGATCCTATACAGTAGAAGACTGTCACATTATGGGATTGGTATGCCGAAGCTGAAGACACGCCGCGCTGCTGCTAAGCGTTTCCAGTTTACTGGCAGTGGCAAGATCAGCCACCGAAAGGCCGGACATAATCACCTGCTGGAGCACAAGTCCTCTCATCGCAAGCGGCGTTTGCGTGGGATGGCACTGGTGAATGAGCGGGACGCTGAAAATGTGCGCCTGATGATGCCCTACTCCCGTTAGCCTCAACTGCCGATCTATTGAGTGAGCCAGCCATCATGACACGTGTTAAACGGGGCAATGTCGCCCGTAAGCGCCGAAAATAAGATCTTTAAGCTTGCCAATGGGTTTTCGCGGCTCCGGTTCCAAGCTGTTTCGCACGGCTAACCAGCGGGTAATGAAAGCACTGGTCAACGCCTATCGAGATCGGCGGCGGCGCAAGCGGGACTTTCGTCGTCTCTGGATTACGCGCATTAATGCGGCAGCTCGGGCTCAGGGGATCAGCTACAGTCAACTGATGAATGATCTGCGCAAGGCGGATGTCCTCCTAAATCGCAAGATGCTAGCCCAGCTGGCGGCATTGGATCAGTCCGCATTTACCCAGGTGGTTAACGCTGTCCGGCGCTCAGCTTCCTAGTGGGACCGGGCCCTCAATTTGCGTTGTCTCGTCACTCCAGGGATTCGATGTACAGGCACCTGGCAGGTTTTGCCCTCCTTAGCTTGGCCTTGATCCTCCTGACTCAGCCTGTGACTGAGGCTCGTTCTCTGCAGGCCATACAGGCATCAGGGAAGTTACGGGTGGCGGTGAAAGATAATTTGCCCCCCCTGGGGTTTCGCAATTCGGAAGGTCAGCTGGTGGGGTTTGAGGTGGATCTGGCTCAGGAATTGGGTCGGCAGTTGCTGGGAGAGATGGGAAAAGTTGAATTAGTTCCCCTGACCAATCCCCAGCGATTGGAAGCCGTGGTGCAGGGGGATGTGGATCTGGCGATTGCGCAGGTAGGAATTACCAGGGAGCGCTCCCGCTGGGTTAATTTTAGCCCACCCTACTATTTTGATGGCACCGCCATCGCTGTGGCCAAGGATCCCCGCTGGCAAACCTGGAGTGATCTGGCCTCGCACTCGATCGCAGTTTTGCAGGAATCAGCAGCCATTCTGCATCTCAATGCTCTCTTGCCGGAAGCTGAGTTAATCCCTGTCGATTCCTACCAGGATGGGGTGACGATTCTGACGGAGGATCTGGTGGTGGGGTTTGCCGCCGATGTAACGGTACTCACAGGGTGGGTGCAGGCACATCCTGCTTATCAGGTGCTGGGTCCCCTTTCGAGTGTGGGATTAGGGGTGGCAATGCCCAAGGGAATTGAATCCTCAGATCTGACGCGGCAGGTAAGCCAGACTGTGGAAAGTCTGCGCTCCTCGGGTTGGCTGGGGGAAAGAATTCACTACTGGGGCTTGCCCTCCAATCGACGTCCCTAGGGCGGGGAGTCATTGAGACTGGGGAGTCCAGGGCAGGCGTGAGGAGGAGGGGTGTTTATACTGGAAGGACCGTGAAGCCAACTGCACATGGCCTTTCTTGACTACTATCAACTCCTGCAGGTGGATCCCAGGGCCGATAGAGCCATGATCAAAAAGGCTTTTCGCCGTTTGGCCCGTCAATTTCACCCTGATCTCGCCGGAGCCGCAGCCACAGCTCATTTTCAGCAACTGAATGAGGCCTATCGTGTGCTTCAGGATCCGGAACAACGGCGGGTCTACGATCAGGTCTGGTCTACACACCAGCAACGACCTCAGGTGAAATCTTCCCGCTCTCAGCTGGATGATCGGATCGTGGTCCAGGTGACCTCCCACTCTTCTCAGTCCGATCCCTCGGACCGGGAACGCACTGAAGCTCTGCAACGGATCCGGCAGGCCCTGCGTGCGCAGCGGTTGGGAGAAGCCGTCGCCTCTGCGGACAGTTTACAGAGACGCTTTCCGGATGCCGAGGATGTGATCCACGTTGCGGCTCTGGCCTACTACCGCTATGGCAATCGCTTGATCACCCTGGGAAAACCCGCTCAGGCCCGTGCCTATCTGCACAAAGCCAGGGATATTGAACCCCACAACCGTGAATTGGCCTTTGAGATTCAGCGGGATCTGCAGCGATTGGCGTCTCAGGTGCCCTAACCCGGACAGTTTAATGAGTCTCGGGTCTCCCGTCCCGTGATCGGGTTGGTGCCTGTAGCCGATTCACAGAGAGTACTGAGGGTGTCTTTGCGCAGTAGAGCATTGGTAAAGTCAGCGCCTTCAATCTGAGCACCCTCCACCTTGGTTAACCACATCAGGCTGTCCTCCAGCACTGCTCCCCGCAGATCTGCATGTTGCAAATTGGCCATATCCAGGGTTGCGGCAGTCAGATCAGCCTCCTGTAGATTGGCATTAATCAGATTCGCCCCGAATAGATCCACCCCCCGAGCGTTGACATGGCTGAGGTCGCTATTGCGCAGGTTGGCTTTGAGAAAGGCTGAGTTGGTCAGATCCTGATGAGAAAAATCAGATCCCTGCAGATCACGTTTGGTGTAGTCTTCCGCCCGAGCGGGATTGCAACTGCAAAGAATAGTCACCAGGAGCAAACAGATGCATATCACTCTGCCCAGAAATTGCCTTGGCCATGAGGATAAAGGTCGCGGCCCTTTCATTCTGAATGCCTCCAGGAAGAACTTGCTTTTCCATCCTCACATCAAAAAGCCAGCATCTGGAAGTCCCTATATGATGATCTCAGCATCCCCTAATGGCAGGATGCGGGGAGTCCACCTCCATGGTTTCTGGTTTTCTTTCAGGTTTTCAGGCCGTTTTTCGCAGCGGGTTGCTTCCGACTCTAGTGGCCGGATTGACCACAGGAGCTGTGCTCTTGATCCAGCAGCTGGGGGGGCTGCAGTCTGCTGAGCTATGGATGTACGACACCTGGGTGCCCCTCCGCCCGGATCGTGGACCGGATACACGGATGTTGGTGGTTGCCATTACGGAACAAGATCTGGCGCGCTACGGCTATCCGTTGCCAGATGCAGTACTCGTGGATCTGCTGACTCAGTTAGAGCATCATCAGCCCCGTGTCATGGGTCTAGATCTGTTGCGCCCCACTCCTGTTGATTCCAGCTCGCAAGCCATCCCCTACTTCCGGACTATCTACGGCAGAGCAACACCGTTGCGATTACCTTTATCGGTAGCCATCCTGAAGAAACGATTCCTGCACCGCAAGGACTGTCTTCAGAGCAAGTGGGGTTCAATGATGTGGTGGTGGATTCTGGGGGAGTGGTGCGCAGGCACCTCCTGTTTTTGAATACTCCCTCAGCTGCATATATCTCCTTTGGCATGCAACTGGCCCTCAATTACCTGGAGCATCAGGGGATTGTGCCGTTGACTGTTCCAGATCATCCAGAGCATATGCAATTGGGGAAAGCCAGATTCAAGCCTCTGGAAAGTGACTTTGGGGCCTATGTGGGTGTCGATGCAGGGGGATATCAGATCCTGTTGGATTATCGTTCCCATCATGGGGCTGCGCAACGGGTAACCCTCAGTCAGGTGCTGGCCGGAGAGGTGGATCCCGCCTGGATTCGGGGGCGGATCGTGCTGGTGGGCACCATTGCCGAAAGTCTGCATGATGACTTTTACACGCCCTGGAGTCTCAGCTTCGAGGATCAACAAAAGATGGCGGGGGTAGAACTCCAGGCGCAGATGGTCAGCCAGATACTCAGTGTGGTTGAGGGAGAACACAGTCTGTTCTGGAGTTGGCCCTTTTGGGGGGAATCGATTTGGCTTCTGATCTGGTCTTTGGGGGGAGGACTGTTGTCGGCAGGCGTCAGGGGATGGCAGCTGCACCTCCTGGGGACGGGTTTGGGATTGTTGAGTTTAGGGGGGATCTCGTGGGGTCTGTTTCTACTGCAGGGGTGGATCCCAGTCATGGCTCCGATGTTGGGGTTTGTTCTCACGAATGCCGTGGTTTTAGTTTACGGACACCAACAAGCTCAACAACAACAACAGATGGTGTTTCGTCTGCTGGGGCAGAATGTTTCTCCTGAAATTGCCATGACACTCTGGGAGCAACGGGAGCAATTGCTGGTGCGGGGCAACCTCATGGGCCAACGCCTGCAGGCTACGGTTTTATTTGCCGATCTGCGGCACTTTAGTGCTCTGGCGGAAACCCTCGCTCCAGAAACATTGCTGGACTGGCTGAATGACTATCTGGCCTGTATGACCCGAACGGTGCAGGAGCATGGGGGAATTGTAAATAAATTTATGGGGGATGGCCTGATGGCAGTTTTTGGCGTTCCCGTCAAGCAGAAGTCTGGGACGCATACAGCCTCGGATGCGGAACAAGCAGTGTCCTGTGCTCTGACCATGGCCCAGCAACTGGATCAACTCAACGTTGCCTGGCATCAGCAACATCTGCCCACCACCGCCATGCGGATTGGGATTTGTACCGGACCCGTATTTGCAGGAAGTCTTGGTAGTCAAAGCAGATTGGAGTATGGTGTGATTGGTGATTGCGTGAATTCTGCTGCCCGACTGGAAAGCTATGCCAAAGATCGTCAGGACAGTAGCTGTCGAATCCTCATTGCTGATTCCACCCGGATGCAATTGTGCGGTCATTATTCTCTTATTGACTGGGGTCACCTTGAACTCCCAGGCAAGCAGGTGCGTCTAAGGGCATATCAGGTCCTCCACCGCAGTTGACCCGATCACGGTATTTGTCCCAAGGAGCTTAGGGTATGAAGGACATACCGCTGTCAATTTTTTCTGCAAAGCGCCTTCTCTGGTTGGGCTTGATGCTGGTGCTCGTTCCTGGGGTAAAGGCTCAGGTGGATCCTGGGGTAAAGCCTGCTTCTCCTCCACCTGAACCGCGGCCTCTGGAGACCAGATCTCTCCCCGCCATTGTTTTTACTCCTCCTGAACGGGGGATGCCCGGCAACCGTGAAGGGGCTGGCACGCGAGGATGTGATCAGGCCGATCAGGATTTAACGTTGACGGCCCTGCTGCCTTCAAATCACCTGGGACTGACCGCGCAAGCTCAACCCACCTTCTTCTGGGCAGCTCCTGCAGCTCCAGAACAGTTCTTGGAGTTTAATCTGAATGATGCGGAGGAAAATGTCCTCTACTCGATTCGCATCCCTGGCTTTGCTCAGGCCAGCATTGGAAGTGTGACTCTGCCCCAGGATATTTCGTTGCAGGTGGATCAGCTCTACCACTGGTATGTTGCCTTGATCTGCGATCCTCAATCCCGTTCGGCTGACATCGTCGTGGATGGCTGGATCAAGCGTGTGGAACTCCCCGCTCACGAGCAAATTCTCACCCAGATGTTCCTGCCCAGGTATCGCTCCCATTACCTGGCTGAGTCTGGGTTGTGGCATGATGCATTATCGCTGCTCTCTCGGGGACGTCAGGACTTTCCTGAGCTGTGGCAGCAAAGTTGGTTTGAACTCCTGGAGGCAGAAGACCTGGGCTCACTGGCGGATCTACCGTTGCAATCCTCTGAGGTTCTGGCTTATCAGCCCGTGAATTCTTCCTCGTTTTAACCAGATCCCTGCGCTCATCCGCAAGCCTATGCCAAGGATGGGCAGGGCAAGATGGTAGGGTGTTTACAGTTCCTTACCGAAAACCTGGGTCTAAAGCCTCGTCCTTCTAGGACGGCTTTTATCCTGAGTTGAGCTAGGATAACATGATGTTAATCAGAGAAGCTAAGCTATCAGGAAGTATTGAGCAGTTTGCCCGATTGGATGAGGCGATCCGCA
>JAAUUJ010000051.1 GCA_012030715.1 Synechococcaceae cyanobacterium SM2_3_1 | reverse complement strand
GAGATAAAAGGGATGACGCACCTGGCTGTGAGATTCCCTGAGTCAATTAATTTCTGACCTCGCTCAGGCTGACTTTTAACAATGGGGATCATGAACTCATTCTGAAAAAGGGACCAGGCCACTAAGAAAAAACCTAAGCAACAAATTACAGCTCCACCCATTGAGATGAGTAGCATCGGTTGAGGAAGAAGCTGCCAGTGAAAAACCTCGATGGGAATTAGAATAAACCAGAAAAATAATCCAAAGAAAAGCAATGTTGTGATCACCCGATCAGACATCGGTTGGCCTTCCGCGATCAGGGGGTGAAGTCGGGCTTCTAAACTGCCAGGGGCAAACTGAGCCAGTAAAGTAATCGTGAGGACTAATAATAAACTATAAGCAGTGAGAAACTGGATCCCCCGAGGCCAATCTACTGTCCCTGCTGGAACAAAGAGTAAGGCTGCAAAGCCGATCACCTGAAACAAACCGGCAAGCAATCCCTTGACCAATAGCACTTGACTTACGCTCACGTTAAGTTCTGCCTTAGTATTTTGTATCGCAGTCTAGATCGTCTACGACCTCACCCACAAGGGGATGCGGCTTGCCTCTAGAGCCTAAGCCCTGAAGCCTCTGGCAGATTTCTAGCTCTTCATCGGATTGCATGATCCCCCCGTTTCCCTCTGCCATGACTCCTCTGAGATGTTCTATCTTAAGTGCGGCTCAGGTCAAGATCCCTGACAATTCCCAACAGAAGCACCACAATTCTTGACAATCCAGATCGACAAATATGATCTTTTTAGGCGGCGGCAGCTTGGATCCTCGTTTAAACTTAAGGTTTATTGAAACTATTGATGCCTCGCTCCCATGCCCACAACATGATGATGCATGGGCAAGACTGCACTGGGGGCAGGGTGTTTTGGATCCATGTGATCTCGTTCGCCATTTACAACATGACGCTGGGCTACCTGCTACGGGAGGCCGAAAATCATGGCCTGATCCCCTGTTTGATCCTATTCTTTGCCCTGGCTCTGCACTTTCTGGTCAATGATGTGGGGTTGTGAGAACATCATCAACAGGCCCATGCCCTTTGGGGCGCGTGATCCTGGCGGTGGCCATTGTCCTGTGCTGGACTTGGGGGAACGGTTTCATGAGGATGCGGCAGCCGTGGCAGCCATCTGGGCTTTTGTTGCAGGGGGATCATTCTCAATATTTTGAAGCATGAATTACCCGAAGAACAGGAGAGTCATTTGGGTATGTTTGTGGCTGGAGGTGTAATTTACTCGATTGTGCCGCTGGCTGGATAAGCTGGGCGCTGTCATCGCAATTCTGACTTCAGATGGAAGCAACCCGCAGAACCGAGTACCAATCTATCAAGATCGCAACCTGGAGCGAGATTACGGATCAGCAGATCTGTGAGGCGCAGGTGGAGGCGGTGGAATAGAAGTCTGACCCAGAAGCAAACTAGATTCAATCCAAGGGAAATCTAATTTTCTCGATATAGAATTATCCTCATGAAATTTTAAGCATCAACAGTCAATAGCCACTAGACCTCACTGGAAATAGTCTGATAAGCTATGAACAGATTATCAAAGGTATGTCAACAAACACAACGAATTCACAGGAGTCATATAGGATTTATAAAAGCAGAAACTCTTTCCTGAAAAGGTCTGGGTTTATTGTGATCACAAAATACCAATCTAGGTGAAGTAAAAGGAGAATGCTCTTATGTCTATTGTTAACCCTTTCTCGCGTCGCGATCTTTTTAAGTTCTCAGCATTAGCCAGTACCTTGGCATTGCCTTTCACATTTAAAACTGCTCATGCCAATGAATCTCAGCCTGGGGTGAGTGACGAATTTCAGTTTGAGGTGGTCAGAAGCGAGGAAGAATGGCGCGAGATCTTAACTCGTCGAGAATTTAATATTCTCCGCAAAGGGGGGACTGAGCCTCAACGATCCAGCGAACTTTGGAATGAAGAAAGCAAGGGTCATTATCACTGCAAGGGATGTGATCTATACATTTACTCTTCCGAACAAAAGGAAGTTTTAGATCGAGGTTGGTTGTTCTTTTTTCATAGTGAGCCCAACAGCGTCTTAACGGGCATCGATCCTGGTGGAGATCATGGTGTCATTGAAGCCCGCTGCCGCAGATGTGGAAGTCATCTAGGACATATTCTCTTTGTTGAAGACTATGTCCGCCACTGTATTAACGGCATCAGCTTGGTCTTTTATCCTGAGGCATAGGAGCATCAGTCGGCATTCAATTCAACTGGAGTTCGAGATCAGCAACGAGATAAAGAAGTTAAATTGAAACTTTATTCGATTCGAGGGGTCCAGGAGTATTGGATTGTGGATCGGCAACTGCAGGAAGTAATGATTTTTCGACGGGATCAGGCGGTGCTAAAACCTGTTACAAGCCTGCACTCATCCGAACAATTAACCTCTCCGCTTCTCCCTGGATTTGTGTGGACTGTTGCTGATTTCTTCCTGTGATCGGCAGTTCTTTTCCAGCCAGAAGACCATGCCTGTTTGATCCAGCTTGCGATCTTTCGCAGCCAACCCACCATTATCAGTAACACCGTCCTCAGTCCCATCTTGCTGGATCCAGACCTTGGGGATCACCAGATCAGAGGGGATAATGGGGAGAAGCTTGTGGTGGCTATTCAATCACAAGCCTTACACTTGCACTTGGAGCCAAAAGGGAGAAGCCCATGACCGCAGTAGAGGTTACCACTAATCTCGATGCCCGCGAACTGTTTAAGTCCGCCTATGAAAACCGCTATACCTGGCGCTCCGGATTTCCCGGCTACACCGCAGACTTCGAGCTCAAGATCAAATACGACACCAGTGTCGGGCGTAGCGGCGAGCGCATCCTGCCAGCGGGCATCTACACCGGACATGTTTCTGTGCCTGCTGATCTGACCAATCTGAACGAGATTAAGGTTACGGGAGTGGATCATGAACTGGCCGCAGAATGGATTACCAACCAGATTAAAGACGTGATCACCCACCGCAAGCACAGTGACTTTGAAAGCGCCCATGGTAAACATGCCTTTCAGGTGGATGGCGAACCCGATCACACAGGAGCCGTACCGATTGCGGTCTCGGGAGATGCGATGGGATCCCACTACAAAGTGCGAGATCGAGAGATTGCCCAGGTTTCACGGGTCATGGGTCGGATGGCTTTTACCATCAATCATCTGGATAAACTGGACACCCCGGATGGTTACCTTTCCACCCATTACACCGCTGTTTTCACCGATCCTCAGGATGGAAAGGTGCTCAGTCAGCTGAATTTCACTGATGACTATGGGCAGTTTGGCGGCTTCTATCTGATGACTCGCCAGAAAGTTGTGGGGCAATCCCAGGGACAGCCCACTGACACTGAGGTAACCTTCTCAAATCTCCAGATGGGCATTGTCTAGCGTTCTGATTGGGATTCTGCTACCCGCTTGAGTCGCTGCAGCTGATCCTGCATATCCCGCTGGGTCAGTTGCTCCGCCACCAGGCGATAGCCCCAGGCAATCACAGGGTTGGGGATCTCAAAGTCGAAACCATTCTTAAGCAGGGTCCCGTTTTCCTCAGCCTGACATTCCCAACGATCCCGCCCCCTAAAGAATCCTTGAAAGGACCATTCCACAACGCCTTCCTGACGATCACTCACCACGCAGTCCAGAGCAGGCTGCAGGAGGGGGATCTGAAGTATGAAGCGAAAACGACTGCCAATCGTTAGGGACCACGCACCTACAGGCTCACATTTAAGCAGGGGGTTGAGCCATTGGTGCATCAGCTCGGGATCAGTAATGCAGTGATCTACCACATGGGGTGCAGCCGCAATCCAGATTGATTGGGTATAAACAGGCATCGTTCCTTCTGCCTACTCAGATTCCACCGGGGTTGCCTGAACATCAATGACGCCTCCTGGTTTTTGACCCGTTGCAGGCGCGGAAGCGGTTTCAGCCGCAGGTCGCAGCAAGTTCTCCCACCAGATCATGAGTAGCTCCCGCACGAGGATCCCCACCAGCACCAGATCATCCACCTCACCCAGGCCAGGCAGAAAAGAGGGGAGCAGATCAAAAGGGCTGATCAGGTAGGCAAACAGACCCAGCAGAATCCAGGGTCGGATCTGGGGGCTACGTAACCCCTGTTGAAAGCCACGGTAAATAAAATAACCAGGGAATTTCATGATCGAAGCAGGCTTACTGCGCTAACTCCCATCCTAAACAATCTCGCATGACCTGACCGATGAGGTAGAGAGATCCACACAAGACCGCACTCGGCCTTGGATCGGGAATGGGGGGCCAGCTCTCTAATAGATGCTGCCAGGTCTGGAGGCTCTCCAGGGGCTTAACCAAGGCAAGTTGGGGTTGGATCTGCTGGGCCAGGGTGGCCAGTTCTCCAGGATCCAGTGCCGCATGATCTTGAATGGGCAGGGTGTAAAGGCGATCCCCAGGACGGAGCAAGGATTTGAGGATTCCCTCCCTATCTTTGGTTTCCAGCAAGCCCATAAACCAGGTGGTCGGTGGGGTAAGGTACTGATCCAGATAACGGCGCAGGGCTAAAGCTGCAGGTTGATTGTGAGCCCCATCCAGGAGGAGCGTATGGTCTGCAATTGTGACTCGCTGAAGTCGGCCTGGCCAGTGGGTTTGCTGCAGCCCGATCCTGATCGCCTCGTCTGTGATCTGCCAACCCCGATCCCTGAGCTGCTCCACCGCCGCTAACACCAGAGAAATATTGATCAGCTGCACATCCCCCTGCAGAGGTAAAGGATAGGGGTGGTCTTGCCAGAGAAATTCCCGATCCGAGATTTTTTGTACAGATTTGACAGGCCGAAAAGGAGCCCCCATCTGAATGGCCTGGCGGAGCAAGACCGCTTCCACCTCAGGTCCTTGATCAGCTGGCGTAATCACCGGGATGCCAGGTTTGCAGATCCCTGCCTTTTCTCGGGCGATATCCGCAAGCGTGGGACCTAAGCGTTGCCAGTGATCCCAGCCAATCGAGGTAATGAGTGTGAGGATCGGATCAATATCGGCATTGGTCGCATCCAGACGCCCCCCCAACCCCACTTCCAGAACTACGCAGTCCACCCGTTGCTGACGGAAGTAGAGCCAGGCGGCAGCGGTGACTATCTCAAACTGAGTGGGATGTTCCTGTCCTTGCGGGATATTTCGCAGGGTTTCTGCCACCCTGCCCAGCACAGCTGCCCACTCGGATTCAGAAATCCAGCCTCCATTAATCCAGATCCGTTCTCGCCAGCTGACCAGATGCGGTGAGGTATAGCGTCCCACCCGATACCCGGCGGCCAGCAAAATCTGACTGAGCATGGCACACACCGATCCCTTACCATTGGTCCCGGCCACATGCATAACCGGAATCCCGCGCTGGGGATGATCGAGCTGCTTGAGAAGGCTGCTTATCCGTTCCAAGCTCAGCTGCACTCCAAATCGCCCAGTGAGGCCAAATAGCCCTGCCAGTCCCAGAGGTCAGCCTTCAACTGATCCCAGTCTTGTGTTTTCAATGCTGCGAAATTGCGCGATTCTGACAATGAAGCTGTCCTCCAAGATCAAAGTCTAGGCCGCAAGGTGGGATCGTTCCCTACAGGTTCTGGACCCGCATGCCAGGCTAAGAAGTAACCCCCTTTGGATTTATTTGTGAGTTCACCCTCCGCTCTCTCTACGTTGACCCGGCAACAGGTATTAGCCGCTATGGTCCTGACCGCATCTCTGCTGATTGGGATTTCAATTCTCTGGCTCTGGTGGGGACAGGTTACTCTACCCCCCTGGTCGCTGAATTTATCCACCATCCTGCAGGCTGGATTTCTGAGTTTTGTGATTCTAAGTCTGAGTCAAATTCTTTACCGAAGCTGGCCCGCCTACCGCAGTTACGCCGAAACCTACATGAAGTTGGTGGTCACCCCTCTCGCCTGGCCAGATCTGATGTTACTGGGTATTTTACCAGGGTTATCAGAAGAGCTGTTATTTCGGGGTGTGATCCTCTCGGCCCTGGGGATGACATGGCCTGTGATTCTGATCTCTAACCTCCTGTTTGGGGGGTTGCACCTGCTGGAGTGGCGATCCTGGCCCTACGGGGTTTGGGCAATGGCGGTGGGAACGCTGATGGCTCTGGGGTTGATATTAACGGGCAATCTGGCAGTCCCGGTTCTGGCTCACATGTGTACGAATACCTGTTCAAGCTTGCTCTGGAAATGGGATCAGGTCCGGCAGCAGCAGTAGAGGGTTACTCTGGTTTCAACATTCGTTCCATCAGGGCTTCCAGAGCCACACTGGCAGTGATCTGCCCCTGAACCAGTCGATGCACTTGCGCTGTGATAGGTAGATCCAGGTGATGCTGCTGGGCAATCTGCATGAGCACGGCTGCCGTGTTAATCCCCTCGGCGGTTCCCTCTAATGACTCAAGGATCTGGGACAAGGGAGTTCCCTGGGCCAGGCCATAGCCTACTTGATAATTGCGGCTCAGGGGGCTGGTACAGGTGGCCAGCAGATCTCCCAGTCCTGAGAGGCCCACAAAGGTTTCGGGATTGGCTCCCCAGTACTGACCACAGCGAATGATTTCCTTCAATCCACGGGTGATCAGGGCAGCTCGCGCATTGCTACCCAGGTGCAACCCGTCACAGACGCCGACCGCAATCGCAATCACATTTTTCAGCGTCCCCCCCAGTTCTACCCCCAGTGGATCAGAGCTGGTGTAAATCCGGAAGCGCTCCGAAGAGAGGGCCAGCTGAACCTTTTGCGCTGCAGGTTGGCTATGGCTGGCTGCAACTGAAGCCGTGGGTAAGCCCTGCCGGATCTCTTTAGAAAGATTGGGTCCAGATAGGACCACCAGGGGGTGAGCGGGAAAAGCCTGGGCCCAGAGTTGCAAGGCAGTTTGACAACTGAGTGGATCCAGTCCTTTGGTTGCGCTGACAAGAATCTTTCCTCGGGACGTCCCACCTGTTGCAGTTGTTGAGTGATGGGAACGACGCCAGGCATTGAGACGGCTGAAAGGATCAGATCCGCATCTGCAATCACCATCCCCAACGAGAGGGCACTGCGCCGACCCCACACCTGCACTTGATGTCCCCGCCCTTGCGCCAGATCCGCCAGGGTTATCCCCCAGGCCCCCGTTCCCAGAATCGTGATCGTAAATTTTGGATGAGGGGTTGCAACCATAGAGCTAGACTGAGGCACAGGCATAGGAGTTAGGTCGGCTTAGTGATTGATTGTCGCAAGTAACCTGCAGCTGGTGGACTGAAGTTAGTATAGTTAAATACCATTCCCCATTGATCATGGCTGATTCCAACGCTGCTTCTGAGCCGTCTCCCCATCCCCTGCGGCTGGGTCCCTGGCGACATGGGTATGCCCGCACGAATGGGATTCAGTTGCATTACGTTACTCAGGGAGAAGGGCCTCTAGTTCTGTTGTTACATGGATTTCCTGAGTTCTGGTATTCCTGGCGGCATCAAATTCCGACCCTGGCCCACAAGTTTCAGGTGGTGGCCCCGGATCTGCGCGGGTACAACGACTCCGACAAACCCGATTCTGGCTATGACATTGAAACTCTCACCCAGGATATGCAGGGTCTGATCCAACACTTTCAGGCGGACCAAGTCTCGGTGGTGGCCCATGACTGGGGGGGAGCCATTGCCTGGCACTGGGCCCAAACCTATCCCGACCAGATCCATAAACTCGCGGTGCTAAATTCTCCGCATCCTGCCTGTTTTCGGCGTGAGTTTCTCACCAACCTGGATCAGTTTCGCCGCAGCTGGTACATGATTTTCTTTCAGCTCCCCTATGTACCAGAGTGGTTGCTGCAGAGGGATCTACAGGGATGGGTGCGGCGTATTTTTCAAGATACTTCGGTGCGCAAGAGCGCCTTTACCAGCCGTGTTCTCAAGATCTATGAGGAAGCTTTGTCTAAACCGGGGGTCCTGACGGCTGCCATTAACTATTATCGGCAGTTTAATGTACAAACTCTGCAAACTCTCTTTCTAGAGCCCATCCGCCAGATCATGGCCCCCACCTTGTTGATCTGGGGTGAAGAAGATTTTGCGCTCAGCCGCAGCCTGACTGAAAACATGGATGATTTTTTTCTAGGAGGAATCCAGAAAGTTTTCATTCCTGATTGTGGGCACTGGGCCCAGCAGGAAGCACCTCTCACGGTCAACCGCCTTCTGAGTGAGTTTCTCAGTGCCTGACGCTGTACCCCAGAGCTCCCTAACATCCACCTCCCCGCGCATCTTGATGGATCGGGGGTTCATCTCCTGGCTGCAACAACAGCAAGTCAGTCTGGCCTTTACCACCTATCAAACCAACTGGTTAGCCCTGTTGGGGGTGGATGAACAGGGGCAGATTTCTGCCTTTCAACGGCAATTTTCCCGTGCCATGGGGCTGTTTACCAGTAGCGAGCGCCTTTACCTGGCTACTCGATATCAGATCTGGCAACTGGATAATGTTCTGCAACAGGGAGAGAACTATCAAGGGTATGACAAGCTCTATATTCCCCGCATTGCCTACACCACAGGCGATCTGGACACCCACGATCTGGGGGTTGATGCTCAGGGTCAGATCCTGTTTATCAGTACGCTTCTCAACTGTCTGGCCACCGTCAGTCCCCGCAATAGTTGTACACCTCTCTGGCATCCCCCGTTTATTTCCCAGGTGGTGAATGAAGATCGCTGTCACCTGAATGGTCTGGCGATGGTTGTGGGGCAGCCCAAATATGTCACTGTCTGCAGTCAGTCGGATGTGATTGATGGCTGGCGGGATCGGCGAGTCCATGGAGGCTGTGTTCTGGAGATCCCCTCCGGTGAGGTGGTGGTGCAGGGACTATCTATGCCCCATTCCCCCAGGGTTTATCAGGGCAGACTCTGGTTGTTAAACTCTGGCACAGGTGAGTTTGGCTTTGTGGATCTGGCGCGAGGACAGTTTGAAGCCGTGACCTTTTGTCCGGGGTATGGACGGGGACTGGCGTTCTGGGATCGCTTTGCAGTTGTGGGCCTCTCTCATCCCCGGGATCGCACCTTCTCCGGCCTGCCCCTGGAAGCAAAGTTGCAGGAAAAAGACAGTGCAGCCCGTTGCGGACTTTTAATCATCGATCTGCATCAAGGCACCATTATTCACTGGCTACGGATTGAGGGAACCATCACCGAACTGTATGATGTTGGCGTTTTACCTGGGGTGAGGCGTCCCATGGCGCTTGGGTTTCAAACCGATGAAATTGCTCAATTGCTGACCCTAGATCCCCTTTCACGCCTGGTTGGAGGGTAGTTTTGATCCTGGATGCTTATGTGGCTTAAACTTGGTTTTAGCCTTCTTCCTGCCCTGATTCTCTTCACATTGCTGGGTAGCTTTCCTTCCCGTTCTCATCCGGGGCCGCTGTGGTGGGGGGCACTGGTGGGGGCGATCATCACCTGGCCTTTGAGTGCACTTTTAGACCAGGGCCTGCTCTTGCTTCAGGATGTCGCCAATCCCTTTGGCCGCGGTCTGTTGACCTCTCTGTTTATTGCCTTCCTGGAAGAAACTGGCAAACTGCTGGGGCTCGTGGGACTGATCGGGGTTTGGGGATCTCGGCCCGTTAGCTTATTCTCCAGACTGGCCTGTGTACTGGGAATTGCCCTCGGCTTTGATGGCGTGGAGAGTATCCTCTACAGCTTGCAGACCAGTGGCGATGTGGTCTGGATCCGGGTCCTGACCAGCTGGATGCGTCATCCCTTTTATCAGCTGTTGATGGGCTACATCTGGGTAACCCAATCCCCCCCAGCGACTTTGGCCCCGCAGGAGGACCCTTATCTGGATGCTGGTTCTACCCACACTTGCCCACACCCTCTGGAATTTTTGTAATTTGACCATGAACTACCTGCCCTCGGACGCATCCCTGGCCTTCACACTTCTCTATGTGGGTTTACTGGGCCTTTCAGGTGGCTATTTGAGTATTGCCCTGATCCTCATATTTGAACTGAAGCGTAAATTTCAGAAATCTGAACAGAACTCCTGAGCTTTGGGGGTGCGTCGAAAAGCATTAACTGGCCTTGGTCAAGCGATCGATCAGGGTCAAAACATCGTGGCGGCTGAGTTTTTCTTTGCCCAGAGAAAGGGCATCCAGGGTGGCATGGGCCAGGGTAAGAGGGATCTGACAAAAATCTAAAGCCGGTCCTGCCGCCAGTTCTCGAATGTAGGCATCCGCCAGGGAGAGGTTATAGCGGGCATAATCGTGCATGTCCTCAGCGGTCCACCCCTCTGGAAAGAAATCGACTCCCCGAGCCCGATCTTCCCCTCGGTTGCGGAGAATATTCACCGACTGCAGACCGCGCCCGAACCCAACCGCATAGGCACGATTCGTCTGAGTCCCGTCGTACCAGCTCCAGAGTTCTGAGAGCATCAGTCCCACCGATCCCGCCACGCTAAAGGTGTAGCGATCCAGGTCTGAACGAGTTTGAATCATCCAGTTGCACTCAGCCCAATAGGCCATCCGATCTGCCATCGCAGCGGTGGCATCCCAGATCCGCGGGGCAATAGTTGCTGGTGCCAGCAGGGCCCAATCCCCCACCCGCAAGGTCACTTCCTCCAGACTTTCTTGATGGATTTCTAATCCTCGGGAGAAGTCATCTGTTGTTGTATCTTCAGCCGCGGCCTGCAAGTTCAGACTGATGGTGCGCAGGAGCTTGACTTTAGTAGCGTTATCCAGGTGAGGGTGATCCTCAATTTGATCAATGGCGCGCAAACAGAGGTAGGCCGAAGAAACTGCCTCCTGCAGACCCGCAGGCAACCGCATAATCGGAATGGCAAACGTGCGGCTGGTGTCCTGAAGAACCTTTAGCGCTTCACTACGAAGATCCATTGATTGACTCCTCACCCAAAAGTTAACTCACACAGTTACACATATACCCTGAACCAGCGGACAGGAGTAGTTCATTTGTCCCTAACAACTCTAAACACAGAATCTTAGTATGTGCTAACCAGAGTATCCGCAGTGGGGATCATGTAAATGAGTAACGGCTGAAAATAGCACTTACTGGTACGGAAAACAGACAGGTTCCAGGCCTCACGAATTCAGCATTGAGCGGCTCAAAGCGTGATAACGCCCTAAAGCCAGTAGTGGAAAGTATTGCTGATAAAGATGATATTTGAGATAGAAATGACCAGGAAATCCAGTGCCCGTAAATGCTGCTTCATCCCAGGAGCCATCTGACTGTTGAGTCTTCAGCAGGTAATCAATCCCCCGTTGCAGGGAATCATGAGCGGTGCTCCCGGTTGCCTCAGCTGCCGCCATCAGTCCGATTAAAGCCCAGGCGGTTTGACTGGCGGTGCTTTCTCCCTTGCCCTTGAGATCCGGATCTGCATAGCTGCGGCAACTTTCTCCCCACCCCCCATCCTCGTTCTGGCAGGAGATCAGCCAGGCGGCCCCCTTCTGGATCGGCTGCACTGCCGTCTGGGGCGTCATCTGTGCCAGAGCCGAAAGGGCTCCACTGGTGCCGTAAATGTAATTCACTCCCCAGCGTCCAAACCAGCATCCCTCCGGTTCCTGTTCCCCATAGAGATAAGTGAGGGCTTTCTCCACCTGAGCCGTTGGCAGTGATCCCGTTCCCGGTTGCAGATAACCCACCATTTCCAGCACGCGGGCCGTGACATCGGCTGTATTGGGATCAATCATGGCTTTTAAGTCACCATAGGGGATGGCATTCAGCCAGTTCTGATCATTGTTGATGTCAAAGGCAGCCCATCCTCCCGTCTGGCACTGCATGGAGGCGATCCAGTCTGTCGCCCGTTCTACCGCTGAGCGTTTCTGGGCTTCGTTGGGCAGGTGCAGTTGGTGCAGGGCCATCACCACCACAGCTGTGTCATCCACATCTGGATAAAAGCGGTTATCGAATTCAAAGGCCCATCCCCCTGGCTTGCCCCTGGGGTTTTTCTGGGTCCAGTCTCCGTAATCCAGGATCTGTTTGCTCAGCAGCCATTCCCCCCCTTTGGTCAGAACGGGATGATCGGGAGCCAGACCCGACTCCACCAGGGCCCGTAATGCCCAGGCCGTATCCCACACCGGAGAAATGCAGGGTTGCACCCAGTATTCTGTTTCAGTCTCCAGGGCAAAACGATCCACGGCCTCCAGGCCTCGGACCACGACTGGATCGGTTGCAGCATACTCCAGGCAGCGCAGCGCCAGCAGCGAATTCAGCATGGCTGGAATGATCCCCGCCCAGTCTCCTGTGGCCTCCTGCCGCTCCAGGATCCATTTCTCCGCCGCCTGCAATCCCTCTTCTCGGAATGGCACCAGATCTAGTTCTTCGGCCCATTTGAAGACTTGATCCAGGTAGAGAAAAATATCGGTCCAGTCATTCTGGGTAGGCAGATCAAAGTTGGCTTGTGCGTACCCCTCTGGGTAGAGTTCCTCAAGACTGAGGGCTGGATCCATTTTGAAGATAGGCTTACGATCAAACACGATCAGGAGTGGAACGGTGCTACCCCGTGCCCAGCTGGACATTTCGTAAATACTGAAGGGAAACGGAGGAGCAAAGAACATGATCCAGGGGGGAAGTGACGGAATCCCCTGCCAGGGGAAACACCCGATCAGAGCCAGGTGCAGTTTGGTGAAAATGCGAGTTTTGCTGATTCCCCCTTGCTTTAGGATCAGATCTCGGGCTTGCAGCAGTGCCGGATCCGAGGCGGGAACTCCCAACAGACGCAGGGCCATGTAGGCCTCCACGGAGGTACTCAGATCACCTCCATCCCCGTAGTACAATTCCCAGCCGCCATGCTCCCGTTGTTGAGCTCGCAGATAGGTTTCCGCTTTGGCCAAGGGACGGGTCTGATCTGTTCCCCAGATTTTGTGGAGCAGAACCACTTCTGCAGTCATGGTGACATTCGATTCCAGCTCCGCCCACCAGTAACCCTCGGGATATTGAATGGAGAGCAAATAATCCTGACTGGCGGCAATGGCTGCAGCAAGTGGTGACTCTGACATGAATGCGATCCTCACCCCTGATCTGGCACAGTCCGGTCGAAGACTGTAAGGTCACTCTAGTGGATCTTGGGGGGGAAGGGATGATGGAATTTGTCTTGATCCTGGTTCTCCTGAGTCTGGGGATCTGGGTGGGGCTGCTACGAGGACGGGGGCAGTTCTGGCGGGCGAATCAACGGCTGAGTTCTGAAAAACTGAACCTGGATCTCTGGCCATCTGTACAGGTGGTGATCCCAGCCCGCAATGAGGCGGAGATGCTGCCCCTGACCCTGCCGACGCTTCTAGAGCAGGATTACCCCGGTCCCCTGCAGATCCTGGTGGTGGATGATCACAGTAGTGACGGCACCGCCGAAATCGTCAAAGAATTACAGCAAAGTTATGCCGCTCAAGCCCTACACCTGATCACGGCAGCGCCTCTGCCCTCGGGCTGGACGGGCAAGCTCTGGGCTGTGGATCAGGGGATCCAGCGTTTTCCTGCCCCAGTATCCGACTATGTGCTCTTGACAGATGCTGATATCGCCCATGATCGCTCTTCTATATGGCAGCTGGTCGAAAAAGCTGAGGAGCACAGCTGGATCTGGTCTCGTTGATGGTGCGCTTGCGCTGCCAGAGTATCTGGGAACGGCTACTGATCCCGGCCTTTGTCTTCTTTTTTCAAAAGCTGTATCCCTTTGCCTGGGTTAATGATCCTGCTCACCCTACGGCAGCAGCAGCGGGAGGCTGTCTCTTGCTTCATCGTGCTGCCCTGGAACGGATCGGGGGGATCCAGGCGGTACGTCAGGCTTTGATCGATGACTGTGCCCTGGCCAAGGCCGTGAAAGAAAGTTCTCAGGGGGAAAGCCGTCGTGGCATCTGGTTAGGGCTGACGGACACCACCTGCAGTCTGCGCCCGTATGAAACCCTGGAGACGATCTGGGCCATGGTGGCTCGCAGTGCCTATACACAGCTGCATTATTCCCCCTTGAACCTGCTGGGTACCGTGATCGGCATGTTGTTGATCTATCTGATGCCTGTTGTCGGCGCTGGCCTGGGCCTGCTTCATTTGAATCTCTGGCTGCTGGCTCCCGCACTCCTGACCTGGATCCTCATGGCTGTAGCCTACTGGCCGACCCTGTCGGTGTATCGTCAGCCCTTTTGGCTCAGTTTTTGTCTACCAGCTGTTGCATTGCTCTACACCCTAATGACAATTGATTCAACGCGGCTACACTTACTGAGACAAGGGGGATCCTGGAAAGGCCGCGTCTACGAACGGTAGAACTTGCGCATTTATATGAGTCCAATGCGAGGTTTAGCGGATCCGATTTGCTTGAGTGAAATTAGATACTGAATACATACTGATTCATCTAACAAAGGCTATGGTTCAGGTAAAATCCACAGATTTAAGTCAATGTGATTGGGTGGGAAGACGCAAGGCCGCCTCCTACCGCAACCAGATCTTTTATTTCCAAACCACCTACGAAACACTCCAGGATGCAATTCTGGCCTGTCGGCGGGCCCTGGATGAAGGGAATATGGCGATCCTGGTGGAAAGCATGCATGGCTATAGCATCTGGAGCCATCAGGGCTAAGTCGATTGACTGACAACTACCAGCGGGCCAGGTAAAACAGATCCAGAGCTGGGGAGAGGGCTTCACTGCTGAAGGGAGGCTCGGAGGCAAAGGGAGATACGGGAGCTTGAGGACGGGATCGCTGGGATCGCACCTCCAAAGGAACTTCCAGGCTCAGATCGAGTGAGTCTTCTAGAAAACGGTCTTCTGTTAATTCCATACTAAGGGTGACTTGGGATAATTCTTCAACCCTGGGGAGAGATTGCAGAGCAACCACCATATCCTGGGGCTGGGCTTGAACTGGGCTTCCCCAACCCATGAACAAAGCAGCAGTGACAGCAAGTCCAACAGGCACAGACACAGTACGCATAACGGTCTCTCCTTTGACTGGTTCTATATTTTCAGTCTAGGCAATTAAATGTTCGCGTGCAAACAATCTCAGGAAGAACTTATCTAATGGCTGGAGAGCTAAGAATGATCTCAGAACGCCAGATCAAGCGGAAGCTTTCGGCAGCTGAAATGGACCACTGAAGGCAATGCAAATCCCCGCTGCCAGAAAAGCCGCTGCTCCCGCGATTGCCCCGGTAGATGCTGCCATCGCCTCCGGCTGACTCACCAAAGATCCAAACAGACTAGAGGCCAGGGCCCCTCCACTAAAAAAGATGCCAGTGCCTAACCCCGCTCGACTCTGAGACACCATCGTCAGGGCAAAAGGGATCGTACCGTTGGACACCAGACTGAAGGAGGCCCCCAACCCCACTGCGATTAGAGCAGCCCCCAGGGGATGAGTCACATACAACGTAAAGCCCAACAATCCGGCCATCACCACCAGCCCCAGGATCATGGCCAGCGTATTTCCCAGGTAAGTAGCCACCCAGCCGGAGGGAATGGCGGTTAAGGCTAGGGAAAGAAAAATGCCACCCAGGATCAGGCCTGTGGGAGCTCCGATCACCTGGGTTTCCAAAATCTGGGGAAAGCTCTGCATCAGCAACCGAAAGCCCAGAGCAATGCCTACCCCTGCTCCAAACACTAGCGCCAGTCCTGGCCAGGAGATCGCGGCTGTTGGTGAAGGGGAGAACCCATTTTGTTGGTAGGGTTGAGGTTCTGTCACCTGGCGTTGAGGCCCCACCGAGCGCAACACTTGAGCCGCCACCAGCAGGACAATCGCCCCGAGAGTAAAGGTGGCAAACTCTCCCATCCCCAGGATCACCTGACTGGCCAGGGGACCCAGAGCTCCCGCCAGACCCCCCACCAGGGTTAAAATACTGGCCGCTTGCGGCATCTGAGAAGAAAAAGCATACCGCCCCAATAGCGACAGCGCCGGACTGCGAAATATGGTCATGGCCAGGGCCCAGGCTACCAGCACCAGCACAAACAGCCACTTCAGGGATTGAAGTAACCCCGTGTGGATCTGATCCTGAGGCAACGCCAGCACAAGGCCCGAGACAATCGGGATCAGCAGAAACAGCACCGAGGCCAGAATGATCCCTAAAGCGATAAAGGGAAACCGACTGCCCACCCATTGCTGGGTCCGATCCGAGAAACTGCCCATCAGGGGTTCCATCAGGATGCCAATCCCGTTTTCCAGGATCAACAGGCCAGTGGCCAGACTTGCAGCCAGTCCCAGATTAGTGAGCAGACCAGGCAGATAAAGGTTATAGATCACCCAGGTGAGAGCAATCGCTCCCTGCACTGCCGCCAGTCCCCACACTTGGGGCCAGAGGACTTTGGGAGAAGGGGATATTGCGTCCGGCGTTGAATCCATGATCCTTTGCTAGAAGCGGTTACTCCATTCCACCGAGGCACTGCTATTCCCTTCCAGATCGGTGGTTACCCGTAAAAGGGTGTTGTGATTGAGGCGATAGCGGGTACTATACCGTGTTGGTTGGAATCCATCCGTGAGGTTTTGTTGCGCTGAGACCGAGATGGAGCGGCCCAGATCTTTGGCGACCTCTAAACCCAGACCAATGCTGGAACGGCTGACGGCATCGCTGGACACCTGAGGGATGGGTCCGATGCGCACTTCATCCAGTCCCACGGTATCCGCCAGTGTATCTAACAGCTGCTGACTAGCCAGGAAACTTGCCAGTCCTGCCCCGGATCCCAGGGATGCCACCACGTTGCCCCCCAGCAGCGCAAAGATTTCTTCCTCCGTTCGGGGTGGGGTACTGCTCAGCTCTAGAATCCGAGATTCAGGTTCACTTAAGCTCAGCTGGCTGGCCCGCCCAGAAACGGTGGCAGTGATGTCGATGGTCTGTTGCTCACCCACAAGATCCCGATTGGCATCGGAGAGACCCAGAGATTGGGGATTGCGGAAAACTTCTGAGGTGCGGGTAAACAGGTTCAGGTCTAGAAGCGGATCCAGCCCGCCATCGGGATCAAAGGTGACGGTGTTGGGCAACGACCGATCCAGACGGAAATTGGCCAGGGGTAGATTGATCTCGCCTTCCCGCAGAGACAGTGATCCCGCCAGTCGAGGATCCTGGGGTGTCCCCGTAAGTTCCAGGGTGCCTGCAGCTACAAAATTAAAGAGCTGGCCCCGGGTAACACTGATCTTGTCGCCAAACTCCACCTGCAAATCTTGGAACGCAAGCGGGAAGCTCTGATCCTGCTCCGGAGTCGGCTGGGGCAGTAAAGTCTCTTCCCCTCCATTCCGGCCTAATTTGATCTGCCCTTCTGAGAGAGTGATCTGACCCTGCAAATTGGGTTGTAACAGCAGTCCTCCCACCAGAATCGAGCCGTTGACCTGGCCCTTATATAGATCTGAAATATCCAGAGAGAGTTGATCCAGAATCATGGTCAGGGGGTTGGACTCAGCCTTGCCGGTAGCCCCCCGAGAGTTGATGGGTAGAGTCCCCCGAGCGCTAATGATGCCACCGCCATACAATCCACTCAGCTGATTGACTTCCACCTGATCCACATTAAAGTTCACCCGCCCGTAGAGCTCCCGAATCGGTTCCGGCAGAGCCTGCAGCCGCAAGACCCCATTATCGATGGTGAGATTTCCGTCCAGCTGCGGTTCCTGCAACGTTCCTGTAATATTCAAGGCCAGCTGGCTGTCTCCGGATTCCCAGCTCACCTGATCCGACATGACGTTAATTAATTGCAGACCCTGAGAAGGCACCTGCAGGCGCAGATCGATTTCGGGCGTGTCAGCCTTCACCTGGGCAAAGGGAAGCGTGTAAGGAACCGTGCCAGCAATCATGATCGGATCGGACTCGGGTTGGGCTGCCACCAGCTGGCTGTCCAGTTGTAATAGCCCAGCACCGTAGTTGAACTCTGCTGTGGCGGAAGGTAGCGGGATTCTATTGATCTGGCCTGCAGTTAAACTCAGCTGACCCTGCGCCTGAGGATCCGCCAGGTTCCCTGCCAGATCAACCGTGCCATTGAGATCGCCCTGCAGTCGCAGTCGTTCTGGTAAAAACCGCTGCAGGCTTTCCATGGGCAGATTCTCGATCTGTAACTGCCCCTGCTGCTCATCTCGACCGATCCGACCTGTAAAGGTGGTTTGCCGTTCTCCCGTCTGGAGAGCAAGCGACTGGATTTCGATCTCACCCTGTTGCAACTGCCCATAGGCCTGGACGGATTCCAGGAAAAACTCTTCTAAGGCCCATTCCTGACCCTCGATCTGATAGGAAAGGCTGGGTTGGTTGAGAGGACCGGTAATGTTGAGGCTGGCCTCAAGGCTGCCTGTGAGGCTGGTCAGCGGGGGAAGCAGATCCGGTTCCTGACCATTGATCTCTGCCTCATGAGTTTCCAGCAGAGCCAGCCATGCCAGTAGTTGATCCATCAGAGAAGCGTTTGGATCCCCCAGAGCATTCACATCCAGTAAAGAGGCAGGCCCAAAAGGCGGGAGTGAAAACCCTCGGGTGGTAATGTCTGACCAATCGTTCCATTTGAAAGCAGCCACCACATCCTCCAGACGACTGCGGTTGGTGCGCAGACTCAGATCAATCTGGGGTATTTGAGGTTGGCCTGCCTGCGGTAAGGTGAGGGTGCCATCGGCTTCCAGCAGGCTGTCAAAAACCTCTAAGCTAGCCTGGGGAATTGTCAGGTGTCCGGGTTGATAAGCAAACGCCACCTGCAATTGCCGGGCCTCCCAATCTGCCAGAGTCAGGGTATCGACAGTCGCATGACCTTCCGCTGTGCGGCTTTCCAGATCCAGTTGCAAAGCGCCATTCAATTGCCCGTTTAGTCCCTGGATGGGTGAGGAGCCCAGGGAACCCAGCAGCGACAGCGGGACCTGATTGGCCTCCACCGCCACCTGATTCTCCTGTCGGGAAAGCGTGGCCTGCAGATCTGCCTGCTTGACCTCCAGAGATAAGGTCTGGTAATCGGCACTGGCCAGCAGCGCCACCCGATCCTGAGCTCCGGCTAACTCCACCTGCAGTCCTGTAGCGGAGGGATCCCAGCGAACCTCGCCCGCCAGAGATGAGAAGGCCAGACCATTGACCTGCGGTTCTTGCAGTTGCACCGCTCCCTGCAAATCTAGGGCGGTGAGTGGACCTGTTAAACGAGCCTGGAGGGATCCCTGCCCCTGAACTTGTAACTGACTGGGCAGATTGGGTAAAGACGCCAGAGGCAGATTCTGGGCTGTCAGATTGAGATTCAGGGTTCCCACCTGAAGAGTGACGGGATCGACAGGAATGCTGCCCTCAACGGTGACGGCATCCAAAACGGTTGCCTGAGTCAGCTGCAGGTGCTGTCCATCCCAGGAGGCTTCTGCCCGGATCGGGCCTGGAATTTGTGCTATCCCATCTGAGAACCGCAGGTCTCCTTCCCCCCGTAAACCGCTCAGGTTCAGCTGATCCAGGGGCACTTGTAGGGCCAGAGCGCCCGAGAGAGTTCCGCGCAAGTTATCCCCAAAGGTGGCCAGGGGGACCTGATCCGGTTGCAGATTGGCCTCAATCTTGCCCTCTACCAAACTGGCACTGGCCAGAACTTGCCCCGATCCCACCTGCAGGAGTGCTTCAGGAACCTGCAAACGGCCATTCTCCAGGGTCACCTGCCCCTGACCAGAGATCTCTCCCCCCTGCCACTGCAGCTGAGCCAGCAATTGAGGTTGACCAGCCTCGATGTTGAGATCCACCTGACCCTGGAGTAGTCCGAGATCATAGGGGAGCGGGTTGCCGTAGGCCTGCAGCAGAGTGTTTGCGCCTGCCCCCTCCACCTGGAATTGCAGCTGTGTGGTACTGTTGGCTCCTAACTGGATGGCTCCACTGCCCAGGGCTTGACCTTGGGTTGCCTGTAATTGGAGTTGATCAAACGCCAGAGTCTGCCCCTGCAATGTAAAGTCCAGTCCGTAATTCTGAAGGGGAACTCGATCCAGGCTTCCGGGGCCTGCGGACTGAAGAGAGCCAGAGAGGATCGGTTGCTGCAGGGGTCCCTGCAATTGCAGTTGGCCGGATGTGGAGCCCTGGATCGGGAAGGGAAGCTCCAGCCCAAAAGTATCCTGAACTTTTGCCAAGTCGAGAGGAGACACCTGGGCCTGCAACTGGTACCCCGCTTCTGGACCCTGCAATCGGATCGGACCCTTGACCTGCAGCGGGATCTGCCCATAGGTGGTTTGCACCTGATCCAGGACCAGCGTATTCTCTTGCAGCTGTAACCGCCCGGACACATTTTCTAGCAGCTTCGGGACGGGATCGATGCCCAGGACACCCTGAGTGACGTCTAGATCCAGCGCAACTTCCAACGGGGTATTGGGCTGCCAGGTGAGATCCAGCTCCAGATCACCCGTTCCGGCAATGGAATGCAAAGGCAGACGGGGAAAAAGACTGGTGATCATGTCCAACGGTAGTGTCTGACCCTGAAGCTCTAGCTGCACCTGACGGGTGACGAGATCGACATTGGCCTGCAAATCCAGGGGTTGATTCTGTAGACGAGCGCTGACCCTGAAACGAGCGTCAGTATCTACATCTGCACTTGGTGAGAACAACCCGGTGAAATTAATGTCGCCGCTGCCCTCCACCTGAGTAAACAGCCGCCGCTCGCCCACTTGCGGTACGGCAGTGAGCTGTCCACGATTGAGCTGCAGTTGCACATTGGTCACAGGCAGCCCCCCTCCATTCGAGCCAGGATCGATCCGCAGATCTAACCAGCCTCTGTCGAGAGTTTCCATCAGAAGAATATGAGGCTGATCGAGATGAACGGTTACCGCCAGGTCACGAGTCAGCAGCCACTGCCACAGGTCCGCAGAAAGCGTGATCGATTGAGTGGTGAGCAGATTCTCAATTTCACTGGGTCCCAGCTGGATCTGCCAGGGCCAGATGTAAGTGGGGGTTCCCAAACTTACACTTCGGTTCAGTCGATCTGCCAGCTGGCTTTCCACCTGAGGAATCAGCTGGTAGCGCACATAGGAGCGAGCACCCCAGGCCATCCCCAAAGAGGCTGCAGTCAAACTGATGCCAAGACCGATTCCCCAGCGACCGATTCCCCACAGCCGTCGCCAGAGCAGATTGGTTTCGGGGGCTAAATCATTCCTAAGTGGATCAATATCTCCCGCCAGAACAGACGGATCTGGATTGCCAGCAGCGTTCCCCGAGCCATCCACTTGTGAGAGCGCTCCTGGGTTGTCTGGTTTTCGCAACTGTATCCAGACCATGACCTTGCCTGCGGTTGGGGTTGCCCCCATCTGTGAACGGAACAGAGATGAAAATGTCAGCTCAGGATGCTAAGCTAACTCCACATTAGTAAACCACATCCCTTTCTTTAGGGTTGAGTCAAGGGCTACTCTACAAGTCCTGACATTGATAATGATCCCCTGTACCCGTTAGGAGACGAGCCATTTCCGAACCCCTCTCACTTACCGTCAGCTTACGCGGTAGTCAGGAGCTGATCAACAACTGTCGGGTTTTTCACCTGACGGGTCTTCTGGATGCCTTTTCTGAGCCCGTTTTTCGTAAGGTGGTGAGCAAATATATTGAGGAAGGTCCGCCGCATGTGATTCTGGATCTGACCGGCATTGATTTTGTCGACAGCTCGGGAGTGGGTGCCCTGGTGCAACTGGCCAAGCAGGTTCAGGGAGAATCAGGAAGCCTGCAAACGGTAAGCAATGCGCGGGTGACTCAAACGGTTAAGCTGGTGCGGCTGGAAAAATTTCTGTCTCTGCGCCAGTCTATGGCAGAAGCGCTCAGTTATGTCCCCTCGGCGAGTGGATCAGCCTCAGAAGCGGGATCCGCTGAGTCAACGTGATCGCTCTGGATCCCTGAACCCATGACCAGCGATCTCGGAACTTTCTGGGGGCTCAGTGCGGGAGCGGGATCTCCTGGCTGGCTGACCCTGGAAGGACTGGAGAGGCTGCAGAGATCAGAGGTGGTGGCTTTTCCCCAGAATCGGGCGGGGGAACCTGGTCTGGCGTACCAGATTGTGCGGGCTTACCTGCGACCTGAGCAAACCCTTCTGGCCCTGAACCTCCCCTTTGAGCAGGATCTGATCAAGCTGGAGGCGGCCTGGCGGCTGGCGGCGGATCAAATTCATCATTATTTACTGCAGGGACAGTCTGTTGTATTTGTGTCTGAGGGGGATGTCAGCCTCTACAGTACATTTACCTACCTGGCCCATGCTCTCCAGCATCTAGATTCCAGGATTCCTATCCAGGTGGTTCCGGGTGTGTGTTCTCCTCTGGCGGCGGTGGCAGCTCTGCAGTGTCCCTTAGCGATTGGTGCGGAAAAATTAGCCGTGCTTCCAGCCATGTACAGCCTGCAGGATCTGGATCAGGCAACCGCATGGGCTGATGTTGTGGTTTTGCTGAAAGTGGCACCTGTATTTCATGACGTTTGGCGCTGGCTGCAGCAACGGGGATGGCTGGATCAGGCCTGTCTGGTGGAATGGGTGGGACATCCTCAACAGCAACTGTTCACGAATTTAAGCGAATTGGAGGATCATCATCCTCCCTACTTCTCGCTGCTCATCCTCCGGCTTGTTAAACTCGAGGACAAAACTCCCTTTCACCGCTTTCGCACTACCGATCATGTCTGATTCCTGGCAGCTCTGGCTTTATCATCTGGAAACTCTATCTACTCAGTGGGTTGAGACCCAACTGCAGCATCTTTCCCTGTTTAGTCTGGTGATCGTCTGGACGGCGGGACTGCTGACCAGTCTCTCCCCCTGCACCCTATCGATGCTGCCGATCACGGTGGGATACATCGGAGGTTATGCGGAGCGCCGCTCTCAGGCCCTGCAACAGTCTCTGGCCTTTGCCACAGGGGTAGCTCTGACGTTAACAGGGTTGGGGGTGACAGCAGCCTTGCTGGGCCGGATCTATGGTCAGGTGGGCGGGATCGGGTCGCTGCTGGTGGGCGGGATTGCCATCGTCATGGGCTTGAATTTGCTGCAGGTTCTGCCACTTCGGTTTCCTGATCCGGTGGCGCGGCTGGAGATTCCCACGCAACTTCCCCCTCTTTTCCGTGCCTTGCTGGTGGGTCTAACCTTCGGTCTGGTGGCCTCCCCCTGTAGCACTCCCGTATTGATCGCGCTCCTGGGATGGGTCTCCACCACCGGCAACCCTGGGTAGGATCCGCACTGCTCTTTGTCTACGCTGCAGGCTTGGTCACTCCCCTGGTCCTGGCGGGGGTTTTTACGGTTCTAATTAAGCAGCTTCTGACGGTGCGGCGCTGGTCTCGCTGGATTACCTATGCCAGTGGTTTGGTGCTGGTGGCATTTGGATCCCTCTCGATCCTGACCCAGATGGCCTGAGAACCAACCAATTGTATTCAATGCTACTATCGACTCTGGATAGGGTGATTACCTTACACAAGAGTCCTTAACGAGCGTCCATGTCAGACCATGTCAGAACAGGCCTGGGATCCCCAACCCTATATGCAGGCGACAGCAGACCTGCTGCAGTTGATCATTCCTCCTGAAGCAGAAGTGGGCGTGCAGGAAAACCTTAGTCGGATGGCCGACATTGCCCGGCTGGTGATGGAGTTTCCCCTGGCGGATGGGTGTGAAGCGGCCCCCACGTTTCAGCCATGATCACTGCCAACCTGTTACCCCAGGCGGATGCCATAACCATTGCCACTGCCGTCCGTAGCGGAGATCTCAAAGCCACCACTGTCATCGAGTCGGCGCTGGCCCAGATCATCCATCGCGATCCGCAACTGAATTGTTTCACCACCGTTCTCAAAGAAGCCGCATTAGCTCAAGCTGCAGACATTGATCGAGCCGTCCTGGCAGGTGAGGATCCCGGCCCATTGGCTGGTGTTCCTTTTGCGGTGAAAAACCTGCTGGATATTCAGGGGGTGGTGACGCTGGCTGGTTCGGCGCTCAACCGGGAAAACCCTCCTGCGGAGAAGGATGCCACTGTGGTGGCCCGCTGGCGAAAGGCCGGAGCGATCCTGCTGGGGGGGCTGAATATGGATGAGTATGCCTACGGGTTTACCAGCGAAAATCACCATTACGGTCCAGTTCACAATCCACATCAGCCGGGTCATATGGCCGGGGGGTCGTCTGGAGGGTCGGCAGCTGCAGTGGCCGCCGGGTTAGTCCCTCTGACCCTCGGATCCGATACCAATGGATCGATCCGCGTTCCAGCCTCCCTCTGTGGTGTCTTTGGACTCAAACCCACCTATGGTCGGGTGTCTCGGGCGGGAGCTATGCTCTTTGCCAGTAGCTTTGATCATATTGGTCCGTTTGCCCGTGCTGTTCGAGATCTGGCTCTTAGCTTTGATCTTTTGCAGGGAAGCGATCCTCGTGATCCGGTCTGTACAGAGCACCCCCCTGAACTCACCTCTCCTCAGTTGTCTAAGGGCATTGAGGGTTTGAGGATCGCAGTGGCAGGAGGATATTTTGCCCAGGGTGCAGATCCCCAAGTTCTGGAAGCCGTTCAGCAGGTAGCCCAGGCCCTGGGTACAGTCAACCAGGTGGAGTTCCCCGAACCCCACAGAGCTCGAGCGGCAGCCTATCTGATCACTGCCAGCGAAGGAGCCAATCTGCATCTGCAGCGCTTACGCACTCGTCCTCAGGCCTTTGATCCAGAGACACGCGATCGGTTCTTAGCTGGAGTTCTGATGCCAGCCCAATGGGTTCAGCAGGCTCAACGGTTTCGCCGCTGGTATCGTCAGCAGATGCAACAGGTCTTTACTGAGTGGGACGTGATCATTGCCCCCACGACACCCTGCGCCGCCCCCCCGCTCGGACAAACCACCATGATCCTGGATGGACGGGAAGTGCTCACCCGACCCAATCTGGGGCTTTACACCCAACCGTTATCTTTCATTGGGTTGCCGGTGGTGTCTGTGCCCGTTCATCACCCCCATCCACTTCCTGTGGGAGTGCAGTTGGTTGCTGCCCCCTATCAGGAAGCTGCGCTATTGAGGGCCGCCGCCTGGCTGGAAGCTGCCGGAGTGGTCCAGGCTCCAGTGGCGTAGAGGGATCAGGCGTACTGCACCCGCAAAAGGGCATCAGCACTGCCGATATTCAGCCGCTGCACCGCAGAAACAGTTCGTTTGACTAGGCCCGTCAGCACAGCTCCAGGCCCGATCTCCCAGACACTGGTAACCCCCTGATCTGCCATATTGATAACGATATGGCGCCAGCGAACCGGGGAAGTGATCTGTTGGGCCAGCAGAGCTTTCATTTCCTCTGGATCTCGGACTGGGGCAGCAGTGACATTGCTGTAAATGGGGATACGAGGTACCTGAAATTCAACATCCTCTAGAATTTCTCGAAAGGTGTGGGCTGCCTCTGCCATCAGCGGAGAGTGAAATGCACCACTGACCTGTAAGAGAACCGTCCGCCTTGCCTTCAACTCTTCTGTGACCTGTTTAACGGCTTCAACAGTGCCCGAGATCACCACCTGGTCGGGGCTATTATCATTGGCAATCGTCACCCCTGGGGTGCTACTGCAGAGCTTCTCCAACTGGTTTCGATCAAAACCCATCACGGCAGCCATCGTGCCCTGGCCCACTTTATCCATCAGGGCTGCCCGCTGTTTCACCAGTTTCAACCCGGTGGCAAAATCAAAAAACCCTGCTGCATAAAGGGCACTGTATTCACCGAGGCTGTGTCCTGCTACGCAATCTGGGTGAAACCCCATCCGCCACAACTGGTCGGTAAACAAGGCTGAGGCAAGGAAAAGAGCGGGTTGAGTGTACAGAGTCCGACAGATCTGCTCAGCCGTCAGATCTAACAATGACCATCCCAGGATCTCGTGCGCATTGTCCAGGCGTTCCCGCACACCAGGAAGTTCCACAAGATCTTGGCCCATACCGTGGGTCTGCGACCCTTGACCGGGATAAATCCAGGCTACTGTCATTCGTCACCACTGAATGAAGCTTCGGGATCTAAGTGTAGGACCGAATGGGCCATCAAGCTAGGCAGGAGTAAGTAAGGATAATTGGCTGAGATCACCCATGATTTAGCTCAGGACTAAGAGGAGGTTAAAAAGTGATACTGAACTTATGGAGTAAAAGAGGATACTAATGGTACTGAAGTTGATTCTCGATGATCTGCGGCATGACTGGGTAATACCAGTGGATCTAGAACGCCTACTTGAGAAACTTCTCCAGGATCCAAGTTTGACGGAATCTGATTGGCAGCGCCTAGATCAACTGGTCGAGGAGATGATCCGGGTAACAGAGTACGGATAAGAATTGGCTCAAAGTAGTGTCGAGAACACCGTTAATTTTTGGGAGAGTCAAGATCTCTTCCATGCTTGGCTTTTTCAACCCTCACCCGCCTGTGGCAGTCGGCCGGAAGGTAGCGGATCTCCTCCAGGAGGACATTGAACCGCTGCTCATTCTCCTCCATCCGCTGGCGGAACTCCTGGTTGATCCGCTCCTCTTCAGCTTGTCTGCGTTGCCGATCCTCGCGATCCTCTCGCATCAGGCGGGCCATCTCACCCAGCTGATCCTGGAAGCGCAGCTGCGCATCCACCAGGCGAGCAAATTTATCGTTCAGTTCCTGATCCGTCATCACCACACCTCGTTGAAAGAATTCTGTAGCAGTTGCTCTGGTACCTCCACAGCCCAGCCCTGATCGGTGGCGGCCCACAGATGACCGTATCTAGGTCGTCATAGTGAGCGTATATCAGCTTAACAACACGCTAGTTATTAATCTCGTAAAGCGTATTTGATTTTGTGCATCTAGCATTTTTAGCTCTTGTTGGAGCACTTGAGCGTTAACGGTCTTAAGTCTGGGGAAACCAGCTTTGGCCTTAGTCAAGGACTTGCACTGTCGGGCATCGTTTGGAAACGGCGGATCTGCTGGCAAGATGAACTCTTACCGAA
>JAAUUJ010000223.1 GCA_012030715.1 Synechococcaceae cyanobacterium SM2_3_1 | reverse complement strand
TCTATTTACCCCCGTACTCACCTGATTTTTCCCCCATTGAGAATTTCTGGTCAAAGATCAAATCAACCTTGCGCTCGATTGGAGCAAGAACCTACCGTGATCTAGTTCAAGCGATTGAGGCAGCTTATAGTCAAGTGTCACAACAAGACATCAAGAATTGGTTTACTCACTGCTATTACTGTACCGAACTAGGCTGAGAAACGCTGTATCTAGTATTTAGATTTCATAAAAATCAACCTTTTGATGGAAAGGGTTATTGAATATGTCAATAGCTAGAATTTGTTGGAAAGGGAGTAAGTTTAGTCTTCTTCTATTGTCCATATTTCAGCAATCTTATCATTATCTCTGCTTTCCCCAATACCAACTAAAATCTTATAGTCTTTGGAAATTAAAATCCGGTTAATAAGATTTTTGCTGTAAATCGTTCCGATATTCTTGCCGGTTTGAAGATCCCATTCTTGAATCGATGAATCGGCCCCAGTAGATAATAATGTTTTACCATTAGAGCTAAAAATAGGGCTATATACCATATCAAGATGTTCACCGAAACGTACATTTTTTGTCTTATCTATTCTCTGGATAAGCTCGCCAGTCTGAAAATTCCAGATCTTAATTCCACCTATGTGCGTGCCAGCCAGGAAAAGGTCATCAGAGCTTAGAGCGAAGTCGTTAAAACTGGCTTGGGCAGGTGGGTTCTCTAGTGCTCTAAGAACATTACCAGTTTGTAGGTCCCAAACCTTAATCTGATTATCCCAAATACCCCTTTTATAAGGTTTTAGTTGAACATAGTCAGAAGCAACCAAGAACTTACTATCGGAAGTGATTTGAAGTGAACCAGAGATCATTGCAGGAATACGACAAATTTTCTTTCCAGATTTATACTCCCACAAAACTAGGTCATCAAATTCTGTAGCAAGAACAGTCATATCAGGGCTTAGTGCTAATGACTTTGCCCACCCCCCCCCTTTAAAGGTACGAATCTTTTTCCCATTTCTTAGGTTCCAAGCTTGAATTTGGCTCCCGCCAATAATTAATACATCATTATCTGAACTAGTTACTACACAATAAATCTTGTCGGCATCAGAGTAACCAACTACACCAGAGAGATCTCCGATCCTCCACATATTAATGATATTGCCATTCTTCAAATCCCAAGTTCTAATTGTTTTGTCTCGTCCCCCAGTAACAAAAATAGATCCATCTGGAGAAAGAGCATAAGAAGACTGCTGCCCGATATTGATATTCATACAGCTGTAACATTGGTCTGTAAAAAAAGGAGTGGTCATATGCTCAGATATTAGTGTACACTACGGACGTTTCACAAATGGAATTAGTATAGCGATGAAAGGATATACTCCATCCCTTAACGATTCCTCAATTAAATCTTGGTATATCATAGCCACATTTTTATTATTGATCAAGGTTACATATAAACTCATGGGAGTATATTGATGTCTTTCTGTGTACTTTGCATATAATCTTATTGCACTCCTCTGATTCCTAGCAGATCTAGAATTTGACATTATTGCACCAGGTGAAAGCTTGATATCTCCAATAAGGTATGCCTTTGGGTATTTCCGGTTTATTCGATGATCCTCGTCGGCAGGTGGACCTTGCTTAATAATAAAGTCAGGTCTAGATGCTCTTCCACCACCCTGCCCTGCAGTTCTAATTACTCTTCTTCTCAAAGTGTACGAAATTTGCTGGCAATTAAATCCATTTGCTACTGGCATTCCCATTACAGTCACTTTCGGTTGAACCCAAAAGTATTGGATATAAGCAATAATCTGCTGAGAGAATATTGCATTGCATATAGCATCTGTCAGGTACCTTTCCCATATATCTCCAGCACCGGTTAGCTCGCTGACATTTGCACTATTTACACCATTATATATTGCTTGTACAAGTTCACCGTTTGGAACAAGTGATTTGAATACATTTTGGATTGTCGATCGTAATATATCGCCAACTACGCCTGTGGCTCTATCAAGCAACTCTTGCTTTAATGCTATGTATCCTTGTCGTTGAAGATTACTTTTTATAACCTGAGATGTATTTAAGCCTACCAGAGTGAATAAGCCACTAGGATCCATAAAAATATTAGGGTTGCTAAAAGCAAAAATATATGGATCGAGGGTTTCCGGTAGTTCAGGATTTGGTTCTAAAGGATCCCTGCTCAGGAACCTTCCTGTGGCAGTATCATAATCTCTTGCTCTCAGAAAATAAAGTCCACTAGCTTCCTCAAGCCATTGCCCATGGAAACGAAAATCTCCACCAGCCCCATTAGGAATTCCATTTCCGAAACCACTCCTAAGGTTTCCAAAAGCGTCATAGTAGAATTCAGCAACCTTTTGGCCAGAATCATCAATAAGTCCGATTACAGAGCCCATTTCATCTGTAAGATAATATTTTACTCCTTCTGTTCCGTATCTTAGTAGAGGTACTATTCCATCATAAATATAGTTTATTAAATTCTCCCCTGAATTACCTACAACCTGTTGAATAGATTCTAAGTCTGAGTCTACTGTCGGAGCAACTAGGAAATCTCGATCAATAGCCCCCATTGATCTCACTCGTCGATTCAGTCCATCGTATTGATAGCTTGTATTATCCACTTGTATTAGACGATCATAAGTATCATAGTTAAGCGTTTTAGTTTCTCCCTCGCGTAAGATCTCTTTTACTCGACCATCTTCGTCAAAACTGTAGCCCTCTGGTAATGTCCCACCAGTCACTTCTGTAAGCTGATAGCCAAGAATATATTGATAGTTAAGCACTTTTCCATTGATTTCCTTAATTATCCGTTTCCCATCGTTATCATAAACATATGAAATATCCTCCTCTAACTCCCCACTCGAGTCATAGTAGGTTTCTCTACTAATACGGAGGGAGCGATCGTATCTAAATTCAACAAAAGATCCATTTTCTCGTGTAATCTTTCTTGGTTCACCACCTGGATTACGTTCATACATCACTGAGGCAATTACATCGCTAGAAGCATCCTCATAAACTATGGATTTCACTTGATCTAAATCATCATAGGTAAAAGTTGACTTTACACCATTAGGGAATAATTTTATCTCTAGCCTATCAGCATCGTCATAAGTGAAGCTAGTTAACCCACCTAGTGGATCTTTAATATTCTTAATATTACCTGTTTCGTCATACTCATATTCAGTCACACTCATCGGGTCAGATTCTGAAGTTTGAGTGCTCACTGTCCTGACTTGACCTAAAACATCGTATTCGTAGCGAATTCTTTGACCACTAGGATAGTCTATTCCTGACAAACGCCCTACTTGATCATTGTAATACCGAGTCGATCCTGTAGGATCAATAATTGTGTCCACATCTCCATTGAGAGTATATGTGGTTGTGACTACTCCACCTCGAGTGGCTGTACGGCGTATCTCTTGACCCGCTGAGTTGTAGATATAATCAATTTTATCTTGAGATGGTAGAGTAATTAATCTTACACGATTATTTTCTCCATAATCAAACAGTTGTCTACTGCCATCTCCATAGCTGATTTGAATCACATTCTCTAGTTCATTATCATAAGCATATTTTCGAGTTTGACCCAAAGGTGAGGTGAGCTGAGCGATACCAGCATTTACATAGTTATAGGTGTAGAGGTTAGACTCTAAATCTGATGCAGATACTAAGTTACCCACTGAATCGTATAGATAGTATCTTTCTCGTCCACCTCGATCAATTAGCCTAGTTGGATATTCATACGGTTCTTGCAGATTATTTCTGAAAAGATAGTTCTCTAGTTCTTCAGTACCATCAGGATATTGAATTCTATCAAAAACATAGTAATCCGAATTCACAATAGTGGTCTTTCTCTCTAACGGGTCAGTTATGGTGATTGATGAGTCAGTATAGGAGTATCGAGTTATTCTATTACGTTCATTTGTAATTGTTTCCACTCGACCCTTATTGTCATACGTATAGGAAGTTGTATGTTCCAATCCGTCTGTCTCTTGGATCAACCTGCCACCATCATCATAAGTTCGCTTAGTAATATTACCAGTTGCCTGCTCTCGAACTGCTATCAAATTTCCAATCACATCATAATCATATTCAGCGAGTTGTCCATTTGGATCAGTCTGCCTCGTCCATCGACCTGCTTCATCATAGCTAAAGTCTATACTGGCTCCGTTAGGTAGCACCCAACCAGCCAGATTCCCGTCATTTGTAAAATGACGCTCCATATAGCCAAGTGTAGGAGCATTCAAATTAATCCATTCGGTCAAATTCCCTTCATATCCATATTCAACAAATATACCATTGCCATAATTAACACTAGAAATTCTATTTAAATTATCATAATTAATAGTAGTAGACAATCTCTCGTTGTCAATTGACTTAAGCCTATTATTTGAATCATATGTCATGATGGTATTTCTCAGAGAATTTGTACTTTCAAGGACATTGCCAAACTTATCAAATTTATAAGCATTTGTTCCAAAAACATCAGTTTCTGAAGTGATATCTCCTGAGAGATTGTAAGTAAATGACTGGATCAGGTTTCCCAATCCATCCTGAAGTTTGAGCAGATTACCCCTGCTATCGCGAGTGAACACAAGGCTGGCACCTGTGGGTGCTACCACCTGGCTTAACTTAGAATTAACCTGTTGATATCGATAGTAGGAGATATCTAGATCCTCTGACACTACAGTGCTATCCACAGGAGCTGATTTAGATAAGAGGTTTCTATTTACATCAAAGGTGAAACTACTGGATAAACTATTAGGATCAATGAGCTTTGTCAGATTATTATTGTCATCATATTCTGCAAATGTCTGATGATTTAGTGCATCAATTTGACCGATGATATTTCCCCTTTGATCATATACATAGGTGGTTGAATTCCCTAGTCCATCATTTATAGTCTCAAGTGAGTTTTCTGGATCGTAGATTAACTCCACTGACTCATCGCTGGCATTTAAAAGTTTTATCAGTCGACCTTTTTCATCATACTCAGTTCTAGCTATAGGCCGATCCAACGGATCAATAATCGCTGTCAAATAGTGTGGGCGATTCGTTTCGTCATAGATGAAGTTAGTCTCATTCTCTTCCTGATCAGTTACCTTAACTAGATCCCCGTTTGCATCATAGTCATACCGGATCACATTCCCCATCGGATCTGTCACTGTTGTGATCCGCCCCTGGCTATCTCGCCCAAAGGTGATGTTCTTACCTGTAGAACTAAATAACCCATTATCAGTGAAAGTTAGCTGATTTCCATTCGGATCGGTAATGGCATTGATATCCCCTGTCTGACCATCAATCTCATACTCAATCCCTTCCTTCGTTCTCAGAATATAGATCCCACCGAAGTAAGGATTCGCTGGGTTATACCGCTGTCCCTGCACATTCACATACTCCCCATCGGGATTCAGGAAGATCGCATTCGTGGCATCATCGTTGGAGAAACCAATGGCGGTTCTAACTGCATCCTTTACCCGTAACTCACTGGTCACGCCTTTATCTGGCCGGAAGGCTGGATAGAAAAGATTCCCCTGACTACCTGGCAGGAAGAGACTCCAAATGATGATCGTCGGATCAAAGAAGAAGGTCTCCCGTGTCCCCCCTGGTAAGGTGACAAATACCTTGGTCTCATCTCGGAAGCCGACTGTCCGGTAACCCAGTTCCTCAAACACTTGATCCCGTGGC
>JAAUUJ010000050.1 GCA_012030715.1 Synechococcaceae cyanobacterium SM2_3_1 | reverse complement strand
CCCGCAATCGAAGCCATGATAAACTGATCAGACTGAAAATAAAGCTTGAATGATACGCCCAATATAAAAGAAAAACAGAGAGAAGGGGAAGGCCATGATCAATAGCCAGTCACCAACAAAGTAAATGAAATTCAAGATCTGCTCTTGTTCCAGTTGAAAATCAGGCAACTGCAGTTCCTGTAAATCAAACGAGCGAGTTTCATAATCATTTTGTTCCACATAGAGAGTATCTGCAGTTAGCAGAAGTAGGGCCTCGCTATCTTCTAGAGACGTATATTCACCAGAAGTATCGATCACCATGATCGGTGTGCCATCACTAGGATCTTCAAGAATATAGGGACGATCTTCAGGGGTGGTCAGCCGTCCATTTTCGACTGAGATCAGCGGAATCTGATTGACAAATGCAGGAGCCTGTTCTTCTACAAAAGCGGAAAACTGCATTTGCAAGAAAAAAGTCAAGATCAGCAGGCAGACTGTTTGCAAAACAAGCAGGTAGGTGAAACTCACCCCTCGCCAGGTACGAGCCACATCCTGATAAAGGTCTTGCGAGAAGAAGGACAAGAAAAAGGGGTGATAGAAGCGATAACGGGGAGTCACTGGAGAAATGTTCATAATTGGGCGAAGAGTGAGATGCTTTCCAGCTCAGGTATAGCGGTTCAGTTTCAGTGAGCGCCAGAGATTGTCACAAGCTTTATTCTTCTGGGGTTTGGACACAGATCTTTTCCAGATAGGGATGGGGACTGGTGAGCCAACCGGATGCCTGCAGTAGACCATCCCGAAATAACTGGGCCACACGGGATTGATATCTTTCGGGATTATAGATCAACCACAGGGTTCGCTTCACATCCAGTCCTTCCACAGGCAGCCGTTTGAGAGTGTGCCGTTCCAGATCGAGGCCCACTGCCGTGATCGAGAGGAATGCAACCCCTAAACCCGCCCCCACTGCTGTCTTAATCGCATCTATCGAACTGAGCTCAATCTGCACCGAAAAGTGATGGGGATTGATCTGGTATTGCTGCAGAGACCGATCAATCGTCTGGCGGGTGGAAGACTGAGCATCCAGGGTAATAAAGCGCAACTGGGTTAAATCAGAGAGTTGCAAAACTGGGCGGACTTTCTCTGGCGGCTGGATCCACACTCCTTCGGGTGCAGACATGGCAGTCACCAGCACATATTCGTCGCAGGCATAAGGGACGACCGCGATGGAAGATTGCAATTCTGCGGGAACCTCTCCTCCCACAATCGCCAGATCCAGTTCTCCACTGGCCAGCTTGCGAGCAATACGGCGGGTGGATTGCACCAAAAGTTGCACGGAAACCTGAGGGTAAGCCTGCCAGAACTGACCAATGAGATGCGGCATCACGTAGGTGCCTACGGTTTGACTGGCTCCCAGTAACAGAGTGCCTCGCTTCATATCCTCCAGATCAGCCAAAGCCAGTTGGGTTCCTGGCACAGCGTCAGGATCCGTTCCCCATAATCCACCAGGATTTTGCCAGCTTCCGTCACCCGCAGTTGCCTACCTCCTCGGTCAAAGAGAGTCACCCCCAGCTGGCGCTCCAAATTCTGCACCTGCAGGCTCACAGCGGGCTGTGACAGGTAAAGGCTATCCGCGGCACGTCGAAAACTCCCCTGGGCTGCAATCGCTCGCACGATCATCAGCTGATCCAACGTAAAGGCTGGATCTTGTTCTGCTTTTGTTTTAGTCACCCTGGCATCCTTGGAGATCTCAGTGCTTTAGCCACCGTCTCTGACTCCATTCTGCCTCAGTCTCAAAGCTGGTTCCTGTTCCAAAAATTCACTACACTGAGTTAGACGTTAAGAAATGTAATGATGACATCACGAGTTGCTTTAGTGACTGGAGCTACCGGGGGATTAGGGCGAGCGATTGTCTCCCGTCTATCTGAAACAGGTTTTCAACTCAGCTTAGCTGCGCGTCGATCTGAACCGTTGCAGGAACTGGCCAGCACTCTGACCAATCCCCAGGCGATCTTTACCCTTCCTACGGATGTGACCTCCCAGGATCAGGTAGAAAAACTGGTGTCCCAGACCCTGGAGCACTTTGGTCGGATTGATGTGTTGATCAATTGTGCGGGGGTGGGTATTCTCAAACCCAGTCATCAGCTGACGGAAGCGGATCTGGATACCATGCTGCAGGTCAACTTCAAGGGCAGCTTCTTCACCACCCAACTGGTCTGTAACAACATGCGTGAGCAAAAGTCAGGACATGTTTTGAACTTTCCCGGGATTCTGGGTCGTCATCCGATGGCCATGGCGGCAGGCTACTGTGCCTCAAAATTTGCGGTGGTTGGATTTAGCAAATGCATGGCTGATGAACTCAAGCGCTTTGGGGTCAAATTCACCCTCTTTTACCTGGGAGGCGTGGATTCTCCCTTCTGGGATCAAATTAGCATGAAGGTGCAACGGGATAAGATGCTCAGTCCCGCAACGGTCGCAGAAGCCGTCAGCTTCACTCTAGGGGTCCCGACAGAGGCGATCCCGAATGAAGTGGTCCTGCAACCGGAAAGCCATCAGTTTTTCTGAAGAACCAAAGGTGCAAGGATCCAGGCTTTATTCGGCAGATTGATCAGAGATTCTACGCTGTTGTGCGGATAAGCTGAGAGGCTGCCATTGATAAGCTGTAACTGATGTTACCAGTAGTACTGGCTTCTCTCCTCGAGGATGAACGTGCTGAGGCTTCATCACAGTTGGTTCGCCTGTTGCTTTATCCAGGTTGCCTATGACGCTTACCATACCGTACACCTCAGAGGGAAATGCTTCTCTGGTAGCAACTGATGCCCAATGGTCCGCTATGGGCAGCATTTGGAAACAAGCCTCTCAGGTCACTCACCTCCTCCATCCGGTGTTGCGATGGGCTCGCGGTTCTGCTCCTCCAACCTCATACGAGCGGAGTCTCCAGTTGGTTGAGTCTGGACAGATCCTGAAAGCAATTCAGCTTTTGCAGTCAGAACTCAAGCAAACCAAAGTTCAACCGCAATCAGAACAACTGCTGGCGGACTTACTCCTTGCCAATGAAAACTTTGATCAGGCCATCTGTCACTATCGTTCGCTCTTAGAACATGCTGCTCCCTCCCTGGAGCTGACCACCAAGTTGCGGGAGGCCCTGTTAGCCTACAGTGGCCATCTAGCCGATCAGCAACATCTGGAAGCAGCGATTGCTTATCTGCGTCAGGCGATCGATCTTCCCCAGGGGGATGGATCCTCGGCAGCTGGGGTCTACTGTCAGCTCGGCCAGCTCTTACAACAGCAAAAGCAATGGCCATCTGCCGCAACAGCCTATGAAACTGCCATTCAACTTTTGCCTGGCAAGGCAGAAATCCATCAGTCCCTTGGCCAGGTGCTTGTGAAGCAAGGCAAGCTGGAGTCTGCGATTTCGGCTTACCAACGAGCCCTCAAATTAAAACCAAATTTTTCTGCTCTGCATCATGATCTTGGCTGGGCACTCTATCTGCAAGGGCATTTGCACGAGGCGATTCGAATTCTAAAAAATTGCATCGAAGCCGCCAACAGTGCTCCAGCCGAATGGTACGCCGATCTAGGGTTAGCCCAGCTACAAACAGGTGAGGTGAACGAGGCGGGAATCAGCTGCCTTGCTTCCCTGGCCCGCGATCCCCGCTGTGCAAAAGCTCATTTTGGCCTGGGTCAACTGTTGATCACAGATCGAGATTTCAACACCGCAATTAGCCGTTGCGAGCGAGCCCTGGAACTCCAGCCTGATTTTTATCCAGCCGCCGCCATGATCGGACTGATCAAGTTGATGGAGAAAAAGACAACCAATACTGGACGTAAATTTGTCCAACGCCAGCAATTTGAGGCTGCCTGCAACTGTTTTCAATCGATCCTGGAAGAGGATCCGGATGTAGTAGAAGCGCATTTCGGCATGGGGGAAACCTACCGACTTCAAGGAGACATTCTACAGGCAGCCCATTGTTATCGGCGAGCCATTCGGTTGAATGGCAGTTATACTCCCGCCCATGTGCAGTTGGGTAAGGCCCTGACCACTTTAGGAGAATGGACTGCTGGGGCGGCAGAACTGCAACTTTCCCTTGGATTAAATCCCAACAATTCAGAAGTCTTGTCGCTCCTAGAAAGGGTAAGAACGCAACTGCGGCTCAAGAGGTAGTCCAAGCTTTCATCCAGATCATGGCAGCATCACTAAGGACCCGATCAATGTCATTTCACTCCACATGGATGAGGCAAAAGCAACCTTCACAACGCCCTGCCCTCCCGCTAGGTCAGCAACTCCTGCAGGCAGGATATCTAGATCAGCTCACCATTGCGCAAATTCTGGCCGAGCAGTCTCAATCACCGTTGAGATTTGGAGAAATTAGTCAGGATCTGGGATCCCTAAGCCCAGAGGCGCTCTACCGCTTCGTGGAGTGCTCTTCTTTGCGGTTGGGAGAAATTCTGGTCCTGAATGGTTTTCTTTCGTTTGCACAGTTAAAGACATCTCTACAGCAGCAACAAAAGTCTCTCAAAAAGCTGGGAGACCTCTTGGTAACCAACCGCATGATTAGTTCTGAAATCCTGGAATGGGCCCTCCATGAGCAGAGTTACCTGCAAACGTTCAATCGCAGCCGTGCCTGGTCTGTTCTCCAAAAGCGATTGACTGAAACTGCCACTCAGCGTCAGTGTTTGCAACAGCAGTGGCAATCGGGACTGCAAGCAAGCAGCGCATTCGATCACTTTCCCCCTCTTCCGCAAGCGTCTGGGGAAGATCTGCTGACCACCTCCTGCAGGGAACTACCCTGGATAACCTCGAACGTCCTGGAACCTGAACAGGGGACCGATTGGCTGGATCATTGTGAAGGACACTTGAAGATTGCGCCTGTAACGGTGGATAAGGCAGAGATGCTCAATCTAATGAATCAAATTGAGTCCCTGCAAATGCAGCTCTACCAGCAGGAGGAGGAGTTTCAGCGCTATTCTCGTCAGGTTCAAGATCAACTCTGGGAATATCAACAGCAATATCAGGAACGGGTGGATTTCCTGGAAGCGGAATTGCACAAAAGTCAAGCCTTGACCCATGAACAGAATCATCAGATTACTGAATATGAGCTGCGGATCAATGAACTGGAAGCCAAGTTGTGGCGTCAAAATGAGCGCTTGCAAGGTCACCGTCAAGGAGAAGTGGAGGTGCTGCAGCAGCAGGTGAGTGATCTGGAAACTGAACTTAAGGCCGCACAACGGGTTGAGCAAAAATATGAGGGCATGCTTCTTAAACTCCAGGAACAGGTCTTTCAACAGGAGGTGGAAGCAGAACGCTTACGAGAACATCTGCTGCAAGCTGAAACAGCTCGTCAGGGGAATGTGGTTCAGCTGCGCAAGGAGCCCTCTTCCCCCCTGGATCTCAAGGATCGTCTCTCCCCCTCAGCCAATTATCACCTGCAACAGATTCTCAGACAGAATCCCAATGTGCTGATTCCGATCTCGCTCTTGAATGTCCGTGAACATCTAGATATCGGGCAAATCTTGCTCTCACTCTACGCCAATGAGGCAGAGGTTGATAGCCAGATCCAGCGACTGGAGGGACTGCTGCAGGTTCATCGCAAAGAATCCCGACAAAATAGTGGTGTTTCCAAAAAGCTGGAGTTTCAGATTTTCAGGCTGCTGGGATTGCAGACAGGGTTTCCTTTGGATGCTGTTGAGCAAACCTAGACTGGGCTAAGAGGAAACAGAAACCCGATGCGGATCCAGTCGGTAGGCGGCAGCTGGAGTGGCCTGCAAGCGCGATCTGAGTTGACTTGAGCGGGGTTTGATCCGGTTTTGTTGAAAAATGTGTCGGACCTGTTGGCGGCTAACATCCTGATTGGGGGCATCGGCTAGAGAAGCATATGCCACTGCAGGAGAAGAACTGCGAGCAATGTGGATCGTTCCCAACCAGACTCGTGATTCTTCAGGATCCTGAGGGGAGGGCAGGTATAGCCCAGGGGCCGGATCGGGCCTTCCATTTCCTGACAACAATGTCATCCAGGAGTTTAACCAGGACCGAGCTCCCCGCCTTCCATTCAAAGGACGGAGAAGACGGATACCGCGAACAGTAAATTCCTCGGACATAACTATCTCCTTTCCTATCCAAGACTTGATGATCAAAAACCAGATGCGACCAAAACAAGCGTGAAACCCAGCATCAGTGGCCGCCCAGAACTCACCATATATAGTGAGTACACCTCAGCGTATCCACCTAATAGGGTGCAGTCAAGAGGGATTTCACCCTGGAAATCTTTAACGTGCTGGAGAGATCATTTTGGGATACGAGTATCTTGAAAGAAAGGGTTGTGGCCATGAGGTGCGGAAAGAACCCCCAAACAGGGTTGAATTAGATTTTGGAGCTTTAGGAGATCCAGGAATTGGGGGATACTGAACAGAGACAGGGCGGCAATTCTTGTGATTTGTGCAACACTTTGCCAACTCGATAACGATAGGTAAGGGCGATTCGACAAAAAGAATTGGCATCGATCAGACTTTGCTCTATATTAATGCAAGTTAAAATAGCTCATATCCGAAACAGCGAGTATCTGGAACAACAATGGCGTCCAACTGGTCAGATCTGCATCCCTCGGGCCCTGGGACTCACCAGGCCAAGGATAATGCTGAGCCCTCTCACTATTACGCGGGTGACATGGCTCGCTCCGATTTCGGTAATAATGGTACCCACCTGCGTCCATCCAGCCAGTTGGATGGCATTGTTCCCAGCAATGCCGCCAAGATCAAAGTTGTGGGTGTAGGTGGCGGCGGCTGCAATGCTGTCAACCGCATGGTTTTGAATAACCTGAGTGGCGTGGAGTTCTGGAGCATCAATACCGATGCCCAGGCGCTGGTTCAATCCAGTGGCATTCAGCGTCTCCAGATCGGCCAGAAACTGACCCGAGGCTTAGGGGCAGGCGGAAATCCAGCAGTGGGCCAAAAGGCAGCCGAAGAATCTAGCGAAGAGATTGCCAAGGCCCTGGAGGGTGCTGATCTGGTCTTTGTGGCTGCGGGTATGGGGGGAGGCACAGGCACAGGTGCTGCGCCAATTGTGGCCCAAATGGCGAAAGAATCTGGAGCTCTTACTGTGGGAGTGGTGACCCGTCCTTTCACCTTTGAAGGTCGTCGCCGCACCCGTCAAGCGGAAGAAGGGATCAGCGAACTGCAAACGGCAGTGGATACCCTGATTGTCATCCCTAATGATCAACTGCTTTCTGTCATCTCGGAGCAGACTCCAGTTCAGGAAGCCTTCCGGGTGGCGGATGATGTTCTGCGTCAGGGGGTTCAGGGGATCTCTGACATCATCGTCATTCCGGGCATGATCAACGTGGACTTTGCCGATGTGCGCAGTGTGATGGCCGATGCAGGTACAGCTCTGATGGGAATCGGGATGGGTAGCGGCAAGTCTCGCGCCAGTGAGGCGGCCATGACCGCCATTTCCTCTCCTCTCCTGGAAACTTCTATTGATGGAGCACGCGGTGTCTTGCTCAATGTCACGGGTGGGGCAGATCTAACCCTGCACGAGGTCATTTCTGCGGGCAAAATTATTTCTGAAGCCGTCGATCCAGAGGCCAATATCATTCTGGGGGCAGTGATTGACGAAAGAATGCAGGGAGAAGTGAGGTTGACGGTGATTGCCACTGGCTTTGCCAACAGCAGTACTCCCAAGGCAACCCCCGCGAGTTCTGAGAAACCCGACCCCAAGCAGTCGGCTCAGCGCACCAGCGGATCTGCCACAGCGGCCTCGGTTGAGTTGCCCACCGCTCCCCAGCGGACGGAAACGGGTCTGGATATCCCAGAGTTTTTGCGCCGCCGCAGACCCCTCTCATAAATCTGTCGGCGAATTTGGTGTTGGGAGGTGTGAAGGGTGAATATTTTGCTGCTTGCGGGGGGACCTTCGCCGGAGCGTGAAGTGTCTCTGGCGACAGGTAAAGCGGTCAAAGCGGCTCTGGAGGATCTGGGTCACAAGGTCTCGGTTCTTGAGCCCGGATCAGATCTACCGCATCAGCTCTGGCAGGCAAAACAAGAGGGCTGTGAATTTGTCTGGATTGCTTTGCATGGGTCACCTGGAGAAGATGGAACCGTCCAGGCCTTTTTGGATTGGTTAGCCCTGCCTTATCAGGGATCTGGACTGCTGGCCAGTGCAGTGGCCATGGATAAAGTGGCTGCCAAACATCTCTTTCGCAGTCATCAGATTCCCACACCAGCCTGGGTTGAACATCCTTTTGGCTACCCCTGGACAGACTTGCTTGAGGTTTTGGGAAGTCCCCTGATCATCAAACCCGTGGCTTCTGGCTCCAGTGTGGGAGTGCATGTGCTGCATCAGGCGTCAGACCTTCAATCTCTGGCGAAGTCATCTCAAGTCACCTCAGAGACATGGGTTGCAGAACAATTCATTGCCGGAAAAGAAATCACCATCTCGATCCTGGATGGAGTCATCCTCCCCGCCGTTGAGATCATTCCTATTCTTGAATCTTTCTACTCCTACGCCGCCAAATATGGGGTGAATGGATCTCGTCATCTCACACCGACCTCCCTCACAGAAGCAGGACTCTGCCGCACCAATGCTGTGGCGCTGGCCGCCTATCGGGCCTTGAAGTGTGAGGGCTTAGCACGAGTGGATCTGCGGGTAGATGCCCAGGAAGACCCCTGGGTGTTGGAGGTGAATACTTTGCCAGGCATGACCCCCACCTCACTGGCTCCCGATGCGGCGGCGGCCCTGGGCTGGTCATTTCCTGACCTGGTTCAGAAGCTGTTAGAGTCTGGCCTAGCCCGTTTTCAACATGGACAACCGTCCCATCTCAGGGTTTGAGCATCTTTCTTCACCTTGCCGCAACACCCTTGCTGGCATAGATGCTGACAGCGTTTCTCAATCCAGTGAACTCCAGCAATCCTCAGTGTCTGTGGCCTCTGGAGGCCCAGGCCATACCTCAGGTGACTGGGAAATGCTCTATGTCAGGAGTTACCAATCAAACTTGTTGTCCTTCCTCTACTGAGGGATGCTACGATAGCGCTGAAGCATTCAAGCTGGTCCTGTGGTTCGGTCTGCCCCTTTGCTGCATGGTCCCCAGCCCTCTCACGTCAGTGATACCAATCGGCTGAAAATATTTTCTGGATCAGCAAATCCCGCCCTTGCGCAGGAGGTTGCCCGTTATGTTGACCGCGATCTGGGTCCCATTGTCAACAAACGCTTCGCAGACGGCGAGCTTTACATTCAGATTCAGGAATCGGTGCGGGGAGCTGATGTTTATCTAGTCCAGCCCACCTGCCATCCCGTCAATGATCACATCATGGAATTGCTGGTGATGATCGATGCCTGTCGGCGAGCCTCAGCTCGCCAGATCACAGCTGTAATTCCCTATTACGGCTACGCCAGGGCCGATCGAAAGACTGCGGGTCGTGAATCGATCACCGCTAAGCTGGTGGCCAATATGATTACCAAAGCAGGGGCTCATCGCGTTTTGGCCATGGATCTGCATTCAGCTCAGATTCAGGGCTACTTTGATATTCCTCTCGACCATGTTTATGCCCAGCCTGTGCTGCTGAGCTATCTCAAGGACAATAAAAAAGTTAGACAACAGTAGCATCGTTGTTGTTTCCCCCGATGTTGGTGGTGTGGCTCGAGCCCGCGCCTTTGCCAAAAAGCTTGAGGAAGCACCGCTGGCGATTATTGATAAGCGCCGTCAGGCCCACAATGATGTTGAAGTTATGAATTTAATTGGGGATGTTCGAGGCAAGATCGCCCTGCTGGTGGACGATATGATTGATACCGCAGGCACAATCTCTAAAGGTGCAACGCTCCTGCGCCAGGAGGGAGCCGAAGCGGTCTATGCCTGTGCGATTCATCCTGTTTTTTCCTACCCTGCGATCGAGCGCCTCACAGGGGGCCTGTTTGAAGAGGTTATCGTAACCAATACGATTCCTGTTCCGGCTGAAAAGCGGTTTCCCGAACTTCGTATCCTTTCAGTGGCCAATGTTCTCGGCGAAGCCATCTGGCGCATCCACGAAGATAGTTCTGTCAGTAGCATGTTTCATTAATCCTCAACAAGGACTCTTATACTTGGAACTGAGGGTTAGGCTCAAAGGATGGATTTAAACTTAGTGGTGATTGCCTACAAAGAAGGGAATCTGGCCAGTAAAAAGGCCTGTCAGACCTGTGCCCAACAATTGCGGGAGCGGGGGATCACCGTGCTGACAGCACCCACCGGGGTTTATCACAATCCTTACCCCGTCTTTCTGGAAGCCACCTCTGATCCCATTGATCTGGCAGTCGTTTTGGGGGGGGATGGATCAACGCTGGCGGCAGCTCGCTATCTTTCTCCCCATGGGATTCCGATCCTTTCTATTAAGTCCGGCGGACATCTGGGATTTCTCTCGCAATCGGAAAAAGTGCTGCGGGATGAAGACCCCTGGGAAAGACTGCTGCAGGACGATTTTGAGGTGCGGGAACGCATGATGCTGCAGGCCCAGATCCATGAGCAGGTGCAGATCGGGCAGGGGGATCCAGTATCGGTGCGCAGGGGTCAACGACAACCCAATCCCATCAGTGATCTCTTCTTTGCCTTCAACGAGTTTTGTATAAAACCCACCAGCCAGACCCGCCTGATCTCGGCCCTCATGGAGATTGAAGTTAACGATCAGATGCTGGATCAGTACCACGGAGATGGAGTGCTGGTGGCAACACCTACGGGGACTACGTCCTATACAGTCGCGGCCAATGGACCGATTATTCATCCCGATCTGGAGGTGATCACCATTACGCCGATTTGCCCCCTGAGTCTCTCCAGTCGCCCCATCGTGATCGGAGGGGGGTGCAAGGTTGAGGTCTGGCCCCTGTCGGATCCCGAGGGGTTGACGCGGTTATGGGCGGATGGAACCATGTCACAAAGTATTAATCCAGGACAGTGGGTAGAAATTCGCCGCGCTCCAGAACGGGTGAAGCTGTTGATCCTGGAACGGGATCAGTCCTATTACCGCACACTGAGAGAAAAGCTGGAGTGGACAGGCAGCCGCATTCATATCCCCACAACCAATCATCATCCAGATCCTTTGCAAAACTAAGAATAGAGAAAAGGACTAGCAAGAGACATAATCATCGCCAACTCAAAAATGGTTGGACAACTTCGAGATCTTCTTTCTCAGCGTGGTTGCTCTTCTTCTATCAGAAGCTGCCAGATTTATCTCGGGTACGACCTTCAAGGTTGATGAGGCTTACTCTGAAGCGCTTTAGCAGTCCAGGCTCCGTAATCAGCTCCTGATAGAGAATACAGCGAAAGATCTTGAATCCTTGAAGAGATCTTCATCTCAGGAAATATAGATTATTGTAGATGCTAATCCGTGAATAGAAAGTGTTTCGCCAGTGTAAAAGATCTCTTACAATCGTGACATCGTGTAGCAACAGAGTCAAGCGTCGGGGCTTTGAAGCCCTGGCTTCCTGGTGAATTGAGGTCTATAGGCGTTGTTGATACTGAGATAGGAAAACCCGCCAAGCGTTAAGTGATAGTTCCATAGGTAAAAAAGTGGAGAGGAGTTTGGATTTACTCTCTTAGAGTTTGTCGTTCATTGGTATAGAAGAATGCCAAAACGGTATAAAGTCAGACGAAGATCGCAACGATTACACAGCTTCCAAATCAAGAACCAGCAAGTATCTGGGCGACAGCTTTCTCACCGATTATACGTATACCCATGGGGAAGCAAAGCCACGTACCAGCCGGGATCAAAGCTCGGTCTGGCCCTCATCGCTTGTGTGGTATCTCAGATCAGTGATCAATGGTCATCTAGGTTTTATTTTGTTGATCAAAGCTTAGATCCTTTGAGTCGTGAGTTTTATAGAGTCCAGTCAATTCGCAAAAGACGTCAACAGCAATCCTCGCTTCGTCCGCTATTCTCAATCGGTTGGTTGTTCCTGCTGGCGTTTGTGTTTTTGAGACCACTTTCTCCCAGGCTAGCGATTGGTACCCAAGCCGAGAACCTCAGCTGTCCTGATCCCTCCTGTTCCCTCTTGATTATGGATTGATTGGCGGTCTCTTTACAAAGGCTCCCTATTGCTGAGCGGTCTTAGAACTAGGATTGGGCCTGTTTTGATCCCGATTTGAATTTGGAGCCAGGGACCACCGATAATGCCCTCTTCATCAAGGCAAGCCTGGCTGCAAGTCAGGGCTAAATATTTATCAAATTTCAACGGGAGCAAGGCTTTCTCTTCAGGGCTCGCAGACTATGAATAGATTATAGTCTATGATTATCCATAAATAGAAAGTATTTATCTATGCATAAATTCTTTTAGTATAGTGTCAAGGCAATAGATTACCCCTGCAGGAGTAGGTCTCAGGGGAATCTGTGTGGCTCCTCTGCTCATTTGGGCCTTGTGCATCAATGTGTTTTTAGTGTTTCTCTACCATCAGGGTTTGAATATGGCATCTTGGACGACTTCGAGTCATCAGTGATCAAAATCAGCCTTGCCTGACTGAGATGTACCCTTGCGGGTTATCTGTGGTCGCAACAGGCTATCGCCAATAAGTCGTACTGGTTAGCGCGATCATTTGCACTCACCGGAACGACGCCCTATCTACCTGCACAGAATGCAGCCGGATGTGTGGTGCCAGCCATCTAGGATTTAAGGCCGCTCATGCCTGCTTTCCTGACCCCTAGTTTCTGAATCAAGGAGGAAATACGAAGTGGATTTCTTGTCCGATTTCTTGACACTCTTTTTATCAAAGTTACAGTCCCCGACCCTCGGCTTTCTGGTTGGGGGGTTGGTTCTTGCCGCCCTCGGTAGCCGACTGGCCATTCCAGATGCGATCTATAAGTTCATCGTCTTCATGTTGCTGATCAAAGTCGGCCTGAGCGGAGGTATTGCAATCCGTAATGCCAATCTAGCAGAGATCCTGTTGCCTGCATTGTTCGCCGTAGCATTGGGGATCATGATTGTGTTTATTGGGCGCTACACGTTGGCCAAACTGCCCAATGTCAGAGTCGTGGATGCCCTGGCAACCGCAGGCTTATTTGGTGCCGTAAGCGGTTCTACTTTAGCCGTCGGTATCACCGTCCTGGAATCGGAAGGCATCCAATATGAAGCTTGGTCAGCGGCACTCTATCCCTTCATGGACATCCCAGCCCTTGTGACTGCGATCGTATTGGCCAGTCTCTACACCAGCAAGCAGAAGCAGCTCAGTGCTACCGGCGAGCTTGTCAGTAAGCGGGAGTCTTTGAGCAAGCAGCCGATTGCCGTGGGAGGCTATCCTGGCGAGCAGCCCATGCCCACAAGTGGGTATCTGCGCGAGGAGGGCTTTGTCCCAAGCAATCGGGTCAAGATCTGGCCCATCATTAAGGAAAGTCTCCAAGGTGCTGCCCTCTCAGCTCTGCTGCTAGGAATGCTTCTGGGTTTGTTAACCAGGCCAGAAAGTGTCTACGAGAGCTTCTTCGATCCCCTCTTCCGCGGTCTACTTTCGATCCTGATGCTGGTCATGGGAATGGAAGCCTGGGCAAGGGTCAACGAACTGCGCAAGGTGGCCCAGTGGTATGCCCTTTACGCTGTTGTGGCACCGCTCCTGCACGGTCTGCTTGCCTTCGGTCTCGGCATGATTGCTCACTTTGCTACAGGCTTTAGCTTGGGTGGAGTCGTGATCCTGGCGGTCATCGCTGCCTCCAGTTCGGATATCTCAGGACCTCCCACCTTACGAGCTGGTATCCCATCGGCTAATCCCTCCGCCTACATCGGTGCCTCTACAGCCCTCGGTACGCCCATTGCAATTGCCGTCGGCATACCACTCTTCATTGGGATCGCCCAGGCATTGGGCGGTTGAATCTTAGACAGGTCAAGGTCCGATGGTGTTCAGTAGCCAGGAAAGACGACCTCAAGGTTCAATGACTACATAAATCAAGAGACAGAACGTCGAGAGGTAATCAACATGGCCAAGCCAGCCAAAAAGCTTGTTATCATTACAGAAAAGTTGCTGCTGAAAAAGATCGCCAAGATCATTGACGAATCCGGGGCTACCGGATACACGGTACTGGAAACTGGCGGTAAAGGGAGTCGTAATGTGCGCTCGTCAGGACAACCTAGCGTCTCTGACACGAACATGAATATCAAGTTTGAAGTTCTTACCGAAAATCAGGATATGGCCCTGAAAATTTCGGATCGGGTCGCATTGGAGTTTTTCGACGATTATTCGGGCATCGCCTATATGTGTGACGCGGAGGTCCTCTATGCGCACAAGTTCTGTGGGCCAGAAGGCTGTTGAATTGAGACAATACAGATTCAAAAAGCCAAGTTTTACTCCGGCTCCCATAGAGAAACCCAGGAAAAAGGAAGCATGAGTTAGCGATTGAACGCAATGAAATCCTGATTGGGGCCTGCTTCAGCAACTGTTGGCAAGGCCCCATTATCTGCTGTAAAGATATAATCATAGATAATAGACTATTGATTTTATTAAAATCATTGAGTTTACACTATTGCCTTGAGTTGCTAATCTGGTGGTACAAGAGTTAAGGCGACAGTTATGAATCAGCTCACATTTCAAAAGCGGCTTCATCAAGTGCCAGCTTTTAACCCGATCGTATTGAATCCCGATCAAGCGAATGTCCCTCTGAGAATCCAGAATCGAACCGTTGCCACCTGGATCTGTAAATTGATTCCAACTCAATGCCCATTTGCCCGCCAGATCAATCTGTTTGGGCTCTCATTTCGGATTCCTCCTCTTTGTAAGCTGAATCCCTTTTACGATCATTTGATGCTTCTGCGCTTTCAGGCCCAGTGTTTCTTATTAGAGTCTTGATCTGTACAGGTTAAGCGGAATCAAAGAGCCTCCTATCTTTGCATATTGCCTTAGGGCAAGGAGTTGGCAATGGCATTGAGTTACAGTTACTGCCTTCCAGCCTTAACTTGTTACCGATGGCCTGTCACGGGTTGCGTGAGCTGATTGCTGAGGCCCGTTGTGGGATCTAGACACCGGGAGATCAGCGTCAGGGGAGATGAGTTCGTGGTTGAGCAGAACGGATGGCTGTGGGCGTGAAGTAGAGGTATTCCACATTCCACCACTCCTGCCCTGCCTTGAATCCAGCCGCTGTCGGCTGCCATCGCTGCAGAGTGGGAACCCGCACGGTGATCTCTCCCCCCATGACCAGAGGCAGTACAGGTAACCGCTCTGTCCACTTCACCTGCAACCGTTGAGCCAGCAAGCGTCGCCGTTCTTCAAAGAGAGTCGTGTCCATATTTTGAAACAGGGTCAGCACCTCCTGATCCAGCAGGCGGTGAGGGTTTATTAGATAGCGCTGGTTTTCATCAAGGGCAATGTTCCAGAACTTGCGTACGTTTTCGCTATCTGTGGTTTTGGTGAAATAAAGACCCCCGTGCAGGTTTTGCTTCAACTGTTCTGAGGCCCCCTCGGCGGGATCCAGTGGGTTGATCGTGATCTGAAACCCTACAGCCTCCAGATTCTGCTTGATCCGTTTCACGGCCACAGCCTCTGGATACTCTGGACGGTATTCCCGCTGGTAGATTCTGAGAGCAATCGGTAGGGTCACGCCGGATTGCTGGAGTAGGAATCTAGCCTGATCTGGATCGTAGGAATAGGGAACCACATCAGGGGCATAGTCTCCCAGGAAACGCGCCACATAGCTATGGCTGACATACCCTCCCCCTTCTCCGTAAAGGATCGGGATCAGCTGCTCGCGATTAATGGCCGTCAACATCGCTTTGCGTACCAGAACATTATCCAGGGGTGCCGCTGTTACATCAGGGATCAACTGGTAGAAAAGCTCATTGGGGTGATTTTCCAGGATTGCATCTGCAGGCATTTCTGAGGCAGTTTTGCTGCTGAGGTTGGTGGCCAGATCCACTTCTCCTTGCCGGAACGATTGGGGCAGGCTTTCAATCCGTTGAAAGTGAATCCGGGAAATGGCGGGTGGGGAGCCAGCAAAAAAAGGATTTCGCTTCAGAAGGGCATGATCATCGGCAACAAATTCCTCCAGGATGTAGGGACCGTTCAGAGGAGGAGGATTGGTATGGAGACGTTCTAGAACACCCTCATAGCCCTGATCTGCATACACCCTGGCCAGAGAGTGTTTCGGCAGCAGATAAAAAGGCTCCAGATGACTGCGCTCACGGTTGCGATAACGCACCTCCACTGTCAGTGGATCCACTTGGACAAACTCCACCAGATCCTGGTACTCAGGGTGATCTGCCGCTGTTTCCTGAGCAATCTGGAAGAAGAACATCAGATCGGTAGCGGTAATGCGAAACCCATCCCCCCAGTACAGACCTCGCTTCAACCGCCAGCGTACCACCATGCCACCATCCGGCAGAAAGCGTACATTCTCATTGGTCATGTCCGGGATCTGATCAATTAACAGGGACTGACGTTTGCCCTCTGAAATTGGATAGTAGAGAAGTCTGCGCAACAGCCCTCTGGAAATGCCGTGAATGTTGAGATTGGGCAGGTTGAGGACTCCATATCGCAGTTCATCTCGGGCGGAAACCTGGGGTGGAAATAGTTGTGCAACGGGTTGGAGCTGGGGTTTATCGGGCCAGGGTAGCGCACCAGCAATCAGAAAACAGGAGGTAATTAAGATCATCACGGCAACCACCGCAAAACTGATCCGGTCCAGTTTCTGACTGCGATCAGCCCATTCATCGCCACGGTTAAACCAGTGGTGGGCCAGCAGTGTGATGATCAAGACGATAAAGATCAGGAGGTAGCTAAGGATATAGACTTTGTCAGCCGTGACCGGATAGGGAACCTCCGGTAGGGCTTCCGCCTGGGAAAGATTGAGGGCCACACAGGAAAGTAGTGCTGTCACCACCATACCGATGCGGGCTTCCACCTCGACGGCAGGCAGAAATAGAGATGCCAGCGCTGTGCCAATGATCACGCTCAAGGGCAGCAGGGATTTGACCACATAGGCCATCATGGGTCGCCGCAACTCCAGAATAAAAACCACGGAATTGACCTGCAGAGGCTTACCTTCTGTGGCAATCGCACCAAAGTCAGAGAAATAACGCTGGGGAAACTGCTCCGCTCGAAAGAACGGTCGGTACAGCCATCCGGTAATCGAGAACTGATCCGTCATTCCACTGCCAGCTAGATCGGGCAGCAGAGGCCCCTGAGTATCGGGTAGATCCACCTGGATTCTTAAGTCCTGTCGATCAAAAGGATAGCGATGAAGAGGAAATGTGCCCCGAAAGGTCCCTTGAATCCGCCAGCGGATGCTGTGCCAATTGCCCTCATCCTCCCGCATCACCTCCTCGCGTTCCTGGATCTCCCCATTGGCTAGACGAATGAAGGGCACCGCTTCACCACCTGCCCACTTACACCACACCTCCAGATCAGCATTAAAACGTCCTTCTTTCAGATCAAAACCAGAGACATCTGTGAGGTAAACACCCACATAAGTGCGGGGTTGATCGGGAGAGGGGGTTGCCTGGAGGGGATCCAGTTGCTGGATCGTGGGTGCCAGGGAGAGCGCTCGTGAGGGTTGTTCCGGTGGACTATAGCGCTGGATCAGGCTGAAGAAGAGGAGGACTCCCAGCAGAGCGCCGATCCCCAGACGCAGGTGGAGCAGATGTCGGGCCAAATGTTTCAGATTTCGGGTCATATACCTCTTCAGACGGTTGCCTTACTTACCGCCTTTTCCAGGAATGAAGGGATCTCTCCCCAAAGATTATAAGGAAGATTCTCCTGACTGTCGTTGGTTGTGAGGGATCATTCATGCCGATGAACAACAAGTGGGCTTTTGCTGGGATCCCCCACTCTGGGGGGTCATATTCCCACCCAGATGCAGACCGCCTGTGGGATCGGATTAGCGCAGGGACGGAGGCATCAATTAATGGGTGTGTTTGGATCCTATGGTTGGAGTGGAGAGGCTGTTGAGGAGTTGGCTGAGAAGCTGCAAGAAGCAGGGTTCCGACTCGGGTGTGCTCTGCTGCGGATTAAATTCAAACCGACAGCTAAGATCCTGAGCCAGTGTAAGGAAACAGGCCAAGACTTTGCCACCTGGGGTTTCAGTAGCTATCCCCAAAAAGCACCCGATTGCATCCCGGTTAGAGATCGGAGACTGTTTCACCCTCAATATCCTGCAAGAAGGTAAGCAGGAGGGGAGGTGCTCGTCCTCAAGGAAGCGTTAGCTTACCTGATCTGTAGGGTGCGGCGCCGAATCGAGTGTGGCGATCACTGGGTGATTTATGGTCATGTCAAGGAGGGTAAAGTCATCTAAAACCAGGGTCGATCCCTAAAACCATAGATTGATACCTATGTAAAACCTCAGAAAGACAGTATTCCATCTATACATAGATTCCCTTAAGATAAACGGTAAGCAAAAAGGTTATGCCGAAGTCCTGGATTTCTAGATCTTGAAGCGCTGTTCAGGCTTGGCTGCCCCTGCATTGAGAATTTTCGAACATTTCTGTTACAACGGATTGGTTATGACACTCATGACAACATCACGCCGCAAATTTTTGTTAGCTGCAGGAGCCTACGCTGGAGGAGCTGCACTGATTGGTACCCAGGGATATCGGGCCGCCCATGCAGCTGAAGGGCCGGAGACCCCCACTGTGAAGCTAGGATACATTCCCATTGTTGAATCGGCAGCGATGATCGTTGCCAAGGAAAAAGGGTTCTTTGAAAAACATGGCATGACCGATGTGGAAGTGTCAAAGCAAGCCAACTGGGCTGGCGCTCGCGATAACGTCACGATTGGCTCTCAGGGGGGAGGAATTGACGGCGGTCAGTGGCAAATGCCCATGCCCCACCTGATCCATGAAGGGATCATCACCCTGAACAATGAAAAGGTGCGAATGGCCCTGCTTTGCCAACTCAATACCCAGGGGAATGGGATCGCGATTGCAGGCATCCATGAAGGACAGGGACTGGGGCTGGATATTTCCGGCGCGGCTGAATACATCAAAACCTTCCCAGAGCGAGAGGGACGTCGTTTCAAGGCTGCCCATACCTTCCCCAACGTGAATCAGGACTTCTGGATCCGCTACTGGTTTGCTGCGGGTGGCGTGAATCCGGATCAGGATATTGATCTGCTGGCGGTGCCTCCGGCAGAAACGGTGCAGGGAATGCGCAATGGCAGTATGGATGCCTTCAGTACCGGAGATCCCTGGCCCTTCCGGATCGTGGCGGATGAGATTGGCTTTATGGCAGCCCTCACCCATGAGATCTGGCCCTTCCATCCCGAAGAGTACCTGGCGATCCGAGCCGACTGGGTGGAGCAAAATCCCCGTGCCACCAAAGCGATCCTCAAGGCCATTATGGAAGCGCAGCAGTGGTGTGATGATCCTGCCAACCGTGAAGAGTTGGTCAAGATCTGCTCTAGCCGCACTTACTTCAACGTGCCTGTAGATGTCCTGACCCCGCCCTTTCAGGGGACCTACACCATGGGCGATGGTAAACCTGCATTCAACGACATCAATGTGGGTCCTCTGTACTGGACCGATCCTCGGGGCAATGTGTCCTATCCCTACAAGAGCCATGATCTCTGGTTCCTGACGGAAACTCTGCGCTGGGGCTTCCACCGTGCCCAGATCCCCGATCTAGATACTGCCCGCCGCATCATCGATGAAGTTAACCGTGAGGATCTCTGGCGCGAAGCAGCTCAAGAGGCTGGGTTTAGCGACATTCCCAGTGACACTTCTCGTGGACCTGAAGAGTTCTTTGATGGGGTGATCTTTGATCCCAGCAATCCTCAGGCTTATCTCGATGCACTGCAGATCAAGGTTGCTTGATCCAGACATTAACTTGCTGTTCACTTTCAACTGAGGTTTTCATGACAGCTGCTGTCCCCGTCAGTACCAAAGGTACCCGCTCTGTGCCAATGCCTGCTTTTTTGAAACACTTGCAGGCACTCATTCCTCCCCTGGTGGGAACCCTCGGGTTCCTGCTCATCTGGCAGATCCTTTCCGGCAGCAACCTGATCCGTCTCCCAGGGCCGTGGGATGTGGTGGCGGATGAACGAAGCCGTTTTCTGCTCCTGAACCCCGTTTACCACAACAGCGATCTGGATCAGGGACTTCTCTGGCAGACACTAGCCAGTCTGGAGCGGGTGGCCATTGGTTACTGTTCAGCCGCCTTGATCGGGATTGGGCTGGGGATTCTGGTGGGCAGTTACAAGTGGGTGAATCAAGCCCTCGATCCTCTGTTTCAGCTCCTGCGCATGGTGGCTCCCCTGGCCTGGGTGCCCATTGCTCTGGCGGCTTTGCAGAAGAATGAGCCCGCGGCCCTGTTTGTGATCTTTATTACCTCCATCTGGCCCATCCTGATCAACACTGCCGTTGGGGTGCGGCAGATCCCTGAAGATTACATCAATGTTGCCAAAGTCTTGAATCTATCTGGGTTCAGATTTTTCTTCAAAGTCCTGATCCCCTCCACCCTACCCTACATTTTCACGGGGCTGCGCATTGGCATCGGCCTGGCCTGGCTGGCCATTATCGCGGCAGAAATTGTCATGTCAGGGGTGCCCGGCATTGGCTTTTTTATCTGGGATGCTTACCAGCAAAACTACGTCACCGAGATCATTGTGGCGGTGCTTTACATCGGTGCAGTGGGCCTGATCCTAGATAAATTCATGGCCTACCTGCAGCAACGCATTGCCCGCCAGTCCTGATTTCGTCCCTGACCCTTTATCCCCGCAATGTTATGCCTGTCCTGGTTTCTGTTGATCAAATAGATAAGGTCTTTCCCCTGACTGGAGGTGGTGAATACATTGCCCTGAAAGGGATTGACCTGCAGATCAAAAAAGGAGAGTTTGTCTCCCTGATCGGTCACTCCGGCTGTGGCAAGTCCACGCTTCTGAATATGGTGGCTGGCCTCTCTCTGCCCACTGAAGGAGTGGTGACGTTGGAGGGAAGCCGGATCACGGAACCGGGTCCGGATCGGATGGTGGTGTTCCAGAATTACTCCCTGCTGCCCTGGTTGACGGTGCGCCAGAATGTGGCCCTGGCGGTGGATCGGGTGTTCGACAATCTCTCCGCTGCTGGGCGCAAGCAGATCGTGGAGCAAAACCTGGCCATGGTGGGTCTGACCCATGTGCTAGATCGCTATCCCATCCACCTGTCGGGGGGGATGAAGCAGCGGGTGGCGATTGCCCGGGCTCTGGCGATTCGACCCAAATTATTACTTCTGGATGAGCCTTTTGGTGCTCTCGATGCCCTAACTCGCGGCAATCTGCAGGAAAAACTGATGCAGATCTGTGAGGAAAATCAGGTGACGGCATTGATGGTCACCCACGACGTGGACGAAGCGGTGCTCCTCTCTGATCGGATCGTGATGCTCACCAACGGTCCCGCCTCCCAGATTGGTCAGATCCTGGAGGTGGATATTCCCCGCCCCCGCAAGCGCCTGGAGGTGGTGAACCATCCCAGCTACTACAGTCTGCGCTCGGAGATGATCTACTTCCTGAATCAACAAAAACGGATCAAGAAGTTACGGGCCAGAAAGATGGCTGTGATTCCCCGGCATGGGCTGGAGAAGGTGAATCTGGAGATCGGGTTTGTGCCTCTCACCGCCTGTGCTCCTCTGGCCGTAGCCAAAGAGAAGGGGTTCTTTGAACAGCAGGGGCTGGATGAGGTAGCTCTGGTGCGGGAAAGTAGCTGGCGCGGCATTGTCGATGGCCTGGCGGGGGGCTATCTGGATGCAGCCCAAATGCCTGCAGGGATGCCTCTGTGGATGACTCTGGGAGGGCACAACCAGACTCCCTTAACGGTGGTGAGTTCCCTGACCATGACCCGCAATGGCAATGCCATTACCCTCTCCAAACGTCTCTACGATCAGGGGGTTTATACTATCCAGGACTTTAAGCAGATCCTTCTGGATACAGGCAGTCAAACCCACACGATGGGGGTGGTGCATCCTTCCTCAATGCATAATCTCTTGCTGCGCTACTGGCTGGCCTCAGGCGGGGTCAATCCGGATCAGGATGTGCACCTGCTGACCATTCCTCCAGCCCAGATGATTGTGGATCTGAAGGCAGGAACCATTGATGGCTTCTGCGTGGGGGAACCCTGGAATCTCCGGGCCGCGGCCGAAGGGCATGGATTTACGATTGCCACCGACATGGAGATCTGGTCTGGTCATCCGGGCAAGGCCTTGGGGGTACGGGAGGACTGGGCTCAGGCTTATCCCAATACTCACATTGCTCTCACCAAAGCCCTGTTGGAGGGCTGCCGCTACTGTGGCGATCCAGCTAATGAGGCAGAAGTTCAGGACATACTTTCACGACGGGAATATGTGGGCACTTCAGTGGACTATATCCGTTTAGGGGATCCCAACCGCACCACCTGCACTCTGGATCAACCTCTGCGGGAATACGCCCACCACCTCTTTTTTGGCCCCAACCTCAACCGTCCCAGCCGTACTGAGCACCTGTGGATGATGACCCAGATGGCCCGCTGGGGACATGTACCCTTCCCTCGCAACTGGTTAGAGATCCTGGAGCGAGTGGCCCGAGTCACGGTATTTGCCACGGCTGCCCGAGAGGTGGGTCTGCTGGAGACGACGCAAAGACGGGGACCGATCCAGCTGTTTGATGGCTCGAGCTTTGAGATGGAGGATCCGATTGGCTACCTCAATTCTCTGGAGATTCGGCAGAATTTTAGTGTTGCGGAAGTTCCACTGCAGAGTACCCCGGTCCTCATGGCTTGAAGTGTAACCCTGTCGTTAGCGGTGTGATTTCATGCAAACTATGCAAACCAGTTCCCAGGCGAATACTCCAGCAATCTCCAGTGGCGCGACCCAGCAACCCTTTCTGGAAATTGATCAGATCTCAAAGGTCTATACCACCCCCAAAGGCCCTTATGTGGTCCTGGAAAACGTCAGCCTTTCCATCCAGTCGGGAGAATTCATCTGCCTGATCGGCCACTCCGGCTGTGGCAAGTCCACCTTGATGAACATGGTCTCGGGGTTTGCCCACCCTACTCAGGGGGAAGTTCGTGTTGGTGGAGAACGGATCACTGCCCCCGGACCGGACAGGATGGTGGTGTTCCAGAACTATGCGCTACTCCCCTGGCTAACGGTTTTCGACAACGTTTACCTGGCGGTGGATACGGTTTTGTCCAACGAGTCGAAGGTGAATAAGGAGGCCATCGTCAAAGATCACCTGCACATGGTAGGGCTAAGTGAAGCAGCCCACAAAACCCCACCCCAGATCTCGGGGGGGATGAAGCAGCGAGTGGCGATTGCTCGGGCCCTGGCGATCCGTCCCCGTGTATTGTTGCTGGATGAACCCTTTGGTGCCCTGGATGCCATTACCAAAGAGGAACTGCAGGAGGAGCTACTCAAGATCTGGAATCAGTACCGCTGCACCGTCATGATGATCACTCACGACATTGATGAGGCTCTATTTCTGGCGGATCGGTTGGTGATGATGACCAACGGCCCTGCTGCCACCATTGGGGAGGTGATTACCATGCCTTTCAATCGTCCCCGCGACCGCGACCGCATGATGGAGGATCCTGAATATTACAAGCTGCGTAACTACATCCTGGATTACCTCTATAACCGCTACGCCCACGATGAGTGAAGGAGCAGCCTGTAAGCAGATCGATCACACCGTAGGCTAGAGAGAGTTATCCTTGGGGATCTCTCATGGAGCATCTGGCTGCAGATCAAGAGTTTTATCAACGGTTACCGCATCTGGAGCATTTGATCCAGGCCACGGATTTAGCGCGATATACCGAGGTCCCTCTGGATTGGCAGGTCTTTGTTACAGATATTCGCGGTTCGACGCAGGCCATTACGGAGGGGCGATACAAAGAAGTGAATATGATCGCGGCGGGATCAATCGCGGCAGTTTTGAATGTGGTCAATCCCCTCGAGATCCCATTTGTTTTTGGGGGGGATGGGGCTACGCTGGTGGTGCCTCCAGGCATCCAGGATCGCGTCCGCAAAGCACTGCTGGCTACCCGTCAGCTTGCAGCTGAGACCTTGAATCTTGATCTGAGGGTGGGGCAGGTGGCGGTTCAAGTTCTGAAAGAGGCTGGCTATCCCCTCAAGGTGGCCAAGTTGCAGTTATCCAAGAACTTTACTCAGGCCCTGTTTATCGGTGGAGGTCTGAGTCACGCCGAGAAGTTGATCAAAGATCCCCAGCAGGTGCCCAGCTATCTCCTACAGGCAACGGGTGAAGAAGAGCAGGCGGATTTCACAGGGTTAGAGTGCCGCTGGCAGGATATTCCCAGTCCCTATGGAGAGGTGGTGAGCTTGCTGGTGATGGCCATCCTTCCTGATCTGGCGAATAATATTCAGGTTTATCAGCAGGTGATCCAGATTATTGATCAGATTTATGGGGATAGCTCAAAGCGAAATCCGATCCACCCTCAAGGGTTAAAACTAACTCTGGCTCAACAGCAGCTTAGCTACGAAACCAAGGTACAAACCTATGGTCAATCTGCCTGGAAGCGCTGGATCTATCTGCAGTGGATTCGGCTAACCAATCTACTGGGGATGGTGCTGATGGGCTTGCGTGTGAAAACATCGGAGGTGGACTGGGGGGAGTATAAGTCAATTTTGATCGCAGCGACCGATTTTGAAAAGTTTGATGAGGTTCTGCGAATGGTGATTGCAGGGACCCCACATCAACGACAAGCGCTGATGATCCAGCTGGAAAACATGAAAGTCTCAGGATCCCTGGTGTATGGGTATCATCTCACCAATCGGGCATTAATGACCTGTTTGGTCTATGAACGGGGAGGCAGGCAAATGCACTTTGTGGATGGAGCTGAGGGTGGTTATGCGCTAGCAGCCCGGATGCTCAAGGATCAGTTAAAGGAACGAATCAGATCTTGATCGAGAGCGTCAATCAATTCAACAACTGCTGCGACTCTCTTCAACGATATCTGCCGCCAACTGGATTGGTTGACAAGCTACGGATTCGGCTCTAGTATCTATGAATGGTGTACTAGCTAGTACAAAACTCGAATCAAGTTCAATTAGGGCTTATCGCAGGTACCTCATGGATGCACTGGAGACCTACACCCCCCCCGACGTTTGGTCATGGGATAACGAAAATGGGGGCACATGGGCAAGCATTAATCGTCCTACAGCCGGATCCACCCATAAGAAAGAGCTGCCTGTTGGCCAACACTCTCTTCAGATCTACTCACTGGCAACACCCAACGGCCAGAAAGTCACGATTATGCTGGAGGAATTGCTGGCGCTGAGCATCGCTGAGGCAGAATATGATGCTTACCCGATCAAGATAGATAAGGGTGATCAGTTCGGCAGTGGTTTTGTGGCAGTGAATCCCAACTCCAAGATTCCCGCTCTCATCGATCGCAGTACAACCCCACCCACTCGCATCTTTGAATCGGGATCGATCTTGCTTTACCTGGCAGAAAAATTTAATGCTCTGATCCCCTCTGATCTGGCATCGCGAACGGAGTGTCTCTCCTGGTTGTTCTGGCAGGTAGGCTCGGCTCCTTATCTGGGGGTGGTTTTGGACATTTTTACAAATACGCTCCGACCAAGATTAAGTACTGCATTGATCGCTACACGATCGAGGTGAAACGCCAGCTTGATGTTCTCAATCGGCATCTGGCAGATCAGCAATTTATGTGTGGGGATGTCTATACGATTGCGGATATTGCTATCTGGCCCTGGTATGGCTTACTGGTTCTCAATGAGGTCTATGAGGCTGCCGAATTTCTGGAGGCACAGACCTACACTCATCTCGTCCGGTGGGCAGAGGAGATCGCGGCTCGACCAGGAGTGCGACGCGGACGAAAGGTGAACCGCACATGGGGACCGCTTGAGGAGCAACTTCACGAGCGACATGCCGCCAATGATTTTGATAGCCGTACCCAAGACAAGCTCGAGACTGCGACCTCGGATTAAAGAAAGTTGATTTGCCCCCATCAGAATTTCTACGCTTCACCCAGGACTCTGTTCTCAAATTCAAGCCAGGAGACTCTCAATGATCCGCTTTTACTTCCATCACACCCCTAACCCGATGAAGGTTGCCTTGTTTCTGGAGGAATCTGGACTCCCCTATGAACTTGTGCCACTGGATACCTTCAAAGGGGAACAGCACAGCGCAGAATACCGCCAGATCAATCCCAACGGTAAAGCCCCAGCCATTGAGGATGACGGGATCCGTGTCTTTGATTCCAGTGCGATTCTTCTCTACCTTGGAGACAAAATCCAGCGCTTTATTGCCACCCCCCAAGATCGAGGTGAATTGCTGTCCTGGCTGATGTTTGTGGCCACAGGTCTTGGCCCCTACTCGGGTCAGGCGGTGCATTTTCAACGCATGGCTACGGAGCAGATTCCCTATGCCATTCAGCGCTATCGCTATGAGGCCAAACGCCACTATGGAGTTCTGGACGACCATCTGACTCAGCGCACCTATCTGGTGGGTGATGACTACAGCATTGTGGATATGGCCGCCTGGGGCTGGATTGATCGGGCCAAGGTGGTGCTGGGAGAAGGCGAATTAGAAAAGTTTGAGCATCTCCACCGTTGGTTCCAACTGATCAACTCCCGGCCAGCGGTTGAGCGGGCGCGGCTGCTTGGGAAAGATCATGATTTCAAATCCACATTTGACGAAGAAGTGCGGCAACACTTTTTTCGCCATCTCTACGTCGAAGCTTGAAGACTGGGTTGCTTGATCGGTTATCTACCTCAGATCAAATCTCAACTTCAAGCCAGAATAAATGGCCTCTTGATAATGTTGTTCATCGTCAATAGCAACGATCAAAGCTGCAAATATTTCACTCAATCGCAGAGCGGGTAGGGCGTTTGCGCTCAGATTTTTTCTTGAGGCCGAAGGCTTGTGTCTGATCACTGTCGGAACCGTAAATCCCTTTGATCACTTCCCTGATGGCGATCATGAAGTAGACATAGTTCAGAACTATCGGAGAACAGATTAAATAAGTTGATGAACGGATCGTAATGGTTGAGCAACCGAAAGCTAGTTTATTTCAACTTTGCTTTATGTTTGAGGGGAGAAGAATTTTGTTGGCTAACGTTCCGAATCACCCGCCGCAGATAACCTCGAACGCTCACAGATAGCCTCTCGGCGGTCGGGTGCATTGGGGTGTTATGTCGCAGCCACAACCAGCACATTGACTACTCTTCCTCTTCTTC
>JAAUUJ010000222.1 GCA_012030715.1 Synechococcaceae cyanobacterium SM2_3_1 | reverse complement strand
ATCTTCATCTAATTATTATGAGCTTCCTCCTGGTTTTCATGCCTTTGGATTGATTAAAGGAATTGTCAGTAAAAATGAAAATGGCGAAACAAGTTTGACGATTGGGAAAAGCAATTTTTTTGTCTCTGTTCCTCGTCACTTCGACTCTTTTGATGTTGAGTGCTACATTTTGGTTTATCCCAAGTTTAAGTTGATTCCCAAGGAGCCTCCTAAATTATGGTTCTATACAGTGAAATCCTTTGAAACAGAACCAAATCACACGGGAGGAATTCCCCTGAGGTCGGACAATTTGTTCTCTGCGGTGTTTGGCAATTTATTCCTGTTGTCAAAGCTCCCGTGCTCACCATTACCGAAATCCGAAAGCAAAGGATAAAAAGAAGCTGTATAAGGCAGTGCACTTACCGAATTAGAATGAGGCGAGAAGATGGTACACCCTTTCGATTTATAAAAGACGCAGAAACTCCCCTACCAAAGTACTTTATTCAAGCAGTTTTTCGTTTTGATTCCAATAGAAGTGACTTTGTTTGGGAGTGCGACCTCCACCCTCCTACTCAAGAGATCCCTGGCTATAGGAAACCTCGTAAGCCTGGTGATAAACATAAAAAAGATGGTAAAAAAACTTATAAGCCTAAAAAGGAAGCTACCCTTGAAGGTCAAGCCAGTGCTGATCATCCGATCGGTTCTTCTGACGAAGTCGTTGACAGTAAAATAGATACCGTCAGCCCTGAAACCCCTACCCAATAAGATGCTGTGGTATGCTGACGCTACTGACGCATTATTTTATCTTGATATTGGTAATGACTCTATTGTTTGGGGTACTAAAGCTGGATGGAAGTTAATACTTCTGATTGTCCAGTCTCTTTTGGACCTCCTTGAGCAATTCCATTACCTATTCCTGAACACGGAACTGCAAGCCAATTAATCAATGAAGTTGCCCATTTAACTGGGTTAGAACATGATAATTATGACTTAATAGAGCCTTCGATGTGAGGCTCTATTAAGGGATCCTACCAGTCTATTCAAGAAACAAGGGATACAGTGATTAGTAGTCTTCCCTAAAACAAGCTTGGGTCCCCTTATGTTCGCAGACAAAATTGTTTCACTTAATTGGGCTAAATAGACTGTAATTGATGAAAATTTACCACCTTCAATTTCGATAGATAATTAACAACTAGAACATTTGGTAACTAACTTATGCGTCACAATTTTATTTTTGAAAAATCTGCAACACAATCTCAAAAAACCAACCCTGAACTAAAGGTATTTGTAACACTACTTTTCATTGGTACCTTGGGATTCATTGCCTATTTTCTTGCCAACCCTTCCTCTCCAATTGTCAATGACACAAAGCCTAAACCAGGATCTATTTCTAAAACTTCCCCCCCTCAAGGTAAGACTCCATCTCCTGCAGAAATCTATGAGCGGTCAAAAGACACAGCTTTAACCATCATCAACGAACTGAATAGTACGCAGGGTCGGGGGCAATGATCAATCAGAGTCAAGTAGTGACTAATGCCCATGTAGTAGGAAACGCTAAAAACTAAACTAAAGTCAATCGGGGTGGGTGGTTTGAGGGAGCTGTGATCAAGATTGATAATGATAATGACTTGGCATTGATTGATCTAGCCCCAGGTACTAACTTACCTTGTTTATCTCTAGTCAATGAAACCCCAAAATCTGGAGAATCTGTATATGCTTTGAGTACGCCTCTAGGTAATGACCAAACCTTCACTTCTGGTATTATTTCAAAAATCGATGGTAATAATATACTACATACTGCTGCTATTGCCCCTGGTAGCAGTGGTAGCGGTTTATACGATCGGAATGGCAATTTACTCGGAGTTAATAAAGCTTTAATTTTGGGCTTTAAAAGCATGTCCATTGCCACCACTGCCAGTGCTATCTCTTTACTTAATCCATCTGCTTCTTGTTTACCTAAGTAATTCAAGGAAAAATTATGTACTTTCAAAAACGGTCTCCAAGTCTACGATCAATTATCGGGGGTAAGTCCCTCCGACAAGATGAGCGACATAACAAATTTTGGACTAACCCTTGGACATATATCTCTTTATTCATTGGCACTGCTATTGTTGGAGGAACAGTTATCTACGATATTAAACAACAACGTATTGTTTCAATATTTGCGACAGATATTTCGCTCTCGGCAACCTTTGATCCAAAGATTGGTAAGGATATTTGTTTGTCTCATGTACAGCAATTAATCCATCAAGATGAATCAATTGGTCTTGCCTATGCTGATACTACTGAACCACTTTGGAAAGGAGAAGTAACGAGTACTGCTAAGCTAATGGGGTATTGTAAATTATCAAATATCAAAGAGCAGGCAAAACGAGTAGGTAAAATCGTGGAACTTCATTGTCCAGAGTCATGAAGCGCGTTTATAATGCAGTCTTGATTAGTCGCAATGAGGGTCATAAAAATCCAATAGTGGTTACTCTTTATTTGCAAGATGCAGAGCCAGGTAATGAATTCAGTTCCCAATTTGTTCAGATCAGAGCAGATTCAATCTATAACTGCTCAAAATGCTACAGTCACCATTGTTGGTCCTACGGGCATTTTGCTCGAAGATTTGGAGCAGGTCCAAACCAGTAACCGAAATATTACATTGTGTCGTATTACTGAACATCACGAATGTTTGATCAAATCTTTCAAACAGGCAAGGAAAAAAAAGAGAATGATTGAAAAAATTTCTCTTTTAATTACAGATAGTTATATATAAGGAGGAATATAGAGCCTGTTTGGTATAATAGCAGAAATATTTAGGAGCTAGAATATGAGCTATTCAACTGACTTAACAGATCAAGAATGGGAAATTATCGAGCCGCTGTTGCCCAAAAAGAGAAAGACTAACAGAATAAAATGGAATAAAAGAATCATCTTCAATGCTATCCTTTATCAATTAAAGAACGGTTGTAACTGGCGTGATCTTCCAAAAGATTTTCCCCCTTATCAGACTGTTTATGATTATTATAGTCAGTGGCGGAAGGATGGCACCTTCGACAAATTGGGAAAGTTCTGTCATCAAAAACTTAGAGAACAAGTTGATAAAAATCCACACTATTCATCTTTAATTATGGTGGATTCCCAGGCAGTAAAAAATACTTGTACTGCGAGTAAAGATACTAGCGGATTTTGCTTGTATAAAGCAACAAATGGAATAAAAAGACACTTAGCTGTCGATAGTCTGGGCTTCCCTTTCTTACTCTATTGCAGTAAAGCAAGCCTTTCTGATGATCAAGGATTAATAGAAATGTTCAAAGAAAATATTAATTTCTTTAAGCTGAAACCAATGAACACAAAAAAGATAACAATATTAGTAGACAGAGGGTATCATCCGAATACAATTATGACCGCATTGAAAGAAATTTATCCAGCAATAGACAAGAAGATTAAATTTAAGGTATCAGAGAAAATTAGCCCAGAAGAGAAGAAAGAAAAGGGATTAACGGGGTTTGTACCAGAGAAGATGAGATGGATAATTGAGAGATCAAACGCATGGGTTGAAAGATGTAAGAGCTTGATAAAGAACTTTGAAAGTACACTGAAGTACGCAGAAACGAGATTAAGTCTTTGCTTTACACGTCTGATGCTGATTAGACTTGCGGCAGGTTAATTCCAGATAGGCTCTATACTATGAACAAGTCTGTAAACAATATCAGTTATGATCCATGCAAGGATCCAGTAGATGCCGATGAATTCTATGATATAATCGAAAGCCAGCAAAATATTGACGATTTTACTGTTAGGCGCATCCCTACTGAAGACTTATCCGATGCAAAGAAGTTTCAGTATTCTTTGGGTAGGATGGAATGTGCTACCAGTAGAATAAGCACTCTTAAAGAACTTTCTGAAGAACGTTGGCCAGAACCTATCAAGTACTTGTTGAATATAGCCGTAGGGTCACTTGGAGCATTAATTCTAGGTTCTGGGGTGGCGACACTTATGGGAGCTACTGGTAGAGGTACCTTAGCCGTTGCTGGCGGAGCTATGGGTGGTGGTGCTGTCGCACTAGTTGGAGATGCAATGCTTTCTAAGCAATTTACGCGATGGAAGTTAAATCGTGCGGCATGTCAAGCTATGCGTGATCTACAAAATGATCTACAAAATAGTTATTACTTACTGGAGGTTATATGAATATCACTCAAAGCCAAACTCAGTTAAAGTCTCAGTTCCTACTTGCACAGAAGGATTTGATTAAAAAAGTAGAGTCAAACCATTTACAACCAATTGACAGATTTGAGCTTCTGCTTTCAGTATTGCTAAATATTTCGGAAGGAGTAATCGCGTTTATCTTACTAGCCCCAGCTGGTTTACCATTGGCTCTGGGGAGTGCGATCTTTCCCATTATGATTAGTATTGCGCTAGCTAAAGTCCAATCAGATCAATTTGACTATCCTGCTGCTTGCGAAAACCTAATTACTAGGTACGAAACATTTCTTCCTCCTTCGCAGATGACCTCTGGTGAGGCGCTGACAATTTGTCAACTCAATGATTCGATTAAATTCATCGGCAAACGTAGCAATACAAATGGTATTAGGAATCTAGAGGAGGCAAGAGCATCTGCTACCATCAAATTCAGTAATAACCGTCTAAACACTTTGCGTGCTCAATGTGATGATGATATATGCTCTTTGTTTGAAGAATTCACCAAGATAAAAGAAGAAGCTGTTCGACAATATCAAGAGTCATTGAAGCAATTACAGGAGACTTATTCAAGTCAAACGGAGGAATTGAGAAGCCAAGTATTTTCTTCTCCCTACAATCCCCCTAGAGCCAGATATTTCTGGTATGCAATTAGATGAGGCTGAGGCTTACATGGCTGAATTTAAATCAGAATGGATCACAATGGAAACAGAGCGCAGATCAAAGGAGTATGAAGCAAAAAAATTCTTATTAGCTACTAATTGTGAGGAACAAAAATTAAAACTATGCGAGACATCTGATCGTGCTATTGAAGCTTTAAATCAGCAATATGGTAAACGCAAGGATGGAATCCTCCTCTTTTACAAGACACGAATCGATGCCTGGAATCGAATTAGGAATGATGCAGAGAGGGGTATCTTAGACGATCGAGACTAAATATCGGTTGCTTAGTTAGGATAAAGAAGGCTGGGTCAACCAGCCTAGCTTGCTTCTCTGATTATTTCAATTTGCAAACCAATTCGATCTGGGCTTCGACAAGAGTTCGGCAAGTTCTCGACACTGAGGCTCGATCCGAAGTGCTCACGAATCGACTGAGTTCGCCCAAGTCTCGATCCGCTCATCCCTCGATCTGCTCCATGAGCTAGTCGAAGGGAGATACCAGTGCCTTACTTAATTGAAGAGCGCTATATTTGTCAATAGTATGCTAAATTTTGCTGTTCTGCAAGTCGTGCTTATGAGAATCCAGTCATTAAGTTCTTCTATGACATTCCTCAATGTCAGCATGCAAGCTATTACTCTGCTCAGGCATGTGTTATTCACAATGTGATCTTCATATGGTAAAAATTCTAGATATAGATTCCGTCCATTTCTGTCTATAAAAAGTACTTTCATGCTTGCTCAGTTGTCTACAAAGGCGCAAAATGTCATCCTATTGTCTCCTATTATTCAAGCAAGGATACTTTTCCTAAAGTGATCATCTTGGTTTTCCACTGGGTGAACTGATTGGGATGAACTTCCATTTGCTGGCAATCTGATTGATCGTTTTGAATCCTTTGACAGCTTCCAAAGCAACCTTA
>JAAUUJ010000049.1 GCA_012030715.1 Synechococcaceae cyanobacterium SM2_3_1 | reverse complement strand
TAAGTAAAAATACCAGGGAGCAGCATGATTATTGACAACACGGGTGAAGCGTTCAAAATTGTGATATCCAAAGAAATCATCCACATAGGCTGATCCATGTTGCCAAGTGATCGCCAGAAACCAGGGAATAGTGATCGCCAACACCACTAGGCTGCCCCGTAACCAGCGGGCCTCCTGCAGCACCTGGACAACGGTTTTCTTCCCCAAAAAAAGCAAAAAGAGGGCAATGCCCAGCACCGGGAGCACGATCGCCACCGGGCCTTTTGTGAGGGTCCCCAACCCCAGCAGGATGTAAAAAAAAAGATACCAGCGCTGTTGCTGTCGCGGCTGATCAACCTGAGCATAGCCCCAGAAAAAGGCGAACATCGCGCCGCTGATACAGGCAGTTAAGAGCATATCCGACACCCCTGTCCGCCCCCAGATCACCAGTAGTGGTGAGAGGGCCATCAAACTGCAACTCAGCAGCGTAGTCCACCACCGCATGAGAGTGGAATCTCCAGTGGGACGGTTATCAGCTGGCTGAGGGCCACCAAAGTGGTAGAGCGTAAAAAAACTAAATCCCAACAGCCCCAGGGCGGAGAGAGCCGAGGGCAGCCGTGCTCCCCAGCTATTGACCCCCACCACCTGATAGGCAAATCCCATCAGCCAGTAGATCAGGGGAGGTTTATCAAAGCGGGGCTCCCCATTAAAGTAGGGACTGATCCAATCCCCGGTCAGCACCATTTGTCGAGCTGCCTCTGCAAACAGGGGCTCAGTTTCATCAATTAAGCCATAGCGTCCCAAGTTCCAGAGGTAAGCAACTCCACCCACCACAGCAACCCAACTCCCTGCAAGGATCCAGGCAAGTGCAGGTCTCTGCTTCAAAATCATTCGAATGTAAGCCATTCACCTCAACACCCATGCATGTATCTCTAGCCATGATTGCCAGAATCATAAACCATCCTGGGATCCCCACTACTGGACACCCCAGCAGAAGAGGTATGGATCACAACCAGTAGATCAGGAGCTAGGCATCAGGATTAACTGTCTTCTGCAGAGGGTTCGGTTTCGGTCGCTGCCTCTGGGGTAGTGGTAGTCTCTGAAGGAAGTTCCTCAGCTTGCTCAGGCTGATCCTCCGCAGATTCACGGGTGTCCTCTCCCTCGGAGTCAGGGCCAGCTCCATCTTGAATGACGAAACTCTGGGCCACCTGGTTGTAGTACTCTTTGATCTCCTCCAGCTGAGGTCGTTGATCCGGTGGGGCCAGCTCAATTGCCCGAGCAAAGAGTTCCTGAGCCTCCTGCTGGGCTTCTTGATTTTGCAACTGCTGACTAAGTGCAACAGCTTTGCCCAAAATTGGATTAAAGTTGCTGGTATCTTCTGCGATCAGTTCGTCATAGATCTGGATCGCCTGATCCACCTGACCCGCCTGGGAAAAGACCGAAGCGAGTCCTGTCTTGAGTGAAGTGGACTCCGGATCCTGTTCCAGCTGTGCTTCGATCAGTGCGATGGCCTCGGGAAAGTTGCCCTGCTCCATTTGCAGCCTGGCTAGAAGCAGAGGATAGGTGGGTTCTTCCGGTTGCAGTTCCTTTAATTTAGTCAGAGCTGGAATAGCACGTTCCACATCATTGGTGTTCAGCGTTAGATTTACCAAGCCCTGCAGCGCTATCACATTCTCGGGTTCCCGTTCCAGAACTGCTTCATAGCCTTCAATCTCCGCCTGGATCCGTTCTTCAGGCAGTTGCTGAGTGTTGGTGGCAGCAGGATTGTTTTGCAGTAACGACAGGAAGGGAGCCACAGACAAACCTAACAGTGCCAGTGGAGCAATGATAAAAACGATCCGTTTAGCAATTCGCTGCATCAGTGGGGTTTGGGAACGGGATTCAGGCACAACACACCCTCTTGAAATCGGCAGTTAACTGGTCTACTACTGTAATCTAACCTGCCAGTTGCCCCACAGACGAGACATGAAAGTCACTCCGTCAGGAAGCCATGAGCTATCCTTGTGCTTGTCCTGATCGCCAGTAGTTGTCCCGACACCATGGCCAACGGTAATTCCTTCGGAACCCTCTTTACGATTACTACCTACGGAGAATCCCATGGGGGAGCGGTGGGCGTTGTCATTGATGGGTGTCCGCCCCGTCTGCCCATCACCGCAGCAGAGATTCAGGCGGAACTGGATCGCCGCCGTCCTGGCCAGAGTCACATTACGACACCCCGGAAAGAGGCCGATCTATGCGAGATCACCTCCGGCCTGTTCCAGGGACTGACCACAGGCACCCCGATTCACATCATGGTGCGCAACAAGGACGCCCGTCCCCAGGACTATGCCGAGATGGAGCAGGCGTTTCGTCCTTCTCATGCTGATGCCACCTATGAGGCCAAGTACGGGATCCGCAACTGGCAGGGGGGAGGTCGATCTTCGGCACGGGAAACCATCGGACGGGTGGCCGCCGGAGCAATTGCCAAAAAGATTCTGAAGCTGGTGGCTGGGGTGGAGATCCTGGCCTATGTGCAGCGAGTCCATTCCCTGGAAGCCCAGATCGACACGGAGCACCTGACCCTGGACGCGATTGAAGCCACCCCTGTGCGCTGTCCTGATCCAGACGTGGCAGCCCAAATGATCAAGCTCATTGAAGACACTGGTCGAGGGGGAGACTCCCTGGGAGGGGTGGTAGAGTGCATCGTGCGCCAGAGTCCCCGCGGTCTGGGATCCCCTGTGTTTGACAAGCTGGAGGCGGATCTGGCCAAAGCCGTTATGTCGCTACCTGCCACCAAAGGATTTGAAATTGGCTCCGGTTTTGCAGGTACCTATTTAACCGGAAAGCAACACAATGATGAATTTTATATGGATGCTCAGGGCTGGCGCACCCGAACGAACCGCTCCGGCGGCATCCAGGGAGGTATCTCCAATGGGGAGCTGATCACGTTGCGAGTGGCCTTCAAACCCACCGCCACCATCCGTCAGGAACAGCAAACCGTCACTCGAGATGGATTGGAAACGATCCTTGCCGCGCGCGGACGCCATGATCCCTGTGTTTTACCGCGGGCAGTGCCCATGGTCGAGGCAATGGTGGCGCTGGTCCTCTGTGATCACTACCTCCGCCAGCAGGCCCAGTGCGGATCCCTCTCGGCTGTGATTCTGGACCAGGCTCTATCACCTGGCTTTCTCAAGAGCCCCTGAGCCGCGAACAAGAACAAACACCCCAGGTAGCGATCAGAGAAAAAGTTCTTAGACTCTTATTTATTACTTCATGGGCATGTCGTAGGATAGAGATGGGAAAGTTTTATCCCTGCGAAGGTGAAACCATGTTATTCCGACAGCTATTTGATGCCGAAACCAGTACTTATACGTACTTAATCGCCGACACCAATACTCTTGATGCGGCCCTTGTCGATCCAGTGCTGGAGCAGGTAGAGAGGGATTTGAAATTAGTGCGGGAACTGGGCCTCAACCTGCGTTACTGTCTGGAAACCCATGTACATGCGGATCATATTACGGGAGCAGGCAAGCTGCGGCAGGCCACCGGATGCCTGGGGGTTGTGCCACTGCGGGCTCAGGCTGCCTGTGCTGATCGCTTTATAGAGCATGGAGAGGTGCTCCGGGTCGGAGGAATTGAGGTGCAGGCGATTGAGACCCTGGGCCACACCGATAGTCATATGGCCTATTTGGTGAACGGAGATCGGGTGCTGACCGGAGATGCACTGCTGATCCGGGGTTGTGGCCGCACAGATTTTCAAAGTGGGGATCCTGGCCTCCTGTTTGATGAAATCACCCAGAAGCTGTTTATCCTACCGGATCAAACCCTGGTTTATCCTGGGCATGATTACCGAGGCCAAACCGTCTCCACCATTGGCGAAGAGAAGCAATGGAACCCGCGCCTGACAGGACGCAGTCGTGAGCATTTTATTGAACTGATGAACAATCTCAACCTTCCGGATCCCAAGAAGATGATGGAAGCGGTTTCGGCCAATGAACTTTGCGGCAATATCAGTGTTGCCTAAAGAGTCTATTCTGCCTGCTGATGAGCTATTTCCGAACTACGGGGCAGAATATAGTGGGATTGTGGGCAAATGAGCCTCTATTTTATCGAGTACAGACTGTTGTAAGGGCAAATTTTGCTTCTCCTCCTCCCAAACTGTCTTGAATAGCTTCACAGTCTCCTGTGCCGTTCCCACCACAAGGATTTCAGGCAGAGCAGCCTTTCCTGCAAAGTATTTGAGCTGTTCAACCGTCAGGTCCGTCATCTTTTTTATTTTTCCCAGTTTCAGAGCCATGTCCTCATCTGGAATATAGGCGATTGTAGAGACAAAGTCATATCCAGGAGAAAGAGAGGGCTGCCGTTGATCTCGATAGATTAGAGACCAGTTCTTGAGATGCATATCAGCATTCCCGATCAGAGTATTAAACACTAGACGACGCACAAACTCCGCGATCCCCTCCTCTCCTACTTCAGCCCAAAGAACCTTAGCAATATTTCGGTAACTCGCTTTCCCATACTTGTCTTCTGGATAAAGGTTAAATACCTGGGCAAAGTCCTCGATGTGAATACTGTTACCCTGATCCGTCCTGTCAAACCGTCTCACCACCAATGCCTGACCCGATATCTGTTCAATCCCCTCAGGCAAACCCTTGATTGAAGTCATTGGCAGCAAATCCACATCAGGCACTTCAATCTGAACCTTTCTCGCCAAAGTCATCATACTGAATTCATTCTCAGGAACGCCGGAGAAAGCCATAGAAGGCAGTTTCACGATCCAGGATCCCCCTACTCCGCGAGCTGGAATCGTTAGCCCCCCTTTGGACTCACTCACCGCTGAAAACTTGAGCTGAACACCCGCCAGCGAGAATCGTAAAGCCTTGGCCTGTCGTTCCTTCTGTTCTTCTGGACTGAGATCATCATTGTTCTCTTGTGTATCCCCCCCTCTCATCAGTTGATCTGATCGTTATTGCACCAGCCAAATCCTCACCTAATACCCTTAGGAGAGAAAACTCTCTTACTTTTTTGACCCTAGCCCTTTTGGCCAGGTAATCCCTCAAGTGCCCCTCAGGCAAAAGATTAGAGAAAAACGCTGGGATCCGGGTTTGAGAGGGGCCAACTTCTGTGATCAGTCCCCCTGTTATATCTTTGAAGGAAAGACTGAGGATTGGGCGATCTGTGTTATCGATATATTCTTGGTTGAAAGCAAACAGCGTTTTATCCCCAGGCAGCAAAATCAACGTGCCCACGGGCTCCTGGTAGAGTAACACCTCCAGGGTCTGGACCTGACTATTCATCCTCATCTTCAGTTAAGGCATAGGCTGCTCTAGGAATGCTCTCTTCCTCTTCTCTGCGTTTGGCTGCTCCTCGCACCAAGGATTGCACGACAGGGACCAGCTGACGCGGAATCACCATGACTTCCAGCTCTAACGTCCGAGCCAACTCGATCACCGTCGAAAGCTTAGGATCAGTTTTCCCAGACTCGATCCTGGCGATATGACTCTGCGGAGAGTTGACTTTCTCGGCAAGCGCTCGTTGAGTCAACCCCTGATCTGCCCGTCTTTGCTTGAGTGCTTTGAGGATCGGCTCCGCAGCGTAGCTCACTTGATGCCTTCCAGAATATCAGACATGAACCTTGATAGCTGCTAGTATATCAAGAAAGTCCTCTGATATGTTGTTGGCTATCAAATAGCTGATTCCTCAAGATCGGGTACTTTGACATCAACTCCTCTGAGCCTCTATTTGAGGACTGCCACATTCTCCAGCGTTTTGATCTGGGGGGGGGGCATGGTTTTGTCCTTGCGCCACAGGGACTTGCACAAAATCTTACTGGGATCACAGCGGTGACTGTAGCGTTTAGCCACCTCGGTCACCTCCATCATCAACCCCTTGTCCAGCTTGGTGGGCTGCAGACCCATATCTAGAAAGCACTTGTTTTCTACAAAAAGCTCATTCTCACTGGCCTCATTGCGGGGATTGGACAGGTATTCAATCTCAGCCCCCGTCAGATCGGCAACCAGTCGAGCTAGATCGCGGATGCGGTGGGTCTCGGTCATCTGATTCAAAATCTTCACCCGCTCTCCAGGTTCAGGAGGATGATTAATCGCCAGTTCAATACAGCGAACCGTGTCCTGAATATGAATAAAGGCACGTGTCTGGCCCCCGGTCCCGTGGACCGTCAGGGGATGATCGACGGCTGCCTGCATCAAGAAGCGATTCAGGACAGTACCGTAATCACCATCGTAATCAAAACGGTTGATCAGGCGCTCATCCAGGCTGGTTTCTCGGGTGTTGGTTCCCCAGACCACCCCTTGATGCAGATCGGTAATTCTGACCTTATCATTCTTGTTGTAGTAGTAGAAAAACAACTGATCCTGGGTCTTGGTCATGTGATAAATGCTGCCCGGATCAGCGGGGTGGAGAATTTGTTTACTGACAACATTGCCGTTATCGGTCACCACCTGAATATCCAAATACCCCTCAGGAATTTTCATCCCAGCGGTGCCGTATCCATACACCCCCATGGTTCCTAGATGCACAATATGCACATCCAGACCTGAATCTACGACCGCACAGAGAACATTGTTGGTGGCATTGAGATTGTTATTGACTGTATAGCGCTTGTGATAAGCGGATTTCATGGAATAGGGGGCAGCACGTTGTTCAGCAAAATGAATAATCACATCTGGCTGATAAGACGTCATCAGATCGAGCAGACGCTCATATTCCTGGGCGATATCAAAACGCAAAAACTGGATGGATTGGCCCGAAACCTCCTGCCATGCCTGCAGTCGGACTGACATTGGGCTGATCGGAGTTAAGGACTGAGCCTCCAGTTCATTATCAATATTGCGGCGGGACAAATTATCAACGATGACAACATCGTGACCCGCTTCAGATAGGTGCAGCGATGTGGGCCAGCCACAAAATCCATCACCACCCAGAACAATGACTCTCATTGCGCCTCTCTACACTACGTTCGATTTAGGGCTCACTGATTTCCGCACTCACGCACACCTGATCAGTTGGGGGAGCTATGCAGAGGATTATAATTTAACTTGTGCACCTCGCTACACAACCTGCCTAAATTATTAACGTTATGGGATTCGCTCAGAGATCAGATAAACAGGTTTACTGCCGTTTCACAATGCTTGCAATGGCAACTTGAACCTGGAAGGGCCCGGGAGTCTCAGTCATCCAGGTCAGGGATGCCCACACTGGAGGCAAAAACAGCTTCAACAGAAACGCCACAAACACGGCTGGGTCGGATCACCAAATACTCATTGTCCATATTGCGGGGTAGCTGAATAAAATCTTCGCCATCCTCTCCCCCCCGAAAGATCTTGTTCATCAGGGTGGTTACTTCTTTACCCCCCTTCACCCGCACCTCCTCCCGGTGCCCCCCATCCAAAAGGATATGGACACTAAACTCATCCGGCTTTCTTGGCATAACGGTCTCCCCCGCATCAAACGGTTTTCATAGATAACTTTAGGGTATAGATGGATTTTGTCTGCACGCCTGAAAAGGAATGCTGCAACAGAACCGCGACTTACCCCAAATGGTGTCTGCCAGCATCCAGCTCAGCGGGGGAAATCCGGCCAAAGGTCACCGTTAAATCCGCCAGTTGGTAGGCCAGTCCATCATGAAGCATCTCAGCGCTGTAGCGCCAGCCCCAGTTTTGTTCCATGGTGCCGGGTAAGTTCATACGAGAGTCCTCCCCCAGGCCAAAAATATCCTGGAGTGGAATCACCGCTAGATTGGCCACAGATTGCAGAGCCAGCCGGATCATGTCCCACTGGATCCCCGCTGGACTAATCTGCCCCAGATAATTCAGAACCCCCTGACGTTCGGCCTCCGAGATCCGCTCGCCATAAAACCAGCCCACCGTCGTATTGTTGTCATGGGTCCCCGTGTAGACCACGCAGTTGCGATCAAAGTTGTGGGGCAAATAGGGGTTTTCGGCACCGGAACCAAAGGCAAATAACAACACTTTCATGCCCGGGAAATTAAACCGATCCCGCAGATCAAGAACAGCGGGAGTAATATCCCCTAGATCTTCTGCAGCCACCGGAATCTGACCCAGTTTTTGCTGCAGAGCCACAAACAAATCACTGCCAGGTCCCTGCTTCCACTCCCCCTGAACGGCAGTATCCGCATCTCCAGGAATGGCCCAGTAGCTCTCAAAGCCACGAAAGTGATCAATGCGCACGCTATCCACCTGGTTCAGCATGGATTGCATCCGGTCGATCCACCAGATAAACCCGCGCTCCTGCATCACCGACCAGTTGTAGAGGGGGTTTCCCCAGCGCTGTCCTGTGGGACTGAAGTAATCGGGTGGCACCCCGGCCACAAGTGCCGGACGTCCATCGGGCTCTAAAAAAAAGAGCTCAGAATTTGCCCAGACCTCGGCACTGTTGTGGGCAACATAGATGGGCATATCCCCCATGATATGAATCTGGTGGCGGTTGGCATAGGATTTTAGATCCAACCACTGTTGCCAGAAGAGAAATTGATAAAACTTGTGCTCGGTGACCTGCTCGCTGTATTTGCCTCAGCCTCAGACAAGGCCTCCGGATCTCGATGGGCCAGGGGGGGATCCCAATTTACCCATTCGTCGTGGTCATTGACATTCTTCAGGGTCATGAAGAGAGCAAAGTCATTGAGCCAGCGACTTTCCTGCTGACAGAAATTGCGAAATGATTGCCAGTGTTCCGGATTGGCATGCTCCCGAAATCCATCCCAGGCCCGTTGCAACAGCTTCTCCTTAAACGGCATCACCGCTGCAAAGTTCACCCGCCCCAGAAAAGAGTTCTGGATCGTTGGCCACTCCGGTAAGAGTTCCCAGTCTCGGGGGTGCAGCCAACCCTGTTCCAGTAGGCGTTCAGGGCTCACCATATATGGATTGCCTGCAAAGGCGGAGTAGCACATGTAGGGTGAATTCCCAAAGCCAGTGGGGCCTAAAGGTAAGATTTGCCAGAGACGTTGTCCACCTTTCACCAAAAAATTGACAAAGCGATAGGCTTCCGGACCCAGATCCCCAATTCCAAAGGGACCAGGCAGGGAGGTGGGATGAAGTAAGACCCCGCTTTTGCGGCCAAATATCATGCAATCAACCTTCAGCTGCAGCTACAAGCGATCCTACTGGAAAGCGTCCCGTGCGTAACCCAGGATTCGGTAAGGATTCTCAACCCGATCGATCTTTGCCAGAGTTATCTGCTTGGCTCAACAACCTCTCCAGAAAGAGGTAATCTTTCTTAAGATTGTGTTCGTCAACAGGAGCTCACCGCATGGGGATTCAGATGGAGAGCCAAGACACCACCGTGGTTGCAGACCTGGATCGACCGATTCCTGCCCATGGGGGAATTTTGATCCAGCGCATCGCTACCCCTGAGCAGACTACAGAATTGCAGGCCCAGGCCCCCAGATGGCCCCAGGTCACCCTAGATGATCGGGCGCAGTCCGACCTGGAGATGATTGCCATCGGTGGGTTCAGTCCCCTTCAGGGCTTTATGGGGCGCAGCGACTACGAGTCTGTGCTTAAAACCATGCACCTGCAAAATGGGTTGCCCTGGTCAATTCCGGTGACCCTGCCCGTCAGTGCCGAGTTGGCAGCTTCCCTCAAGATCGGGCAGCAGGTGGCCCTTTACTCCACCACCGGACAGGTGCTGGGCTCTCTAGAACTGACAGAGAAGTTTGACTACGACAAGGCCCAGGAAGCCGAGCTGGTTTACCGCACCACCGAGGTCCAACATCCTGGAGTAAAAGTCCTTTACAACCAGGGCCCCGTCTATCTGGCCGGATCTGTCACCCTCCTACGCCGTGATCCGCATCCGCTTTTCCCCGCCTATCAAATTGATCCGGTGGAATCTCGGCGCCAATTTCAAGCCCGTGGTTGGCGAACTGTGGTTGGGTTTCAAACTCGTAACCCCATCCATCGGGCCCATGAGTACATTCAGAAATGTGCCCTGGAAATTGTCGATGGTCTGTTTCTTCACCCGCTGGTGGGGGCCACCAAAAGCGATGATATTCCGGCGGATGTGCGCATGCATTGCTACGAAGTGTTGATCGAGCACTACTACCCTAAGGATCGGGTGATCCTGGCCATTAACCCCGCTGCCATGCGCTATGCCGGACCTCGAGAGGCCATTTTTCATGCGCTAGTGCGTAAAATTATGGCTGCACCCACTTTATTGTCGGCCGCGATCATGCGGGGGTGGGCAGCTATTACGGCACCTATGACGCTCAATACATATTTGACGAGTTTGCGCCCGGAGCACTGGGGATCCAACCCCTGATGTTTGAACACGCCTTTTTCTGCACCGTGACCGGGACCATGGCCACCGCCAAAACCAGCCCCAGCACTCCTGAACAGCGGATCCATCTCTCCGGAACCAAGGTACGGGAAATGCTGAGACGGGGTGAGGTTCCTCCCCCAGAGTTTTCTCGTCCTGAGGTGGCTGAGTTGCTGGCCAATGCTATGCACGAAAGTACCTCAGCCTAGTGCAGAGTCGGCTCCTCCTGTTGCAGGCTGGCCTCCTGACTTTCTATTGTTCAGAGGCTGCCGCGGGATCAGCAGCGGATCTCCACGGGTCTTCTGGGCAAGGTTGAAAGACTTTGTAGCTGCAGTTTCTGTAGGGCTACGGATAGATCCATCACAGTTGGGCTAAGGCTGAATACGATACCTGGATCGGGCACAGGTCGCTGTGTCAGGATGGATTTTCATCTGCTGGATGGCTAGAGCTAAGATTGGAAAGCTGAGTCCCGTTAACTCAACCATGGCCGACCCCAAACCCTCTTCAGATCGTTCCAAGTTTTCTGAGCGCCCCCGCACCCGTGAGGCGGATCAGGGGGAGTGGCGCACCTTTTCTGCTCTGCCCCCCACCGCCAATGCCCCCCTGGGGATCCCGGAAGCCAAAACTGAAACCGCGACCCAGGCCCAGGCCGTTGCCACCGGACCAAAGCTAGCCACTTGGCGCAAACGGGTGGGAGCTTTTGCCCTGGATTTTGGGTTGGGGCTGGGGGTTTCCTATCTGGCTCAGGGGGTTGCGTCTCTGCTGGGAACGGGGGCGGAAACGGTGAATATTGTGGGATACGCCGCCTTTTTCACTGCCTGGCTGGTGAATCGTGGCTACTATCAATCCCGCCCTCAGGGACAAAGTTTAGGCAAATGGCTCCTTAACATTAAAACAATAGATACCGAAACCGAACAGTCTCCCTCGATCGTTCGCTCTGTCGCTCGGGAAGGCGTAGTTTCTCTGCTGGTGCTGACGGAATCTCTGGTGGTGCCTCTGGGGGCCGATGCTCTCTTCGCCATCTTTGATAAGGAAAAACGGCAGGCGCTGCACGATCGAGCCGGGCGCACCCAGGTGGTAGAAGCGGAAGCAGGATTTCACCTGGATGAAAAGACAGCTCAGCTGCTCCAGGATCTGCTGGACGGGGAAACCGCTGATGATCTGAAGTCTGCCCTCAACGATCTGATGGCACAGGCCAAAAAGAACGACACCGTCGCTGATCTCTCTCAGCAGCTATCGCAGGTGGGCAAGGATCTGGATCAAAACACCCGTAGCCTGCGGCAACAAACCGGCAAACAGGTGCGTACATGGGTTGATTCCGTCAAGAAAAAAATGGATAATGAATGATTGTCTTTGAATTTGTGACGGCATATGGCTAAAGCCAAAGGTAACCGCATCGTTATTACCCTGGAGTGCACCGAGTGCCGCACCAACCCCGACAAGCGTTCCCCCGGGGTTAGTCGCTACACTTCCACCAAAAATCGCAAGAAAACCACGCAGCGGCTGGAGCTCAAAAAGTTCTGTCGCCACTGCAACCAGCACACGGTCCATAAAGAGATCAAATAGCGATTGCTTCCACCCACTGTTCCTTCTGTTGTTCACCCTCTGATCTGCCATGACCTACATGCGTAAACGGATGTCTCCGGTAAAGCCGGGGGATCCCATTGACTACAAAGACATTGAGATGCTCAAGAAGTTCGTGACGGAACGGGGGAAGATCTTGCCCCGCCGGATTACTGGACTGACGGCCAAACAGCAACGTGAACTGACCATTGCCATCAAGCGCGCTCGCATCATGGGCCTGCTCTATTTTGTGAATAAAGAGGGCTGATCGCTTCGCAGCGAATTGGCTCGAGGAGGCAGCAATGAATTTCACCCTCTCCCCGCAGCTGCAGGAGCACCTGGCCACGCCGTTACAGGTGGGGGAGTCAAGCTGCACAGTCGGGTGTTTCAATCGCCGCTGGCAGGAGTCACCGACAAGGTCTTTCGTCGCTTTGTTCGCCGCTATGCTCCCCAGAGCATGATGTACACCGAAATGGTCAACGCCACGGGGCTCCATTACGCGCGGCAGCTGCCTCAGGTGATGGATGTAGATAGCAGCGAAAACCCCATCGGGATCCAGTTGTTTGACTGTCGCCCTGATTTTCTGGCGGAAGCGGCGCGGATGGCAGTCGATGAGGGGGCCCTGCTGGTGGATATCAACATGGGCTGTCCCGTGAACAAGATCACCCGCAATGGGGGGGGATCCTCGCTGCTGCGTGATCCGGAGACTGCGGCCTTGATTGTGGAAAAGGTGGTGCAGGCGGTGCCCGTGCCCGTTACCGTAAAAACCCGCCTGGGATGGTCCGATCAGGAGATCAATATCCTGGAGTTTGCTCGCCGTCTTCAGGAGGCTGGTGCTCAGTTGTTAACGTTGCATGGACGCACCCGTTCGCAGGGGTTTAATGGCACGGCCCGCTGGGATTGGATTGCCCGGGTGAAGGCCCAGCTCTCCATTCCGGTAATTGCCAATGGCGACATCTTTTCTCTGGAAGCCGCGATCCGCTGTTTGGAAGAAACGCAGGCGGATGGGGTGATGTGTTCTCGGGGAACGATGGGAAACCCCTTTCTGGTGGGGGAGATTGATGCCTATCTCCAGAGTGGCAGGATCCGGCCCCCGGCCTTAGTGGTGGAAAGACTCCAGGTGGCCATGGAGCATCTGCAGGATCTGGCGGATTACAAAGGCAAAAGCGGCGTGCGGCAGGCGCGCAAGCACATGACCTGGTATGTGAAAGAGTTTCCCGGTGCAGCCCAATTCCGCTCCGAACTCTGCCAGATGGAAACGGTTGCTGAGGGGCATGAGATCCTGCGGCGGGCCATCGATCACTGTCAGAACTGAGCAAATCCCTAAAACTTAGCGGCGGATCGAGAGATGGTCTGCTACTCGCCAGGGGATATGATTACAATGGATTACGGACTTTAGCCCCAGCTCTACCCCTCATGGACTTCGGCGTCGGATTTCTCTCCAACAACGTCATGCTGCCGATCCTAGATTTTTTCTACGGAATCGTGCCCAGCTATGGCCTGGCTATTATTTTCCTGACTTTGGTGGTGCGGTTTGCCCTCTATCCCATCAACGTCAGCTCCATTCGCAACATGCGCAAGATGAAGGTGGTGAACCCCGTCATGCAGCGGCGGATGCGGGAAATTCAGGATCGCCATCGGGATGATCCCCAAAAGCTGCGAGAGGCTCAGGGCCAACTCTACAGCGAGCTGGGTGTAAATCCACTGGGGGGGCTGTCTGCCACTGATTATTCAAATGCCTGTGCTGCTGGCGCTGTTTGCCACCCTGCGGGGATCCCCTTTTGCCCCGGTGAACTTTGATGCCAACCTGCAAATTCTGCCTCCAGATGTTGCCGTTGAGGTGGCGGGTCCGGTGACCTCTGCTCCTAAAAATGTTTTCTTAACGGAAACTAACCACCGCCCCATAGTGCTGGTCAATCCTGAGGGCACCAAGATCCCGATGGGTGAGGTTGTGAAGCTCCAATTGCAGAGTGACGGCGGCAAACCTCTGAACCAGCTTTTGGAAGAAACCCAGGCCAACCGCAGTATTCTGATTCCTACCTGGAGCGTGACCAAGGGAGAAGAACGGGTCCAGCTGGGGCCAGAGGGAACCCTAACCGCACTGCAGCCAGGAGATGTCACCATTCAGGCTTCGATCCCTGGCCTGGCCTCTAATACAGGCTTCCTCTTTATTGACAAGCTTGGCCAAGTGGGTTGGCGAGATGCAGATGGGACCATTCACTGGGATATTCTCGGTATGGTGATCCTGTTTGGTCTCAGTACCTATATCAATACACTTCTCACTGGACAGGGACAGGGAGGTAGCGAGGAAAACCCAGCCCAAAATTCCGCCACCAAGATCACACCAGTTCTGGTTACCGGTATGTTCCTGTTTTTCCCCTTGCCTGCTGGGGTGCTGCTCTATATTGTCGTCTCCAATGTTTTCCAGACTCTGCAAACCTACATTCTTTCTCTGGAATCCTTACCAGAAAGCCTGCAGCAGTTGGTGGAAGCAGAACGGCAGGTGACCCCCCCTGAAAAATCGGCAGGGGTTGAAGACAGCAAAAAATCATCCACCCCCAAGTCGGCCACGGAGCGGAAATCGCTACCCTTTGAACCCTAATTCCTTTTCACTTCCCTTCCTGTAGGTCTATGAACCCGCCCTCTTCTCCTTCTGATCTGGACTCAGATACTCATTCTCCAGACCCTCAGCTCAAGCGGGCTCAGGAGTGGTTAGGAAAAGTCCTGGGGGCCATGGGGCTGCCCAGCCAAGTCAAGATCGGAGCTGAGGATGATCTAGAACTGGATGAACAGGCCCTCACCTCAGAGCAACAACAGATCCTGCTCTCTGCTCTGGCGCTGCAACCGGATGAGTCCGAATCAGAAGGCGAACCGCCCGTCACCGGAGGAATTGTTCTGGATGCTTTGCAATATCTGGCCAACACCATTCTCAATCTAAATCAACCGGAAGAGGTGCAACGCTCTTACACCCTAGAACTGGCGGGATACCGCAGAAAGCGCCAGGAAGAACTTTTTTCCATGGCTCGGGAGGGCGCTGAAAAGGTGCGGGCAACTCAGCAGGAATTTGAGTTCAAAGCCCTCTCATCTGCGGAGCGGCGGCAGGTGCATACTTATCTTAAAGATGAAAAATTTGCCGATCTGGAAACCTACAGCCGGGGCAGAGAACCCGATCGGCGACTTGTGATTCGACTCGCAGATGCACCCACAGAAGGTTAACAGTTAGCGTAATAGCGTAATCGTAGTGATCGCTAAGGGCAGGGGGATCAAATGCTAAGGCCCGTCCCACTCGTAGAACTCCTCCATCAACCACGCCAGACACTCACGCTCGACTTCCAAGAGTTTCTGGAAGGGTTTGACAGCCTGGTGCCAGCAGAAGGGTCGGTGCAGATAGCCCATCGAGGCACCTTTCTGGAGGTATCCGCTGAAGCCAATACGATTGTTACTCTCACCTGTCATCGCTGCCTGCAGCAGTTTAACCACCGCCTCACCCTGCAACCGCACGAGATCATTTTGATCCGTAAGCCAGCGGAAGCCGAGGCAGCTGAACTGGAGCTGGAAATGGAGGATCTGGTGGAGCAAATCTCGCCCTGGGCAGTGTTTGATCCTGGAGACTGGCTGTATCAGCACCTGCATCTAGCATTACCCCAGCAACTTGCTTGCAGTGAAGACTGCCAGGGGCCCGAGATCCCGATTCAGACCGAATCCTCAGGCATTGATCCGCGCTGGGCTGCCCTGATGGCGCTCCAGGAACGGCTGGAAGGATAAGCCAACATCAGTTCTACCCCTAACTTGATCTTGCGTCATCTACAGTGGAGCAATACCCTGACATCAAAGGTCCGTTCATGATTGCCAGCCTTTGGAATGACCTGCTGATTTTTGGTCAACGAGAGTGGAGTCAATCCACCACATTTCTGGCAGCAGGGTTATGGGCACTGGGGTTGTACTGGGCGTTTTCACCCCTGCATCAGCAATGGATCGATTGGTTGGGTCAGCAGTTGTCTTTTGATCGGCAGGCGGTTTTCAGTTCACTGCTGGGGATTATTCCTTGGCTATTGCTGGCAGTGGTGATCGTGATGGTGACAGATCTCACCCTGGGCAAGAGTTGGGCTGGATCTCTGGGATTGATGGCCTGTATCAGTTGCGGCCTCTATGAACTAGGACGACGTGATAGCGCCAATCGCCAGTAAGTTTTCAAGCAGCCTCACACCCATTGCCTTCAGGGCTATCTTTCGCTTCCGGTAAAGTTCCCGATTCCAGGCGGCTGATCAGATCCTTCATGATCTCTAAGGCTTCACCATCACTGAGATTAAAGGGGCGGGTGGTTTTTGTGCGCATTGAACAGGCCAGATCTTCTACCATTTGCAGGGCAAGCTCCCGGCTAAGATGCGGGATGATCTGGGTGTATTCAAACAACATAATGCCGCTCACTTACCTGTACCCCAAGTGTAGGATGCTCTCTCCGACAGCAACACCCCTAAACAGGGGGGCTTGATCTTTGGCGGTGCAATTATAGACCGCTGATCTGAGGGGAAAGGCACTGATCAGAGCAGCTTATCCTTGATGCTCGAGCAGCTGACCCGCGTGACCTGCCAGATTTCTCTCTCCAAAACCTTGCGTAACGTCCAGGGGTGAGATGCTTTCACCTGGAGGCTGGCATTCTGATTACGGATCGAGGTTGTAAAATTTGCTGTCTTGCATAGATCCAGAACTTCCAGAGGGTGACCGGATAATTCTCTTTCCAGCCACTGGTGGTAAATCACTAGAATCATCTCCTGATCATCCATTCCCCAGCTAGCTTAATTCAGGCCGAACCACCCTATGGTGTCTTCTCTTTAGTCTCTGATGACAAAACGGCAGGTTACTTTTGATGGGATCGACTCATTCAATCTGCTGAGGCAGCAGCGAGATCATTGGATTAGAAAGGACTGCCCACTCAAGAACAGTCCGCTCAGATCGCATTTTAATGATCAATCCAGATAGCGCTGTCGGAATTGATCGATATTCAGCTCTCCCAGACCCAGAATGTACATCAGTTCTCCGGTATCTGAGAAATCAAGCCGATTATCGGGGTTGTAATAGTTAAACGCAGACTGCCAGGAAGGGCCAAAGAGGGGATGGGCAAGTGCAGCCTGTTCAAACGTGTTATCTCCTCCGCTGCGGTTGAGATAGCTATTCGCATCCCGGATCTTGATGTAGTTGGTTTCCTGCCTGACGTAGGCCAGATCAGCATCCGTAGTCTGGTTCTCATTCCAAACACTATGCTGGATCACATGGATGCGAGTGCGGGTGTCAATGGCCGGGAACTGGATCTTGATTTCCCTGACAACATCAGCGGTGATATCCGACTGCCCCCCTTCTTTGACCCAGATTTCTCCACCTGAGGTCAGGATCTGAGACCAACGGCTGACCAACAGGGCAACTGCTCCCGGCCAATCACGATGGGCGTTAATAAAACCACCACAGGGGTTAAAAACAGTCGCCATCACAGCTTCGGAATCAGGGCGGTAAGTGTTGGCATTTTCACCATAGGCCCCGGCAACCGGAGTGGTGTAGTCACGAATAAAGTCACAGCTGAACTCTGTTTGTAAGATCGTGCGGTCAGCAGCTGCAGAATGGCCGTCATCACGATCGGGAGCGTGATCATAGTGAAGGGAAATTAGATCAATTCCTGGCTGGAACCCGGCAGTTGGAGTGGGGGGAGCCGTAGGCGTGGGAAGAGGCGTCGGTGTTGCCGTGGGCTCAGGGGTAGGGGTGGGAGTAGAGAGGGGGCTATCACTCACATTCAATCGCAGTGTGGTAGTTCCCAGTTCAGTGCCCTGGCCGCTGTCTTGGCTATAGGCTCGGATGGTTAATACCACTTCGCCCGTGGGAGGTGTCCAGGCATAGTAATCACTGTCTTTATCTCCCCCAATGGCATAAGGGGCAACATTTTCGGTTCTGTAGTTTGCTTGATCATTGAGGGCGAAGCGCACACTTTCCACCTCAGAAGTGGTTTCCACCAGAATATTGAGGTTGCGGGTGGGGAGGAATGCCAGAGAGATCACGGCACCATCCAGAAGGGGAGCATAGCCCTGGATCGGCTGATCAGTGTCAGCATTGATCAACTGAATTCCTGTGATCACAGAATGTTCAGAAGGGGTTTCTGGGGTTGTTGCTTCCACCTGAAACTGTAGTGCTTGAGGCTCACCTGCTAATCCAGTTGCCCGATTATTACTAAAGGCTGTTGCGGTGATCTGATAAGTGCCAGGTTGTAGTTGCCAGGGTTTGTAATTTCCTTTGTCATCCCCCTGGATAGCGTAGGGAGGCTCATTTTCTATCCTGAAACTAGGAGATGCATTCAACCCAAATTGTACACTCTCAGTGTCAGCACTAGCCAGGGCGATCAGATTAACGTTAGTGGGCAACTGATCGAGGTAAAGAGTTGTACCAGAAAGGAGAGGATTATAGGTGGAAATCGGTTGATCAGAATCAGCATCGATCAGGACAAACCCACCAATGGTTAATGGAGACTCAAATGCAGCTGTAGAGAGGCTTTCCGTGTTGTTAGCGTCAGATAAAGCGGTAGGGGATAGATCGGTACCACTGCTGCAAGAGGCCAAAGTGGAACCGAGCAAAATTGATAGGCTCAAGTATACTCTTGAGCTCCAGAAGAGGTTTAACATGGTCACTCCCAATTAAATAAAGTGCATCGGCATTTGGTGAAGCGACATGCGAAATCATAGCCAACAATTGGCTTGGATGAATTATGACTGCATGTCAGTTAGAAAATCAAAACCCAATCAATGCATGATGAATGCAGAGGCGATCCAGCACCTCAAGGTTAACGAGCAATCTGCTTAACAATAGTGGTCAGGGAAGAGCAATCCTTTGCCAACCCCTTTTCATCACACCCACAGAAATTATGCACGAGTCAATTAAAGTAATCAGTAAGCTTTACAGTTTCTTCATATAGAGTATTATGATTTATTTCCTGGCTTTATAGTCTGTATATTCTCATTGTTTCTACGGTGAAGACCTAATAAATAGCCTTGATTTGATTACATTAAAACACAAGTAATTGTAGCTTTAACTACTCAGAGGTTATTAATTACTCGCGCGTAGATCAGTTCAGAAAAAGAGGCCTTGGAAGCGCTGTGCATTTTTTATCCAGTTTCTGGATATTATCACCAAAGATACCAGGCTTCAGCAGATCAAAAATCACCAGGATGAATGGTTGTAATGGTAAATTATGGATCATGCCATGGACTTATGCTGAGATGCTTCTGTCTGTAGTCCCTGTCATCTTTGTCTTGTTCTCACTTACCTTTTGCGATGGATCTCCTCAACACCCTACGTCAGGACTATGCCCGTTTCCCAGCTGATCAAACCTACAGCCTCTATGCTGAAGATGTGTATTTTCGCGATCCCTTAAATTCCTTTCGTGGCCGGACGAATTACCAGAACATGATCAACTGGATGGAGACGTGGTTTGTAGATATCCACATGGATCTACACGAGATTCAGCAACAGGGAGACGAAGTCAGCACGGAATGGACGCTCAGCTGGAGGGCTCCCCTTCCCTGGCGACCCAGGTTACAGGTTCGTGGCTGGACAGAGATGAAACTCAATGCTCAGGGCTTGATCCAGTCTCATGTGGATTACTGGTACTGTTCCCGCTGGGAGCTTGTGCAGCAGCTATTCCAAACCTCTCCTGCCTCAAATTCCTAAACAAGATGCAGGTTTTGTCTTATTAGTAGTATCTGGATGTCAATAGGCACTGTGACTTTAGGAAGCGGGCGTGGGAATCGAACCCACGACAACAGTTTGGAAGACTGTAGTTTTACCATTAAACTACGCCCGCATAGGCGGTTCGATGCGAAAGCAACTCAACTTGACCGAGATGAAGATCATAGCATCTGTCCTCCTGTTCTAGGCAATCTCCGCAAAAAATGGCAGGATGCTTATTCTCAAGACGGTCGATGGCGGTTATACCAGCGCAATAACATTGCCGCTAATCGTTCGGGATTGTGTCGGATCAGGCCTGTTTCTGCATTCTCGGACATGACGTTGGCCAGCACTGCCCGACAGCCCAGAAAGGCCAGCTTTTCCGGATCGAGCTTAACAGGCTCAGCTCCCACTTGCTGGTAGCGCTTCAGGGTCTGCTCTGCGGGGGGGTGTTTCTGGACCAAACCGCATCGAACAAACGAGAGCCAGCCACCTTATCCAGGGCCATGACATGATCCCCAACCGTGTAATGAGTGGTTTCCCCAGGTTCGGTCATAATGTTACAGACATAGATATGAGGGGCAGAATTTTTGGCAATTGCCTCTACAATGGCAGGCACCAGCAGATTCGGGATGACACTGGTGTAAAGACTGCCCGGACCAAGGATGATAAAATCTGCCGCCGTGATCGCCTCGATCACCTCCTTAACCGCAGGGGGTTGCGGGGGATCACACCCGATCCGGATAATGTGCCCCTTGGCTTTGGCGATCTTGGATTCGCCCACGACCCAGCGACCATCTGAAAGTTCTGCCCACAGGGTGACATCGGCAAGTGTTGCAGGGAGAACCCGACCTCGAATCGCCAGGACTTTAGACGTAGCAGAAATGGCCTGGATCATGTCCCCACCACTAACGGCGGAAAGGGCGGTAATAAAGAGATTGCCAAAGCTATGTCCGGTGAGACCATCTCCGGCTTCAAAGCGATATTGAAATAGCTCGGTCAGCAGTCTTTCTTCATCCGCTAAAGCCGTCAGGCAGTTGCGAATATCTCCGGGAGGCAGCACCCCGATCTCCCTCCGCAACCGACCTGAGGAGCCGCCGTCATCCGCCACCGTGACTACGGCTGTGATGTTGGAACTGTAGCGCTTCAGTCCCCTGAGAAGCGTGGATAATCCGGTTCCTCCCCCCAGCACCACAATTTTGGGTCCGCGATTGCGACGGCGGTGGGAGAGAATTTTATCGACTAAACTTTCGTCCCCCTCAGGTAGGAGCACTTCCGTAATCGACTGGGTGACACTGCGCAGTCCCAGAAAGATCAGGAGCAGGCCGATCAGGGTCACAATCGGTCCACTGATGTGATTGGGAATGATCGTGGTGAGGGCACGAAGTAGCGTGTCCAGGAATCGCTGAATCCGGAAAATCGGTGTCTGTTCTGTCCAGATAGCAATGCCCAAAATCACTAGAAAAAAACCGCCAATGGCCAGGGATAACCACCGCTTTACAGATAAACCGGGTGACAGCCATTTCCACCAGTTTCCTCCAGATAGCCCTGATCTCGGCTGGGGCTTAAGCATTGCCGGGGGCTCCCTCAACACCACCAGTTCCAGTCTGACTTAGATTCTTGGAATCCGGTGGGCCCGCTGTCGTCTCTGCGGCATGATGTCTGGCCAGTTCCTGCTGAGAGGTGGAGAGATGACGGTGTTCTACCTGTACAACCCAGTCTTGAGCGATCTGCGGCTCCTGTTGGAGCTGAACTGCCAGACGTTCCACAAGAGCAACCGAGCGGTGTTGACCTCCCGTGCATCCAATCGCCACTGTGATCAGAGGGCGGTGCTCCTGCAGGTAAGCAGGCAACCATTCCTTAACCAGGAGGGTAATACGGTCAAAGGTGGAGCGGGTGATCCTCTCCTCAAACAGAAATGCCTGCAGTTTCGGATCCAGTCCCGTACTTAGACGCAACTGGGGGATGAAGTAAGGATTGGGCAAAAAGCGGACATCAAAGAGGAGATTGGCATCCAGGGGTAGGCCATATTTAAATCCAAAGCTGAGCAGGGTGAGGCGGTGCGGCGCACGCTGCCCGTTCATCACCTCCTGGAGTTGCTGCCGCAGTTGATGGACATTGATCGCAGAGGTATCGATGACACAGGTGCTGTGAGCCTTGAGGGAAGCCAGCAGGGATCGCTCCCACTTAATGGCCTCCAGGAGACCCCGTTGATCTGCGTAGGGATGGTGGCGGCGGTGAGCAGAGATGCGCTGAATTAAGATAGCGTCACTGGCTTCTAAAAATACCAGCGGGCATTGAACCTCTTGTAGGAAAGGCCAGATCTTCTCAGTTTGCTGAATCAGGGCGGGTTGACGCAGGTCCAGGACGATGGCCAGGCGATCATGATATTCCCGCAGTTGTGGATAGATCTGGGGCAGCACTGCCGGAGGAAGAGATTCAAACCCAGCAAATCCTAGCGTTTCTAACTGTTGCACGGCTGCGGTTTTGCCAGCACCAGTCAGTCCGGCAATCACCAGAGTGGATGCAGGAATCGACATGTCCCCTATTGTATGTCTCCCATGTCCTTTTCAGGATGAGAGAATTTCTTGGGTCAAATCCAGATCAGGGCTAGACAAGCCTGTAGCATCTGTGTAGTATATCAGTGCCATGATCAATGTCCCCTCTTTTAAGGTACTAGCAATGCGGTTCTGGTCCTCACTATCTCTCTTACCTCTGGCTACCTGCACAGGTGGCGGGCGGAGCGTAGCGGATCAGGTTTTTGGCATGAATTGGGGTGCAGCCTTGGTGACCAGAATCGATTCAGCAGTAAGTCTGATCCTTGAACACCTCATTTTCCCTTCCGAAACGAAGAATCAACCTAAATATCTAGAAAGCGGCGGGTACGGGCAGCGATTTCCGATACCGATATAAAAGAAGACGAACAGCCCTGTTTCTTCTCCGACCCCCCGCTTCCCTCCATCAGAAGTGGGGGTTCTTGTTTGGAATGCAACCTGAGCTGTTGGACATTAACCACTGTGAGGATCCGGAACCATGTTGAAACTGATTTACACTGACACCGGTATCCATCTAGAAGGGGTGACTCAATCCCTGCAGATCTGGCTGAGCGAGCGAGTTGCTTTTGCGCAGTCGGTGGGAGAGCCGCTCTGGATGGAAGCCAGTTATGGTTCTTTGCTGCTGCCTCCCGAGGTGATCGCAGATTCTCCCCTGATCCGGGGGTGGGAATGGACGCCTGTGGATGAAGAGGTTTGGGAAGTTAATCTCCCAGGTATCTGGCTGGCTGCCGATCCCGAAAGTTGTTCAGGCCTTTTAGTGGTCAGCCTGGGAGAGGATCTGGAGCAGGAGCTGCTTGATCTCTGGCAACTCAGCTACATCCATCAGCTAGCCTAGGGGCCTGTTCAGGATCCCTAACTTTGCTGGTCCGAATCCAGAGCCTTGGGTTGGGCGACTCCCTGGTACATGTACCCCAAAAAGCGGGGCGTATCAGGGAGATCAAACTTTTCTAACTCAATCCAGGTAAATCCCTGCTCTGGCAACAGGTCTTGAAAATTACGGGTGAGCTGGCAGCCATCTCCCAGCAACTGTTGGACAGGATTGAGCCGATACTGCCACCATTGGGCTTTAGGGTCGGGACTGAGGCCATGTTCAATCAAACAAAAGTGTCCCTCAGGTTTCAAAATCCGCCGGATCTCCTGCAGGGCTGCGGTAAGTTGGCGCACACTGCAGAGGGTCCAGCTACTGACTACCGTGTCAAACGAGTGATCTGGCATGGGCAGCGACTCAATGCTGTGGGGGTACAGCGTTACCTCGATCCCTGAAGTTGCCATACGTCGTTGGGCGAGAGGATGCATCCCGGGGTTGACATCAATGGCCGTGATCCTTTGGACATGTTCAGGATAGTAAGGAAGATTTAATCCGGTGCCAAAGCCAATCTCCAGGATCTCTCCCTGCACGTGAGCCAGAAGGGAACGGCGGTAGGCAGCCAACTGCTCACTGGCCATGCTGAGATTGAGCAAACGGGGAAAGATAATTCTTGAATAGAAACCCATGGCTCTATCTACTTGACGCCGTGGAGCATCAAATGCTGTTCAGGCACAGGATATCCTGCTGCACCGAAAGCTTCTCGAATCGTGCGGTTGGTATCGAAGAAAACTTGCCAGTAGTGGTCATTGTGGCAGTAGGGCCGCACGGCCAGAACCGGACCCGCCAGGTTAAACTCCAGAATTTCGACATCAGGCCCGGGCTCTGCTAAAACATTGGGGATCTGGCTGAGCTGGTGCTTCAAGAGGGTGATGGCAGAACGGTGATCAACACTGTGGTTAAGCTGAGCCACAAGATCCACCCGCCGATAGGGGCTGGCCGTAAAGTTTTGAATGTTATCTGAGAGGATCTTGTTATTGCCGACAATCGTTACCACATTGTCTAATGTGACAATTGTTGTCACAAATAAACCAATTTCTTTGACTGTTCCTACCACTCCTCCTGCTGAGATGAAGTCATCCACTTTAAAGGGCCGCAGGATAATCAGAAACGCTCCAGCGGCGAAGTTTGCCAGTAACCCACTCCAGGCCGCACCGATCGCAACACCTGCTGCCGCCAAGAGAGCAGCGAAAGAAGTAGTTTCAACTCCGAAAAAGCCAAGAATCGCAACAATCAGAACAATGTTGAGCAATACCGAGAGACTGGATCCGACATATCCTGTTACGGTTGTATCAATACCTTGGGATTTGAGACTCCTGGAGGCAAGTCGGATCGCAATCTTAATTAGCCAGCGACCAACTAGCCAAAGAATAATAGCTCCTATGAGCTGTAAACCAACTTGAGCAGTAATCTCTAATACTGTGTTAATCGCGACGCTAACCTGATTTTGATCCATGGTCATGTCTCCAAATAGGGAATAGAAATATCTCAGGAAAACAGTGGACGAAGTCAAACAGGATCACTGAAAGGATGCTGTCATCCACAGATCCTGAAAATGGTCTTAGACCTATCTGATAGTAGAGCCAGAAAATAACCAATTAAGGTATATTTTCCTTTCAAACAAATCTTATTGATCTGTCGCTGAAGCTAGCTTAAGGGCTACATGAGTCGAGTCATGGACACTTTATACCGACCTTTTTTAGTTTCTGCAATGTCGTCCACCTGTAGCCGTCCCCGCCCCCGCACGGCAACCAGATCTGAAACCGATAGCGCATAACTGGGTTGGGTGACGGTTTTCCAGTTTACGCGGACTTCCCCTTTGGAAATTTCATCGGCCATTTTGCTACGGGAGAGACCAAAACCAGCGGATCCGAGGGCATCCAGCCGCAAAGAGGCTTCAAAGGTGGTGATGGACTTGGTGCGGGGGGGAGGAATCCGCAGTTGATCCACGGGAATGGGTGTCACGGTGACCGGGACGGAGCGGATCTGCTGCAGATGCAGTTGCAGATGCTCGAGAATCTCTGGCTCAATTAAGACCTGGGCTCCCTGTTCCCCCAGGACGATAATATCGCCGACGGTATCACGGACAATTCCCGTGCCCAGGATCGCCCCCAGAAAATCAGGATGAGAGGCGGGATCAAAGAGAAAATTACCGCGATTGATAGGGCAGAGATGGGCACATCTTCAGGATTGAGGGGAAGGGAGGTGCGGGCCAGGATCAGCCGTTGTCGTTCCGCTTGAGGGTAGCCTCCCCAGGCCAATAGATGCAGTTCTGCCAAGCTTTGAAAGCGAATGATCACTTCCGCTACCTCTGGGGGAGAGAGGAAAGAAGAACAGATCGGTTCCCAATTTTTTAAAGCTTTTTCTGCCAGATCAATGACTCTGGCCATGGTCTCGCGGAATTCTGTGCCCTTGAGCAGATCCTGGCGGGGAAGCATTGCTCAGTCAAAGTAGATAAAGATCATCTTAACGGTTGGGGTGGGATGTTTGTGTTGCTTTCTTCAGGAAGTTCTGATTCTCTCAGAGACTGGGGGGGCTCTAAGTTAATCTAAAACTGTGCGCATGATGAACGGTTTATTTCTCAACAGGTGACTGTGATGCTAGCTCCCCACCCGATTGCTGCCTGGCAGCACTACGCTCGATCCACCTGCTCAGCGGTTCTGACGACCCTGACTGGATCCCTCTTGCTCACTGCCTGTCAACCCAAGCAACCCCAACCCGAGGCAGTGGATCCGCTTACCAACCGCTCCCCTCACCTGCGTCTAATCCCAGACAACAGCCTGTTGCTCCTCACCCTGGCCACAGATCCTCAGGACTACCGCAACTTGAATCCGGCCTCGCTCACCTCAGAACTGACAGATGATCACCTGTCCAGCCTGCCTCAACTGCAGGAAGAAGCTTATGTCCAGGAAATTGCCCCCTGGATTGGGGAAACTGTGGATATTGCTATCCTCGATCCGGCCCTCACGGCAGCGGAAGAAACGATCCCTGGCATGGTGGTGACAACCACGACGAAGGATGCCACCCGCTCCACCCAGTTCCTGGCCGATTTGCGCCAGCATGTCAGTGCTGAAGAAGCAGCGATCTTTGAGGATCGCAGTCGGGGTGATGTGATTCTACATGTGCAGACCAACGGTACTCCCGGAAGTCAGTGGGTGACCGCCAGCTTTGGGCAGTCCTATGTGGCCCTGGCGAATGATGCCAGTCTCATGGATCAGGTGATCGCTACTTACCAGGAGCAGCAGCCCTCGATTCTGGCACAGGAGGAGTTTCGCTCCCTGGCCACCGATCTAATCGAGGAGGATACACTTTTCTTTGCCTACCTGAACTTTCAGGCCTGCCTCAGTCATCCCGATGTTCAGGCTCAGATACCCGCTACTTTAGATGCCAGTTCCCTCGCGCAGCTCGAGGCCATGCAGAGTCTGGGCTGGGCTGGGGGCTGGCACCCCGCTGGATTTAGAGTGCAAACCCAGGTCAATGTGGTGCCCGAAGGTATTTTTAAGCCCACCGAGGTCAAGGCGGCGGCTAGCCAGCTGATCCCCCGCTTGCCAGGACAGACGCTGGCCCTATTCAGTGGCTTCAATGTGGCTCAGAACTACCAGGATCGCCTCCAGTACCTGCAGCAGGATCCTCAGGCTTCAGCGGCCCTGACCGACTTCAAAGCCCAATTGCTTGCAGACACAGGCCTGGATCTGGATCAGGATCTGCTCAACTGGATGGATGGAGAAATTGTTCTCTCGGTTCAACCCGAGACGGTTCCCCTGATGCCTTTCCTGCCGCCCCTGGGTCTGGTGGCCATGATTGAAACCAGTCAACCGGAGCAGGCCCGTCTGGGGCTAGCAAAACTGGACCTACTGGCGGAACAGAAGGGGTTGAGTGTGCAACAGCAGCAGGAGCAGGTGGTGTGGCAGGGACCGTTCTTCCCTCAACCTCTGCTCGTCCGGCAATGGGATGGGGAGACCCTGATCCTGAGTAGTAGTCCCGCCAACTTGCAGTTGATTCTGGAGGGATCCGCGACTCCCTTACCCCAGACAGCTCCCTTCCAGACAGTGTGGGAGACATTGCCCCAATCCAACTACGGCTATTTTCTGATCAACAGTCAGGAGATCCGCAGGCTGGTGCAACAACAATTCCCGCAGGCGTACACCACCCTGAAGCCGGAAGTTCGCCAAATGGTGGAGAGTTTACAGGCGCTCGGGATCACCAGCTATCCCCTGGATCAGGACAGCTACCGTGTGGAGGTTCTGATCCACACTGCCATAGCAGAGGAGTGACAAGTTAAAAAAAGCATTTGAACGGGAACCTACTCAGGTTGTCCTGCT
>JAAUUJ010000221.1 GCA_012030715.1 Synechococcaceae cyanobacterium SM2_3_1 | reverse complement strand
GGGACGGTCATTGGGTTTGTTGCTTGTGTGGAAACTTCAGCATCCCATATCGTTCCCCACTCTGCCTCTCCTACCTCTCCCTCATCCTTGCTATATCTCGCTTTCAGGACTTTTCTGCACCACTAAGGTGATCCGGTATGACTATGATGCAAACGGGGATCTGGTTAAGGTAACTGATAGAGAAGGTAATAGTACAAAATTCAAGTATGAGGAACCAAGTCGTCCTCATTATCTAACGGAGATTATAGATCCACTAGATCGTCCCGTATCCAGAACAAATTACAACGAGAAAGGACAGTTATCACAGATTCGCGATGCAGAAAGTAACCTTATTGAGTTGACCTATGATCCTGGAAGCTTAATTCAGACAGAAAAAGATCCCTTCGGTAACCTTACCACATATGAGTATGACGAGAGGGGTAATCTGCTGAGCCAGGCAGATGCTCTAGGAGGTATCGTCTCAAGAACATATGATGACAATAATAATCTGCTTACCTTTACTAATCAGCTTGGGCACACGACTACAAACACCTATGACCTTCAAAACAACAAGCTGACAGAGACAGACCCTCTCAACAATACAACTCGTTATACCTACAACTCATTTGGCAGAGAGCTAACTAATACAAATCCATTAGGTGACACAACTGTTTCAATTTTTGACGGTAGAAATAACCTGTTAAAACTAACCAATTCGGAAGGGGTTAATGTCCTCAGCAACTATGATCAACAAGGACGACCCATATCTATTGGTAATGATCCTAACCAATTAACACATTTCATCTATGATAGTTTTGGGAATATTATTAGTAAGATAGATGCCTTAGGTAATAAAACTACATATACTTATGACGAAAACAATAATCAGTTAACTGAGTCAATCACTGTAACCACATCGTCTGATTCACGTATTCAAACGACTCAATGGACCTATAATTCAGATGCTCGTGTTATTTCCATTACAGATCCTCTTGGTAACATCACATATCAGGAATATGACCCACTTGGACGGTTGTCTGTCATAGTTGATCCTCTGAAAAGACGTACGGAGTATCGCTATAATGCTGAAGGATTATTAACTGAAAAACATGAGCCACAAGCCACCTCAACTATCTCAGTTTATGATGCTTTAGGTCGAGAGGTTTCTGTAACTGATGCAGCAAATAGAACGACAATGTATATCTATGATGCTCTAGGACGTCAGACTGAAAGGATCTATCCAGATAGTACCCTAGAGGATCTAACTGACAATCCCAGAACTTATAGAGAATTCGATAAGGGTGGTAATATTATTGCCCAAATAGATGAAGCAAGAAACCAAACAGAGTATGAGTATGATGCTGCAGATCGTCGAATTCTTGTGAGAGATGCGCTAGGAAATATCACACGATATACCTATGATGCTGGAGGGCGACTAGCCAGAGAAACTGATGCAAGAGGTTTTATTACTGTTTATACTTATAACCAGGCAGGTAATCTAACAGAAACCATCTTCTCTGACGGGACTCACTCATTTAAAACATATGATTCTTTGGGTCGTCTCAGTAGCATGACAAACCAAGTAGCTCTGACATTAAAAATCATCTATGATGCATTAAATCGTCCAGTTATAAAGATCTACCCTGACGATACATCTGATGATTTGAGTGACAACCCAAGGACGTTTACTGAATATGATGAATTAGGTCAAGTGGTTGCTGAGGTAGATGAGTTAGGTAATCGTACTGAGTATGAATATGATGCAGCTGGGAATCGGATTACATCTCGCACAGGTGATCGTCAGACAATATTTACTTACGACTCTGTAGGAAACAGACTTAGCTCAACTGATCCATTAGGTCATACTACTCAATATATTTATGATGATTTAGATCAGTTAGTTGAAACTCGCTTTGCGGATGGTACTCACACAATAACTGCTTATGATAAAGTAGGCAGAATTATATCAGAAACAGATCAGGCAAGAAGAATAACTCACTTTGAATATGATATAGAAGACAACTTGACTGCAGTGACTGATCCTAAGAATCAACGTACTGAATATGATTATGATCTTGTAGGAAACCTAACCTATGTCAAAGATGCAAATAATCATGAAACCAGCTATGGGTATGATGCCTTAAACCGTCGTACGATAGAAATTCTTCCGTTGGGGCAACAATCTATTTCAACATATGATCCTGTAGGAAATATTTCTAGTTTTACCAACTTTAATGGAGATATGATTTCTTACACTTATGATTCGCTCAATAGACTCATCTTTAAAGAGTTGCCAATGATATCTCATTCTCATATAGCTATACCCCTACTGGGCAACTGGAAAAGGAAGAGGATCAACTAGGAATCACAACATATAGCTATGATGCAAGAGAGCGTTTAATTGAACGTGTTAACCCAGATGGGCAGTTTATTCACTACAAATATGATAATTTTGGAGATCGTACTGAAATAGAAACAATAGCAAATAAAGACATCTACACTTATAACATATTTAATGAGTTAGAAACTGTCACAGATTCTGACGGTAATCTTACTCATTACTCCTATAGTAAGACTGGTAAACTTACTGAATTAACAATTGCAAATGGCATAGTAGAAACACGACGATATAATGATCTAAACCAATTAATTTCTCTTGAGAACAGAAACAATTCAGAAATGCTATCAAGCTATAGTTATACACTTGATTCGGTTGGAAACAGATTATCAGTCCTTGAGGAGAATAACCGGCAAGTAAATTATACCTATGATGAACTCTACCGATTAACAGAAGAAGATATCATAGATCCAATTAATGGTAATCGAACTATCACCTATACATATGATGCAGTTGGCAACCGCTTAACTCAGAAAGACTCCACTGAAGGTATCACTATTTATACTTATGATGCTAACGACAGACTACTAACTAGGACACTTAATGGAGAAATAACTCAGTATACCTATGATGATAATGGCAATGTCCTTTCTCAAGGCAAGGGATCTGACAAACAAAATATTTATAACTGGGATCCTGAGAACCACTTAATTGCGGCACAAGTTCAAGATAGTAGTAGACTGAATCTAAATTATCGTTATAATCCTTCTGGTATCCGTGTAGCTTTAACAGTTAATGGCGAAGAAACTTGCTATTTACTTGATACTCAGCAAGCCTTTACACAGGTGGTGGGAGAATATGATTCGTCAGGTAATATTGAAGCTTACTATGTCTATGGTAATGACTTGATTTCTCAAGTTCGGAATGAACAGTTTTCGTTCTACTTATCAGATGGTCAGGGAAGTAAACGTCAACTTATAAACCAAACTGGAGCAGTGACAGATACCTACACTTATAGTGGATATGGAGAGTTGATCCAATCAAATGGCAGTACTCAAAATAACTATCGTTTTGTTGGAGAGCAATATGATCCATTCTTGAGTAACTATTACTTGAGAGCACGATACTACGATCCAGAAATAGGACGTTTTACTGCAAAGGATCCCCATAAAGGTGATGTAAGAGAGCCACTTTCATTGAATAAGTATATCTATGTCAATGACAATCCTATTAATTCAACCGATCCCAGTGGATTATTTAAAGTTACATTTCAAGGTGCTGTTCTGATCTTGCGGGCAAAATTGTCTACTGTCATTTCAAGAGTTGCTTTCTCTTTTCAGATTCTTAGAGCAGCTGCACAAGCTGGAAAGGCAGTAGCCAATTCATATGCACTTGCCAGGCAAATTCCTCGAGTAATACCTATTCCTATGCTTGTATATGGACTTGATTTGCCAATCACAAATATCCATGTGTTTAAAGCGATAACCCTATCTGGTTTCACTAAAAACAACCCTAATGGAATACCACTCGGCTCCCAGTTTATTAGCCCGGCTCTTACTTATATTCGGCCAGAATCTCGACCGAGCAGAACAAGCTGGTATCCGAGGAAACCTCCATGCAAAGGTAAAACAGGTAGGAGATTTGGATTAGTATGCGATGAGTATCCTTATAATTCGGTTAAGGAAGGTGGTCAGCAAAATTGGGAAAGGGAAAGAGTTTCTCTTTATGGCGTTCCAGAAGGTGAGCAAATTGGTAGCGCACCCTCTCAAGGAATAGCCCTAAAGAAATTTTATGAAGAAGCAAAAGTAAATGGTTTTCCAGGTTCCCCTGCAGCAGTTTTTGCTAACTTTGCATCGACTGATCCCCATACAGTATGGTATGATCGTTTCAATAATGGCCCATTTCGTTTTTGGTAAGTAGTTATAGGCCATTTTTCTGTTGTGATTCATTCACGTGTCATAAGGTTCAGATGGAACAACTTAGGAGCGCTTTAAATTATATTTTCCATTGGTATGAAGTTCATATGCCGAGTCTTGCTGATTCTTTCCTTCCTGGTTTAGCCCAAGAAGAGATACAGAGAGCAGTATACGATCTGCATTTGTACGTTCCCAACGAAATTTATGAACTATATCGCTGGAGGAATGGCAAGAGTGCATTTAACACAGCTTGTGAAGGTGTTCACTTCTCTTATTTATGGCTTCTCCCATTCACATTAGCCCTTGAGAAATATCACGAACTAAAACGTTATCCTTATAATGAAACTCCCATATGCTTTGAAGGGAAATCTCTGTTTCCTTTTGCTGAATTTGATGATGATATTTTAACTGTTTTGATGACAGACAAATCAAGTGAAAGTTCACAGGTTTTGTGGATCCCGAGTGAGTCTGTTTCTAAACCTCAATTAATGTACTCTAATTTAACAAGTATGGCTCTTACTTTATCTGAGTCCTACGAATCGGGAGCTTTCTTTGTTGATGGAGATGGATTTATAGATAGTATTGATGTCAAAACAGCTGAAATTCTTCGAAGACATAATCCAGATATTAATGAATTTTATATTTCTTGTTCTCGAAAGTTATTTATAAACCGAGAATTAACAAGTGATATACTGGAAGATATAAAACTTATTTCTGAATCGTTAGTCAGATTCAAAGATCCAGAGGTAATTAATATCCTATCTAATTTCTATTGCTCTCTTGTGTCGGTGTTATCAGAAAACTCTGAATATTGTCGGATGAAAATAGTAGAAATCCTAGGTCAGTTTTATGATGTAAAAGTAATTCCTCTACTTGTTTCAGCACTTCATGATCGTTCGGCAGGTGTTCGACATACCGCGGAAGAGTCATTCGCTAATCTGAGAAATCTTTCCCCCAGTGAGGATTCTCCATTATTAATGCTTATACAAGAAGTAGTTGACCCATTAATTAGCTCCTTAGAAATAATTGATATTGTTCCTACTGGTTATACACATGCCGCAAACATAATACTAAGTTCTAATGTTATTGAACAAGTTTTTCAGGCTCTTTTGCATCATGATGAACTGGTTCGGAAAGAGGCTGTTTTACTATTGGGAGAGACTAACAATCCAATGGTAATTGAACCGTTAGTAAGAATGTTAAATGATCCTAGTCCTTTAGTGCGTGAAACAGCACAAGCAGCATTAGCTAAAATTAGATAGTGGAAACAATAGTTTGAATGAGTAGTTTTCATTTAGATCAGCTACTAGCGGCTCCAGCTCAAGAAGGATCCCTCTTCCTCTTCGACCTACCTGTGACGAAGCAGAAGATCCGAAACAAGAGAAGACCATCGATCCAATGCAGATCCAGCTGGACCCTCTGATCTGAAACTGTCATCTGAGGATCAGCTTTCTGGAAGACCTCAAGTAAACTAGACATCTGATCTCTGCCACCGTCATGACAGATCCCTCTCCCCCTCAGATCTGGACGCTGC
>JAAUUJ010000220.1 GCA_012030715.1 Synechococcaceae cyanobacterium SM2_3_1 | reverse complement strand
CAGTATCAGCCGGATCAAGGCCAAGGCGAGACAACTGCGTTGTGCCCTGATCCTGGCTGAATCATCTGGGGTCGTTCAAACGACGGGAGATCCCAGTCATGCCAGTTACCAAGCAGTCCCTCACCTCGGAAGCTCGACAGCAGCGAATCGCTCAGTATCAGCAACGGATCCAGATCTTCAAGGCAGCCTTCGATGCTCTACCTGAGAATGGAGCTGGATCAGCCTACGGTGAGATCCTGGAGGAGATCTATGATCTGAAGTCTAGGATCCGGCAGCTACAAGCATAGCGATGCCACAGCTGATCCCTCCACGGAGGGATTTTTCCCAACGATTCGATGTTAAGCAAATGTACTCTGAAGATAATCAACCATCCCCTATGGACACAATCGATCAACAAGAGTAGCTAGCCGATCTGATACTCCTGATCGGCATCAACCTGAGTACATCACTTGGGGATCGGGGATATGTGGCCAGGACTATGTTGAACTCGAGGGAAAAAGGGGCGTGCAGAACTGCTCCATTGTCTCCTCAACCCACGCATGGTTCACTGAGTATTTACACTCAGTGGCGGGAGGCCCCTATGGTAAGAGCATTTTAAGAATAGTAGAGATCCATTTCCTTGAGTTTTATTGCTTGAATATTTATATAGAAAAGAGTGTGGCACATTGATATTACTGGTCCTACAATCATCTGGATAATTAGGGAAATAAAGATATCAAAGCTTGCGAATGTATGTGTTGTGCTGATACTAATTAACATTATGATTATTTCTGGGATCATGAGTAATGTGATCAGTAGTATTGTTATCATTAGATTTATGCCTATGATGTCCAAGAGTCGGCCACTACTCAGTTTCCAGCTATAATCAAAGCTTTCTGATATTGATATGTTATCAAGAATTATTGCATCGAATATTAAACTCCACCTCAGCCAAAAATAGATCCCAGGAAAGATTAATGACAGAATACCTAGACATACAATTATTCCGAATATGAAATAAGATATCATTAGTTCTGGTACTTTTAATATGGCTTTGCCTACTATTGTTCCAAGGTTTTCGTTATAGTTTAGAATCTCATTTCTACAAATCGTTTTCTTAATCGATTCCAGTAGTGGTGTGATGGTGATGTAAATCAATAGGATTCTAATAGTGAACTATATGAAGATTGGAATTCGAGTTCAGAAAAGATAATTGTTGGGATTGAGAATACCATTAATGGAAAATAAACTGGTCTAACTTTCTTGATCGATGTTTCTAAGATCTTTAATGCATCTAGAGTAGGATTCTTTATTATATTGATCCTTTGTCCCACTTGCCTCATTCGATTCATTCTTTGCACAAACCTATGTGCAGATGACTGGGTAGAAATATATGGTTGACTAGGTGCTGATCTGATAATGTTCTTCTTTTTTTCTACATGCTTATCTGTGGGAATCTTTACTTGATTATTTTCACTACTTCTTGTAACTAAATCAGTTTCTTGCTCTACTTCTAATTTTCGTTCAACTTCTAACTCAATAATCACTTTCAAGTCAGGACTTGATGCCGTTAGCTTGTAACCATAAACTATTGCTTGATTATAGGTTGATACTTTTAGTCTTTTGAGTAGTAGTGTTATTTCTTTTAGGAAAGAATATTTTTGAGGGAGATTATTATAATAGACAGCAATATATAGATTGTTGTCTTTTGCTTTGACCTCAAATGAAAAGTCATTCTTTCCTAAACTTTGTTCGAGTAAGCTCCGAATTGCTGCCGGATCTCCTCTTTTGGCATCTTGGAAAATACTCATAGTTTTATTTTTCTGCTTGATTAGAATTGTATTATGTTAATCGAACTTACCAGAGTTTTCCAGGCAGGTGAGGACGAGGGCCATGGGGAGGGTGAGGCAATATCCGCTACCCCCTAGAACGCCTGATCACCCCTGTTCCTTGGGCTTTCTGTAGATTCACACGAATACCCCCAGTATCAACCCCACCGCCGCTTGAAGCCAGAATATCACGGTCTGGGGGGTGGTCCTCATCTTGAGCCAGGAATCTTTTCTTTACCCTCTAGCCCTTTGCTCTTTTTTCTTTTTTCTGGTTGTTGCGGCGGAGCCGCTAATCAAGTCAGGGGATTGCCAACTCATAGTATAAGTTGGGACAAACGATGGTCACTTGTTGTAAGTGAAGGGTTGCAAGTTGAGATTGAATCTGTTTTATCCAAACACTCAGAGTCCGGGGTGAGACTCACCGATCATGCTGGGGTAATCGCCAAGATAGAGACAAGGAGGTCATCCGCACCTAGATCTATTAGCTTCTACTGATCTTGGATATCATCAAGGGTCATTGGGGCCTGAGCACTGTGTCGAACATACAACACGTAAACACGCTCCCCACGGATGGTGAACAGAACTCGATAAGTACTTTTCCCTTTTCTATAGATCAGCTGCCGAACCTCTTCAGAAAACACCTCATGCTCAACTGCCAGAGCACAGCGCTGAGGCATCTCCTGCAAAGTTGCCACAGTATTCATGAATCCTCGAAACCAACCGTCAGCAAAGTCAGAATCACGATCTCGATACCAGCGATAGGCCTGTTCGATTTGGGCTTCGGCAATGGGCGTTATCTCAACCTGAAATGCCATATTTTTCCTGCATTTCTTGGACAAAATCCTCGATTGGTCGAGTTTGCCCTGCGTTGAGCTCCTCAAAGCCTTGCTGGATCCCTTCCAGAGTGACTAACTGTTCAATCAGTTGGCCCAGTTTTGCGGAATCAATACAGCTTGGGTCGAGGAAGGTCACCAACACTTGGGAGTGCTCACTCACTCCTTCAGGTAACTGGGAAAGCTGAACCTGCCCATCTTGATACAGGCCTTTGACAGTTTTAAACATAGGGTCTGGCTAAATACTCTCTACCAAGTCTAACCTCTAGCTTAACCAAGGCTTATAGTGAAACCACCACGACAGCCAATCCCAGAACAAGGATCTAAAAAGAGGTAACGGACCAAAAGTCCGCATCCCCAATAATTGGCGGAATTGCGGCATGCCATATTTTCTGATCGCTGTAACTCAACAATAATAGGCTTCTCAAGTTAGCAACTGCGGACTTAAAATCCGTTGATCGATGAGATCGTGAGGGTTCAAGTCCCTCTGCCCCCATCAAAGGCAATAGCTTACAAACTCCACAGGGTAAAGATCCTGGGTTTTTCTATGCCTGGTTATAATAGTTGACGGTGGTGCTGGTGGTTGGTGAAAACACCCCGTTTTCTAGTCCACACCCTAGGCCACTAGTCCACACTCAGATTAAGTCCACTGGGTAGGCAGCGGTCGTGAATCCAGAACAAGAGATTAAGCAGGCCAATGAGAGACTCAAGCTTTCAGGTTGCCGTCTTCGCATTGAACAGAGGCGCAATAGCTTAGTGTTGCGAGGGATTCTGCCGCCCAAGCCTGGCTCCCCCCACACCAAGCCTCATCAGCAACGGATCCCATTGGGAGGGATTCGTCTGAGTGTCGCTGGGATCAAGAGGGCCACTGCTCTAGCCCAGAAAATTGATGCTGAAGTGACATTGGGGAGCTTTGACTGGAAAAGCTATGTGGGCGAGGTCGAAGCCGGAGAAAAGATCGGACCTCTGCTGAAGCGATTCGAGAACCACTATTTCAGTAGTCGAGAACGCAATGAGCAGACCCAAACCACCTGGGATAGCTGCTACTGGGAGGTTTACAAGCGATTGGATCCGGCTGGGAAGCTCACGGAGCACACAGCGAAAGAATGTCTTTTCAGAACCAAACCAGACAGCCGTAATCGGGTCCGCTACTACACGGCTCTGACCAAGCTGATGAAGTATGCCAAAACTCCCTACGATATTGATTCCTGGAAGGAGTTGCGAGGCAACTATGGGAAAAGTGATCCAGCTCCCCGTGATCTTCTCAGTGACGAGGAGATTATCAAGATCTGGGGTGATATTGATGATGTCTTTACGGCTTACTGTTGGGGTTTTCTGGCTACCTATGGTTTGCGAACTCATGAACTCTGGCATCTGAATACAAATCCCCTCCTGGAAGGTGAGAACTATGTTCTGGTGGGCAAGCAGACCAAAAGTAAGAAACCTCGGAAAGCGTATCCCCTTCCTCAAGAATGGATTGAACTATTTGAATTGCGAATTGAATGGGGTTTAAAAGCTCCAGCGGGTCTGCAAAATCGGCTGCTGGGGGCCAGGATCAGCAAGCGGTTCGCCTGGCGGGATCTGCCGACTCCTTACACCCTCAGGCATTGCTATCGAGTGAGAGGGTTACGAGCACGACTGGATCCGGTTGTTAGTAGCCGCAGTATGGGTCACAGTGTCGAAGTGGGTCAGGGCCACTATACAAGATGGGTTCAGGATCAGGATATTGCCAGGGCCTTTCAGCAGATCAACCGAGAGCTAGCTACGAGCCCGGATCCCGTATTGCAGGGTCAGTAGACCAAAGCTCCCAGAGGGCATCCGCATTCCAGCGGTAGGAGGCTTTGCGAGCATTGGGATTCGAGACCGTGATGTAGTGGAGCCCGTGAGTCAAAGTACCCTGATAAATCTGGGAGTACAAGAAGTGTCGAGTCACAGCAAACATGGACTGGATCTCAGCGGTAGAGACAAATTTGGCAGGACGTTTGCGAGGCATCATCAGCTCCAGGGACAATCGAGGGATTAAGGTTCTGCGCTGCTTTCCAGCAATGACGACTTAGAGATAAGAGTTCTTGGGCTCTGGAGTGCTCGCCTCTGCGTTTTGCCCATTTACTCTGGCGGGCTAACTGTCGGGACAGATCCAGCATCTTCCCTGGGCTATGTCGTTTCACGGGCCACCTCCTGGGTAGGGCTGGATCCGGTCAGCCGTGACATGCTGGTTTACCTGCCAATGTTTGGCCCTCACTCCATAAATCCCCTGCTCGGGATCCACAACTGTAATGCGCCCCTAATTTCGGACATAGGGCTAAGAGTTGTATCCTGGTCTAGAGGAAAGGGCACCTATGACTATCCACCGTCGGCAATACTCCCCTGAGTTCAAAGCTAAGCTGGTTCTTCAACTCCTATCTGGGGAGAAAACCTCTGCTGAACTCTGTCGCACCCACAAAATCAATAATAATGTTCTCAATCGCTGGCGCAAAGAATTTCTTGAGCAGGCTCCCAGCATTTTTGAGAAACATGACAACCACGACAAGGAACATCAAAAGATCGCTGAGCTAGAACGGTTAGTCGGACAGTTGACTATTCAGTTAGATATCGCAAAAAAGCCTCGAGCTACTTGAATTCAAACAAAAACGGGAGTTGGTAATGCTGTTGAATCAAGACTATCCAATTTCTGTGATTTGCCAAGTCTTGAATTATGCTCGCAGTCAGGTTTATCTTCCATCCAAGCGGTCAGAAGATGAGACAAGCATCAAAGCAGAAATTGTGGAGATCGCCGGACAATATCCCGTGTATGGGTATCGCCGGATCCGTGAGGAATTGCTGCGCCGAGGTCATGGGATCAATAGCAAGCGAGTCAGGCGATTGATGAAGGAATTGGGGCTAGTGAGGCCATTGGAGCGGAAGCGAAGGCGTACCACTAACAGCTGTCATCCCTATCCCCGCTATCCCAACCTGGTGCTGAATATAGAGATTGCCTATCCAGAGCAGGTGTGGGTAGGAGACATCACTTACATCAAGCTGAGGCAGGAGTTTGTCTATTTAGCAGTCTTGATGGATGTGTACACACGCGGGATTCGCGGATGGCATCTATCAAGAAGTATAGACCAGAGTTTGACAGTGACGGCCTTAAAT
>JAAUUJ010000048.1 GCA_012030715.1 Synechococcaceae cyanobacterium SM2_3_1 | reverse complement strand
GGAAGCATTCCGTTCTGGTGTGTGCTTGTATTGAGTGTTTGCAGTGTAGCCTGCATGACCGCTTCGCCTGCCCTGGCCGGAAGTCGCTGGGGGGGAGTACCACAAACTTGTGGCCACCGCCTGGACCTATGTGGATCGGGCTTATGTGGATGCATCCTTTAACGGGCAAAACTGGTGGCGGATCCGTCGCCAGGCCCTGGAAAACCCTTTGGCAACCCGTGAGGCGGCCTATGCGGTGATCGAAGACATGCTCGCTAGCCTGGGGGATCCGTTTACTCGCTTTCTCGATCCCCAACATTTTGCTTCGCTTCAGACCTCAACTGCCGGAGAGCTCAGCGGAGTCGGGTTACAGATCGCCGTGGATCAGCAGCAGCAGATTGTGGTGGTTTCTCCGATTGAAGGATCACCTGCCGAAGCAGCTCAGGTCCAGCCGGGGGATGTGATTCTAGCAGTGGATGGGGAGACCGTAGAAAACTGGGGCCTGGATGAGGTCGCGGAAAAGATGCGGGGCTCTGTCGGTACAACCCTGCGGCTACTGCTGCAGCGAGACCAGGAGCAATTCCCGATCCAGCTGGTGCGACAGTTCATCAACATTAATCCGGTGCGCTTTCGCCTGATCACGACCGCTGCCGATCAACCCCCTGTGGCCTACATTCGCCTCAGTCAATTTAACGGCAATGCCGCCCAGGAGGTGAAGGACACCATTTTGTCGGCAGAACGGGTGGTCGTCGCAGGCTATGTTCTGGATTTGCGCAACAACTCTGGGGGATTACTGCAATCGGCAATTGAGATTGCCCAGCTGTGGTTAGATTCGGGAGACATTGTGCTGGTCACCGGGCGGGCAGGGGTTCAAGAACGGATCGCGGCCTCCCATCAATCCCTCACCCATGCTCCCCTGGTCGTGCTGGTGAATCAGGGCACTGCCAGCGCCAGTGAAATTTTGGCAGGAGCCTTGCAGGATAATCACCGCGCTCGTCTGGTGGGAACCCGCACCTTTGGGAAAGGTCTGATCCAATCCCTCTTTGAACTCCAGGACGGTTCTGGGTTAGCGGTGACCACGGCTCGTTATCTCACACCTCAGGGTCGGGATATTCATAAATTGGGCATCACCCCTGATGAGATCGTGGAATCCTCCGCCCAGGTCCCCCTCTCTGCCGCCCAGATGGGAACCGATCGAGATCACCAGTTCCAGGAGGCCCTGCAGATCCTGCTCACAGGCTTTGTTGAGGCTGTAGCTTAAGGAGCGGCAGGATCAGAAGCAGGACCCGTCACTGTACACTAGTTACATCAGGACCCAGAACACATCCATGCCCACAGTTTTGCTGGTGGAAGATGATCCGGTGAACGCCCGCGTCTTTGAGAAGGTACTGAAAAAGCGAGGCGGATTTGAAGTTCTCCACAGCCAGGATGTAGAGGAGATTCTGCAGCTGGCTCAACAACAGGCGGTGGATCTGATCCTGCTGGATGTCTCCCTTTCTCAGAGCACCTATGCCGGGGAAGCGGTGGATGGGATCCGGATTGCCCAGCTCCTGAAGGCAGACCCAACCACCCAGTCGATCCCGATTATTTTAGTGACGGCCCATGCCATGCGGGGGGACCGCGAAGCTTTTCTTTCCCAAAGTGGGGCGGATGGCTATATTGCCAAGCCAGTCATTGATCACCAGGAGATGGTGGATCAGGTCAAAGCCTTGCTAGCCGCTTCCCCCTAGACACCCGCAAGGATTGGGTTCTCTGGTGGGATCCCCCAATTCTCTGTGAGAACGGCTGCCGCCACACTTTGCCAGAGAGGTAATCCGGCACAGGGATCATGGGCACCCAGCAAATTCAAGGCCGGATCGGCAGCTCGCTCGGGTGGGGCATCATGCCCAGAATCGTACCCTCGGGGTTACAGATGGCCGCAATCCCCGCCACCGATCCATTAGGAACCGGATCCCGGTAGCGCATGACGATCTGCCGCTGATCCTGCAGGCGAGCCAGCGTGTCTGGATGACAGGTGTAGCATCCTTCGCCATGAGCAATGGGTAAGGTGATCGCAGCGCCGGTTGGATAGCGGTGGGTCCAGACGGTATCGGTGCGCTCAATCACTAGGGGCACCTGATCACAGATAAATCGCAGCTGGGAATTGCGCATAAGTGCCCCCGGCAACAATCCCGCCTCCAGGAGAATCTGAAAGCCATTGCAGATCCCCAACACATACCCACCTCGCTGGGCATGGTCCGCTACTGCCGCCATCACTGGAGCAAACCGGGCCAGAGCCCCGCAGCGCAGGTAATCCCCATAGCTGAACCCCCCGGGAAGCACAACCACATCACAACCTGCGATCTGGGTTGTATCTTGCCAGATCAGGCGAGTTGGGTAGCCCAGGAGGCCCCGAGTTACATGGGCAACATCGCGATCACAGTTGGAGCCCGGAAAGACAACCACACCAAACGTACAGGATCTCATCTTGGATGCATCTCCAGGGATTGAGGCTCGGGGGAATGGGGGAGACTCGCCACCTGAATCGTATAAATTTCGATTACAGGATTTGCTAACAGTTGCTGACAGATCTGGTCTGCCTGAATTCGAGCCTGTGCTTCTGATTCCGCCCCGAGGCTAAACTCAATGAATCTGCCGATGCGAACCTGCTGCACCTGCTCATGACCCAGTTGATGTAAGCTGGCTTCGACAGCTGCTCCTGCCGGATCCAGAACCGAGGGACGGAGAGAGACGTGAACCTGCACCTGAAAACGCATAGGATCATAGGGGAGTTTCCGCTCCACCAGTTTATCAAGACAAAGGGTTATCCATCGGTAGTGACAACCTAGTCCTAACTATTGGCAAGCAAGAGTATGAATCTGCAACGGATCTGGGCTATTGGCCACAATGTTTTCCGAGAAACGCTGCGGGATCGCATTCTTTATTTGATCCTGGTTTACCTGATTGTGATCACCGGAGCCAGTCTGTTATTGCCTGATGTTTCTAATACCGCCGACTTCCGCATTCTTCTCGATCTGGGGTTGTCAGGTCTGAACTTCCTGGGACTGATCGTTGCTATTTTTGTGGGCACGAGCCTGGTGAATAAGGAGATCGAGAAACGAACGGTATACGTCCTGATCGCCAAACCCATGACCCGAACCGAATTTATTCTGGGGAAACACCTGGGGCTTTCCGCCATGATCTCGGTTCTGATCGCCATTATGGCTGGGATCTATCTTCTGGCCGTGGCGCTCCAGTCCAATCCGGGCACGTTTGCTCAACCCTCGCCTGCCCCTTACCTTTCCCTCCTCTGGGCGATGGTGTTTATCCAGCTAGAGCTGACGCTGATCGTGGCAGCAGGCTTGATGTTTGGCGTCTTTACCTCCTCAATTCTGGCGACTCTCTACACCATTGCCCTGTACATTGTGGGACACTTAAGCGAGTTAATCCGTGAGTTGGCCCAACTCTCTGAGAGTCAGATCCTGAAGCAAGTGCTGGATCTGGTCTATTTCATCCTGCCCAATCTGGAGCGGTTAAATCTCAGAAATGAAGCCATTTACGGCCAGCTCCCGCCCCTCTCAGAGATTCTGGGGCATGGCCTTTATGGACTGGTCTACACCAGTTTGCTGTTGACGGTTGCCACCTTTATTTTTGCCCGCCGCCAATTTTAAGGATTGTCCTCCTATGCAGGTGTTTTACTTCTTTACTCCGGAGTCGGTTCCTTCCCTGGCAGCCGATTCTCTCCCGATCGAGCCTCCCGACTGTGCTGTGGTGGTTGATGTTCTCAGGGCTACGACAACGATTGCCACAGCGCTGCAGGAGGGGGCAGAAGGGGTCCAGGTGTACGCCAATCTCGAGGATTTACAGCGGGGATGTCAGACTTGGCCGGCATCCGCTCGCTTGCTGGCAGGAGAACGGGGGGGGGAGGCGGTCCCAGGATATGATCTGGGCAATTCTCCCCTCAGCTATACCCGCGATCGGATTCAGGGCAAGCGCATTTTCATGAGCACCACCAACGGCACTCGAGCCCTGCAACGGGTGGAATCGGTGGGCACCGTGATCACTGCGGCTCTGGTCAACCTGGAAATGGTGCAAACCTTCCTGACAAAGGGGGCTTTTCAACGGATCTGGATTGTGGGATCGGGCTGGCAGGGGGCCTACTCCCTGGAGGATTCTGTCTGCGCCGGAGCGATTCTGGAGGCCTTGGGAGTGCTCAAGGATCGGAACATCAAGGTGGGCAATGATGAGGTCTTCTCGGCGCTATCCCTCTACCAGCAATGGCAAGGGGATCTGCTCAGCCTCTTGCGCTCCAGCAGCCATGGTCAGCGCCTTTTGGGCTTAGGGCCGGAATATGAAAAAGATCTGGCCTACTGTGCCACACTTAGCAGCCTCACCGTGTTACCGCGGCAGCTCAAGCCAGGTCTCCTGGGTCTGGAGTGATCTCCAGTTATCCCCCAGTGGCTGCAGTTAACCACCCGGCACTCAGCAATACTGTCACCGCCAGAAACACCGCCGCCACGGTCCAGGTGGTACGATTCAAGCTTTGCTCAGCTGAGCGGGAACTGGAGAACAGCTGTGCCTGATTGCCAATAGCTCCCAGTCCATCCCCTTTCGGGCTGTGCAGAAGCACAAGAATAATCAGCAGAATGGCCATGCTGATCCAGACAAATTTGAAGAAGGCTATCATCAGAAGGTCTCACTTTACTGCGGTAATGACTGGGAAGAGGGTTTTACATTCAGGGGGATTTGGGACTACTCCCCTGCCGATCTTTAACGTTAATCTATTGTAGACAGAAAGTCTTTCCCCCTGAGTCGGTTTCGCATGAGTCAGCGTGTTTCTCCTCGAAGACGGATCCTCCAGATCCTGGTGATGGTAGTCATGGGAGGGGGGCTGGCCCTGGGAGGACTGTGGCAGTGGTGGCATCTGCAAACCCGTCCCCCTGGCGGAGAGGTGGTGCGTGTCGAGATCCCTCCTGGTACCAGTAGTCGGCAGATTGGCCAGTGGTTGGAAGAGGCCCAGATCATTCATTCCGCTGAGGCCTGGCACTGGTGGGTGCGAACGGTGGGGCGACGCTGGGTGTTTCAAGCAGGGATTTATGAGCTCGATCCCAACCTGCCCTTGCCGCTGATTGCGGCTCAACTGCGAGAAGGTCGAGTTTTACAGATGGCGGTGACCATTCCGGAGGGCTGGCGGATACAGCAGATGGCTGCCGCACTGGCGGAGCAGGGATGGTTCTCGGCTGATGTCTTTGTGGAGGCCGCAAGCGCGGTTTTGCAGCAACAGCCTCAGGGGTTGCCCACCAATCTTCAGTCACTTGAGGGGTATTTGTTTCCCGATACCTATCATCTGCCCTTGCTTTCCTACGGGATTGAGGCAGCTACGAGTCAGGCCCACCTGCTGGTGGAAAAAATGCTCCAGCAATTTGTGCAGGTAGCCCTCCCCCTTTACACCGAGGCCGATCTGAGTCGGCTGGCCGTGTCCCTCTCCCTCCACGAATGGGTCACCCTGGCCAGTATTGTGGAAAAAGAGGCTGTAGTTCCCGAAGAGCGCCGCTTGATCGCAGGTGTATTTGTGAATCGTCTGCAGCAGGGCATTCCTCTGGGGGCCGATCCGACCGTGGAGTATGCCTTCAACATTCGGCAGACCCGAGAGCGACGTCTGACCTGGGCGGAGGTGCAACGGCCCTCTCCCTACAACACCTATCTCAATGCCGGATTGCCACCTGGTCCGATTGCCAGCCCTGGGCTCGCCAGCCTGGAGGCCACCCTCAATCCAGAAAAGACCGATTACCTTTACTTCGTAGCCAGGTACGATGGCACCCATGTCTTCAGTAAAACCTTAGCCGACCACGAAGCTGCCCAGCGCCAGATCATCCAGCAACAGCAATTGCCATGAGGAGTCCAATCTGCCCTGAGGGGGAACCACATGGGGAACAAACCCTTTCATAAACTGTTGAGCCCTGATCTAATCGTGAGCGGCACAGTTCTGGAGATGCCCATTTTGGCTCTAGAACAGGGGGGGATTCGCGGCATTATTTTCGATGTGGACGACACCCTGGTTCCCTTGCGACAACCGACGATCTCTCCTGAGATACTGGTGTGGGTTCAGGATCTACAACAGCACTTTCAGATCTGGTTAGTGAGTAACAACATTAGCAATCAACGCATTCGCACCATTGCTCAGATCATTGGGGTGCCCCACATTAATCGGGCCGCCAAGCCCTCCCGACGCGCACTGCGCAGAGCGTTACAGGCTATGGAGCTTTCTGCAGAGCAGGTGGCGATTGTGGGAGATCGGCTCTGGACAGATGTCCTGGCGGGCAACCGCCTGGGATTGATGACGATCTTGGTCTCTCCCCTGCCCCTGAATTCTCCCCTGAGCGAGGTGCTCAAATCCTGAGGGACTGCTACCCTCCTGTTGCCCTGACCTGGGCGGCAAGCGATCCGGATCAAAGTAGGGTTGGGGTCACCAAAAGCTTGAGCAGATCAGGCGGTCGCAGAGGCTCGGGCTCGATCCTAAAAGCGGATTGTAGCAACGCCAGAGCAGGTTCCATCTGGCTGGACTTCATCCCATAGCAGGTACAGAGAAGATCCCCCTCCTCCACAGGAGAACCTAACTCGACATGCAGTTGTAAGCCTGCCCCCAAATTCGCTTTAGTCTTGGTTCCACCTCCAGATTCACACAACAGCGCAAGGGCTTTCTGCAAAACATCCATGCGGATCTCTGTGACGTACCCCTCCTCAGTCGCCTCCAGGGTTTCCGTTTGGGAAGCCTGGGGTAAGCGGCTGGGATCATCAACCACCGCTGCATCGCCCCCTTGAGCATCAATCCAGGTCCGCCATTTATCCAGTGCTTCTCCGGACGCGATGGCATTGCGGGCCAGCACCTTGGCGGTCTCCAGAGAGGCAGCCCCTTCTCCCGCCCAGATCAGCAGAGAGGCCAGTTCTAGAGCCAAGATTCCCAAACGCTCAGAGCCCTGTCCTCGTAAGATCTCCTGAGTTTCGGCAATCTCCAGGGCTGCCCCCATGACCTGACCCCAAGGCTGATGAACATCCGTGAACAGAGCAATAGAGCGCTTTCCCATGGTTGATACAGTATTCACCAGCATGGCCGCCAGATCCAGATCGGCTGCCAACACCTCCAGGCAAGGCCAGTGGAAGACAAGTCCATTGACTGCAGTCTGCATCTGACTGAGAAGATAGGCGCTCTCTGTAAAGAGGGAATCTGTGGCCGTGACCTCCTGCAAATCCCGCAATTGTTGGATCAGGGGTTCATTCGAAAACGTCTGCTCGCGATACCCCAGCCCGGTTTGGGCCACCACCTTCTCAAAGGTACTCAAGGAAGCGGAAGGCTTCAGACCAGGAATCGCCATTAGGGCATTCAGTCCGCCATACTCATTGCCATTGCCAGAGGGCTGCAAAGGCAGGCAGATCCCCGCTGCAGCCACAATGGGAGCCGCGATCAACAAAATTCGCTCACTTCCTACCCCCAAACTGCTCAGCTCCACCGCCGGATTGGGCAATCCACTCAAGGCTGAGGCATGGTCCTCCTTCTGGAGTGCTTGCGTTAGCGCGATCACTTCAGACCGATCCATTCCCTCACAGGCAATCAGCATGAGCAGCGCAGCCATGGCTGCATCCGGCACCAGGCCAGCGTCATACTCTCGAAAAATGGGCAGGAGCGATTCCCTGGTCAGGGGCGATCCATCGCGCTTGAGGCGAATGATGTCGAGGGGAGTACTCATGCAAGGCTCACGACAAGGACTGACAGATGGAGAAAGAAGCAAACCCTGACACCTGAACCCAACCCAATCAATCCCAAGAGGGAGCGGCATTGTAATGCCGAAAAAGGCGAGTCGCAGTGATCAGGATCACAAGCTCATCTTATCCAGGCAGATGACCTCGCACAAGTCTCTGGGAAAAGGTCGTACATTTAGCCTACGGTTCTACAATTGACAGGTGCCAGGTTTGCCCTGAGCACAGGCCGAGGTCCATGGGAAAGGGGGAAGGGATGAAACGGCTGGCGCTATTGAGCGTATCCAATAAGACAGGCATAGTTGATCTGGCGGAGGCACTGGTCAACCGCTACCACTTCCAAGTGCTCAGCAGTGGAGGTACTGCCCGAACGCTAGCAGATGCTGGTCTCAGCGTTATTCCTGTTTCTGATTATACAGGAGCAGCGGAAATATTGGGAGGACGGGTCAAGACACTCCATCCCAAAATTCATGGGGGCATCCTGGCTCGCCCGGATCGCTCTCAAGATCAAGCTGATTTGCAAGCCCATCAGATCTCGCCGATTGAGCTGGTGGTGGTGAACCTTTATCCGTTTGAGGAAACTGTGGCCCAACCAGATACCTCTCTAGAAGCAGCAATCGAGCAGATTGATATTGGGGGACCCACGCTCGTGCGAGCCGCCGCCAAAAACTATGCCCATGTTACGGTGCTGACGGATCCGGCTCAATATTCAGTCTATTTGCAAGATCTGGGGGAAAGCGGAGCGAGCAGCCTGGAGTTGCGCTGGACCTGTGCCCTGCAGGCTTTTGACCGCATTCTTGCCTACGATCAGGCCATCTCTCGCTATCTCCATCAGCAAGCTGCCTTCGATCCTTCTGCCACCTCTCTACCCCAGCTATTTTTTCTGCAGGGTCAGCAACATCAGGTGCTGCGTTACGGGGAAAATCCCCACCAGTCTGCTACCTGGTACCAGGATCCGCTGCAAACTGGCGGATGGACCTCAGCCCAACAATTGCAGGGCAAGGAGCTCAGCTACAACAATCTGGTGGATCTGGAAGCGGCCAGGGCAATTGCAGCAGATCTCATGGAGGAACAGAAAGCCGCTGCCGTGATTATCAAGCACACCAATCCCTGTGGCGTGGCGCTGGGATCCACAATTGCCGAGGCCTATTCCAGAGCACTTGCGGCGGATCCTGTCTCGGCCTTCGGTGGGATCGTGGCCCTGACCCAACCTCTGGATCTGGAGGTGGCCACTCAGCTGACTGAAACTTTTCTGGAATGTGTGGTGGTTCCAGCCTGTACAGACGCCGCTGCCCAGGAGCTGGGCCGAAAGAAAAATCTGCGGGTGCTCGTCCTACCCGATCTGGCCACAGGACCGCAATTGATGATCCGCCAAATCGCCGGGGGATCCCTGGTGCAAACCCCAGACCAGAAAACAGCCGATCCCACCACCTGGAAGATTGTCACCCAGCGCCCGCCCAGCGAGGTCGAACAACAGGATTTGAGTTTTGCCTGGCGAGTGGCTAAACATGTCAAGTCGAATGCGATTGTGATCGCCCTTCAGGGACAAACCCTAGGGATCGGGGCCGGACAGATGAATCGGGTGGGAGCTGTGCAGATCGCTCTGGAGCAAGCAGGGGAAAAGGCCAGGGGTGCTGTGGCTGCCAGCGATGGATTCTTTCCTTTCGGAGACAGTGTGGAGCTGCTGGCAAACGCTGGGATCCAGGCCATTATTCAGCCGGGGGGCAGTCTGCGGGATCAGGAATCGATTGCTGCCGCCAATGCCGCAGGGATGAGCATGATCTTGACAGGAACCCGACACTTCCTGCACTGAATCCTAGAAAGCGGAGCGGGTGGGTTGCTGCTTGAGATGATTGAGAAATTCCCGCAATTCGCCCGGAGTTAGCTGATGGCGAGACTTCTTCTGAAAGCGACTTTCCAGAAAATCCCGTCCCTCTTTTGGCCCCCAGCCAATCCGTCTCAGTTCCACATCTGACTGGGCAATTTCATCCGAGAGATCTTCCCCGCCTGGGGCTAGATCCAGAGTGGACGAACTGGAGGCAGGAGGCTCTGATCCCTGCGCCGAGTTGGCAGCAGAGTCTGGAGAGGAGGGAAAAGCAGAGGCGGATGACCAGGAGGAGGGTGCAGCAGCTTCCCGTTGCCCATTAGCTACTGGCGGAGGTGGCGCAGCGGCGACCGTCGTCATGCCCATACTGGAGGCAGATAGCGAGGCAGAGGTAAAGGCTGATCCCACATAGGTTTGTCCAAATCCTGCATGAGTCAAAGCCCGCTTAATCGCTGCATCCTCAGCCCCTTCAATCGTGGTTGTACCGGCTAGACCTGTGCCCAGAATGATGTCATTGAGCAGGATCTGGGCTTTAACAATGTAAATCCCTTCCTCAACCCGGACCAGGTCAGTGACAATACTTCCCATGGGATGTCGATCGCGGAAAGCCGAAATCATGGCGGGACAGTTAAGGCAGCTCTGTTTCCTATTGTGTCGTCACCCTGGGGCAACAGCAACCGCTTCCTTGCCAGTTCTCAGGCCCAGTCCTGAATGATGAAGCTCAGACTCAGATCAAATCAGCAGTTACGGACATACTTACTTCTCCTCCTGAGACCAGCCGATGATCTCTCGAACCCGATAAATGGGCCGATCCTGAGACTCGTGATAAGTTCGCATCAGTAACTCAGCAAGTAGACCAAAACAGAACAACTGAATGCCCGCCAGCACCAGCAGTACCGCCAGGATCAGCAGGGGGCGATCGCCAATATCCTGTCCCAACCCCAGTTTTAAAATCACCAGGTAGAGGCCCAGGCAAAAACCAAGCGAAGTTGCCAGCAACCCCCACAACCCAAACACATGCATGGGTCGAGTCAGAAAAGTTTTGATAAAGGCAATCGTCAACAGATCCATGAGCACCCGGAAGGTCCGCCCCAGCCCATACTTACTGCGTCCATACCGACGGGGGTGATGTCGCACCGGGATCTCGGCAATGCGGGCCCCTTCAATATAGGCCAGGGCAGGCAGAAAGCGATGCAATTCACCATAGAGGTGCATATCGGCGATCAATTCCGCACGGTAGGCTTTGAGGGAACACCCATAGTCGTGGATGCGGACTCCGGTGATGCGACCAATGATCCAGTTGGCAATTTTTGAAGGTAACACCCGTGTTAAGGGGGCGTCCTGGCGGTTTTGCCGCCAACCACTTACCAGATCATAGCCTTCAGATAACTTATTCAAGAGGAATGGGATATCGGCGGGATCATTCTGCAGATCAGCATCGAGACTGACCACCACCTCGGCCTGAGCATGACGAAATCCTGCCGCCATAGCCGCGGTTTGCCCATAGTTGCGGCGCAACAGGATCACCCGCAAATCGGTTCGCTCTCGCACCAGTTTTTTGAGCAATACCCCCGATCCATCCTGAGAGCCGTCATCCACACAAATAATTTCGTAGTTGAGCTTGTGGGCACTGAGGGATTTTGCAATAGCCTCGATCAGAATGGGTAAACTTTCTACTTCGTTGTAGACAGGGACAACAACTGAAAGAGAAGGGGGAGACGCAGGCATGAGATCCTGAAAAGAGATAGGTGTGGAGTTTACCGCAAGCGCATGAATGGGGCAAGTCAAACGACATCGCAGGAAACCTCTTCAGGGTTTTTCTCCGTATCTCAATTCAAGCTAGAGAAATTCCAGGAAGTGATCCTACAGGAGCAGGAGTGATCCATTGGAGATTAGATTCAATCAAAAGGCATTAGCCTCGTTCCAGGGAATAAACTTCAAAACATTGGTGTAGGCTCCAAGTCGATTCGGTCGCGCACAGCCTTGGCCGAAACTCACAATTCCGATCTGCTGTAACTCCCCGCCGTTAGCAACTAATAAAGGCCCACTACTATCTCTCTGACAGGCATCGCTGCCCCCTGAGGTCATCCAGCACAGATCATATTGAGGGTAATCGACTCAGAGGAAAAGAGGGAGCCTGCTTGACCATAAAATGTCCTGCATGTATCAATATCTACGAGGGGAATATCCACCTCCTTCAGACGGATCGAAGCAAAAAGTCCCCCCTCAACAACATCTCCCCAACCAATGGTTCCAGCAAAAAGGGGTATACGCTGCAAGTATGGCGGAACAACCACAGGGCATAGATTTAGAAAGGGTGATATTGTTTGTGCTGAAATGGCAGGTCGGGTTTGCATCGGCTGGGTAAGTGGCAACACCCAAAGGCAGATTTCTGTCAGCGATGCGAACTGGAAACGATTGGGTCAGTTCACCGCCTCCAAAGTTCAGCGTTTAGCCAGAGCAAACGGGCGGGTGGTGAGCCGACAGTCGATTGCTTGCTTCGGGAGCATCGTTGGCGAAGCCTGCCGGAGGCAAACACCCGCTCAGCAAGCGCATCTATCCCTCCCCGCGCACAAGGCGACGGGGTTTCCCGGTGATTTTTATGAATAATCCCCCCGATCCATCTTCACCTGCTTCGAATCAAAAGAAGGATGATCCAGACTTATCCAGTGCACAGATATCCGATACAACTGAACAGACTCAGAACGTGCTTTCCAGTAACGAGCTAGCTGAGCAACGCACCGAGATGGCTGGGGAACGCACAGCTATGGCTGAGACTCGTACTGGCTACGCCCTAGAACGGACGGATCTGGCTGAATCTCGCACGGAAATGGCTAAACAGCGGACGCGGATGGCTTCTGAACGCACCTTACTGGCTTGGGTGCGAACATCTCTGTCAATGATCAGTTTTGGATTCGGGATCGATCGGCTCTTTAAGTATCTACGGGGCACTGAGATCGCTAAAAATATTGATACAATTCGTGAAATTCGGCAGGAACGTATTCTAGGCCTTAGCCTGATCATCCTAGGGGTCTTGGCAGCATCTGGAGCTTTGTATGAGCATTGGAAGCTATTGCGATATCTAGAAGGTAGTGAGAAGTTTGATTATATATCCCGCAAGTCTCTAGCATCCATTATGGTGGGTCTGCTGATCTTGATTGGCATATTTGCTTTGATCACCATACTCATTCTTGACAAACAACTTACGCTGGCTGCTTGATCTTTAACTACTTCTTCATCAAAGATTAGGATGAGAAACAAACTATGGAATGGCTAGAAAATCTGGAACATGCCCTTGCAAATTCTGCAACTTTACTCAGGATCTGCCTAGAAGCTATTCAGTTTTGTGTGTTTTTCTAGGGATTGCAGCTGTTGTGCGGGTTTGTCCCCAATCCTTTAGGGGATACTTCCCTTTACTAAGCATCCGTCTTGCCTTTGGGCGATGGCTGGGATTAGCTTTAGAGTTTCAACTCGGAGCTGATATCCTTGCTACGACGGTGTCGCCTTCCTATGCAAGCTTAGGTAAATTGGGGGCTTTAGCAGTGATCCGAACCTTCTTAAATTATTTTCTAAGCATGGAACTCAAGGAAGAGATAGAGCTTAAAGAAAAGACGTCAAAAGACGTCGAGTCCAATTCAAATGTAGAAACTTAAACTCACAAAGATTATCCATGATTACCCAGACGACATCAGGGATGACATTGTCTGTGATGTGCACTTCAGCTTTGAGTTAGAAAAAGGCTTCTAGCAATTAATATCTCAAATTAAATTACTCGATAAATGGGCTAAGTAGCATCCCCAGGAACGCGATTCCTCCCAAGAAAGCAAGAATAATCGCAACGATAAAGGCCGGAGATCGGCGAGAAATAAATTGTAAGTCATTATTCTGCAATCGTTGTAATTGACCGCGATGATCTTTAGCAGCTGCCAGCATTGCCAAGGTTCCCAGGGCTACAAAGGCTAAACCAAGAATACGAGATAGCCTTAGAGGATTAATCGTGTCTCCCAGCTGCTGATGCAGGACAGTAACAATGCGTTCGATCCCAAAGCCAAAGCTGATCAGAGACAGGCAGGTACGGATCCAGGCCATGAGCGTCCGCTCCTCAGCAGCCCGATTTCGTTCTTTGGCCAATTCAGTGGCAGGGTTGGGTGGAGTGGGTGCTGACAGATCTTGAGCCATAGAGAACCTCTTAAGATCAGATGAGTGGTCACATGAAAAACATTGACCGTGCTGCTGCTACCATTCATCATACAGAGGTGGTGAGCCCTGCTTCGGATCTCAAGATGACGATAAAACAACCATAGTTTACCTGCTAGGTGCTTCTTTTGTGTTTTTTCCTGTCAACCTGCAGCCATTTTTCTGATGAGTACTGTTAATCCTCAAAAACCTTACAATCCTACCAATGAGCTGGCTAAGGAGCGTAACCGTGCGGCAGCTGAGAGAACTATCAATTCATGGATTGGGAACTGCCTCTCGCTCATAGGGATAGGAATTGCCATTGATCAGATCACTCAGGCATTACATGTGCGCTCCCCAGAAAATGGTCCAGTTATGAGTCTAGAAACCGCTAGGTGGATCAGTATATTTTTCGTCAGTTCAGGAATTATTTTGTTAGTAATAGCTTTAATACAGCATCAGATTCAGGTAAGATCAATTCATCAAGAAAATTATGTCTCACTCTCAGTTCGTTCACTTAACCGGGTAGCAGTCTCTGCTATCTTTGTCTTTAGTATAATTGGAATACTTGTCATTCTTCTTTCTTTGTGAGTAGAAAGATCCAAAGCTTCCCTTTTAACTGCTGATCTATTCAAGATATTCTTGCAAAGTCTTGAAATCAGCATATTTATAGCAAGGTCACAGGCTCAGGACAGCACTAGACCATTCACGAGATCTATCATTGCCTGAAAGATACTGGATCTCTTTGGCAATCAATCTGCTATGATTATGCTCATGTTAATTTGCTGCTCGGTAAGTTTGGCTGTTAGACCTCGAATAACTTGTGGTGGAGTAGATTGGCTCAGCGGAGTTGATAATTGCCACAAGACTCGAGTAAGAATGATCACATAGCTGAACTTGCATGAGCCTTTTCTAGCATTTATTACACTGAATCTATGGAATTTATAGCTGTAGCTTTGATATCGTCAACATTACTCTGCCTAGGTATGGCTGGAAGCGTTGAAGCTGGCTATCGGATGAGTAAGCAGAGACTGAAAAAGGATCCAGAAAGCAAATCCGAAGGATCAGGTGTAGTTGAGAGTTCTGTTTTTGGCATTTTAGGTTTAATTTTAGCTTTTACTTTCACTGGAACGTTAACCCGCTATGAGCACCGAGTCAAGCTGGTTTTACAAGAGGCAAATGCCATTGGCACTGCCTACCTTAGGCTTGACTTACTGCCAAAGGATGCTCAAGATCAGTTGCGCCCACTTTACAGAGAGTATGTTCAAAATCGCATCAATGTATTTGAGTATTATAGAAATAGGCAACTATCTAATTCATACTTCCGCCAAAGCTTAGATTTACAAGATCAAATCTGGGAAATTGCTAATATTTCTGTCCTAATTGATAAAAACCCTGGAATTATTACTTTGGTTTTAAGTTCCACCAATGACATGATTGATATTGCCAATGAACGACTGCAAGCGACCCGTACTCATCCACCAGTAATTGTTTACATCTTATTATTTACTCTTGCACTGACCTCAGCTTTTTTGGTTGGCCAAGCTATGGCTGTCAATCAAAAAAGACCGTTATTCTATATGGCCATATTCTGCATAACTATATCTGCAATTACGTATGTCATTCTTGATTTGGAAATCCTCGGCTTGGACTGATAAGGATCGACTTAGGCGATAAAGTTCTTTTAGAAACCTTAAAAAGCATACAATAAGTATTCATTTATAAAAAGGAGTAGAATAAATTATTCCCAACCAATCAATTGTTCTTATTCTGGGCAACAATGCTATTTCTGGGAGCTTATAAGGATTAGGAGACATTTTAAGTGCGTATTCAGATTGATGATGCCGAAAAAGATCGAATCTGTAGTGTCGCTAAGCTTCTCCATCAAGCCGCACGACCTATTAAAGTTCTGGGAACCATTGCTTGGTCGAACCAGATCAAAGCTGATTTTTCGCTAAAGGTGCTCAAGAATTACCGCGAGTCAATTATACAAACTTTGATCCAAAATCGGTGATCGATCAGGTGCGTCAGGCCCAGCGCCAGATCTTTCCTGATAGCGTTATTGATCAGTGGCTCGATCGCCAGGCCAACTCTATCGAAATAGCTGCTCGCATGCTAGGTGGCGTAGGCACACCTATTTTCTTTGAGTATTCGCGTCAGGCTTACGGAGAGCCGACCACACCGATGCGGTTTGATACCGAAACGCCTCTAGAGTTAGCACAAAGCATCCGCAGCACGATTGAGAATCTTAATCAGATCAAAATTGACCTAGCCCCAGCCACGTACCACACAGCGCAGGAAGTTGCGCAGGAACTTGAACAGGCTGTGCAAAAGCACTTTGGCGCAGATGCTCCCGAAGTTCCCATTGTTGATGAATTATCAGCCAACGCCCTCGCCTCCGCTAAGCACATTAAAATTCGACGGGATGCCCGTTTTACAGATCGGGATGCGGCGCAACTATTGAACCACGAAGCCTATATTCATGTTGCCACCTCAATTAATGGTAAGGCGCAAACCGATTTACCGATCTTAGCTGTTGGTCATCCTGGTACTACAAGTACCCAAGAAGGTTTAGCTGTCTTCTCGGAAATCATTGCTGGCACAATTGAACTTAATCGTTTCCAACGGTTGGCTGATCGAGTATTTGCAATTCAAATGGCAATCGAGGGGGCCAATTTTATCGAAGTATATAACTATTTTCTCGACCGAACTGGGAATCCAGATCAGTCTTTTGAAAGTGCTCGTCGTGTTTTCCGAGGCGGGGTAATGACTGGCGGCGCACCTTTCACCAAAGATGTTGTTTATTTGCGTGGTCTCTTGCAAGTGAGCAATGTAATTCGTGCCATATTTGCAGCTGGACGATCTGATTGTTTAATTCTCCTGTTTTGTGGAAAGCTCGATTTTTTAGATCTGCCTGCGCTGTGTTTGCTAACAGCTATGGGGTTATGCCGCCTTCCTCGGTATTTACCCCCCTGGATTAGTGATCCGCGTTACCTGCTAGCGTTATTCACATACTCTGCATTTATGCGCGAGATTGAGTCTGAGAAAATTACAGAATTGGCGAAAAATCTATTAGCAAATATTCCGATTATTGAAGCAAGATCTCCAGATAGTATTTAACAGCGGTGAGTCCAATCTCTGTTCCTAAGGCTCCTCACCCACAATACCGCAAGCCATTGTAGAAGAAGATCCACTCTTTAGGATCTCATTACCGATATTCCTCAAATGTGGCAAGCACCAGCTGATCAGGGTTGTTAATACAGGCATCAATCACCTTTTCGGTGATCCCAGCTAGTTCGGGAGCATTGATGATCTTTTCTTCATTCTGGCCACTCATGTATCCATGCATAAAGATGATGACATTTGAGCGCTCATCACCATCTGCTTTCAGAAGCGTTCTACAATTTAACTCATCAAGGTTGATCTGATCATTATTCTCGGCTTCTGGAGTGGATTGAGCCCAGGCCAAAGTGCCATTCAGACCACCAGCAGCAATTGCCCCAAGTACTAGCAGCCAGACAATGGTTTTCATAAATATCAACTCCTGCTTAAAGGATGAGGTTGATCAAGCGCAATTAAAATCTACCGTTACGTTGCATGCAATAATCATACTCACGTCGGTAAATTGACTGCCAGGTTTCAGTCTTACGGATACTTCCTCCCAGGGCTCCGGTAGCAGCACCGATGGCGGCACCCCGACCTGCATTCCCCGAAATCGCACCAATAATTGAACCCCCAGCAGCTCCACGGGCAGCACCTTGGAGCGTACCCCCACTAGCCTGACGATCTGCAATATCTCTGGCCAGGCCATCACAGAAGAAATGAACAGACTGAGCTGAAGCCGGGAGAGCCATAAACAAAGTAAGTCCCAGGCCAACAAGCATCCGTATAGGCAAAGTTATACAGGAGGTTTTTTGAGTTTCCACGTTTCTGCCGAATAGCTCATAAGAGTATATTTTAAGTCAGGGCACAGGATCTGTTCGTTAAGTATAGTGAAGGTTAAACCAAGCATTGACTTGAGGATATTTAACAATTCTTAGGGCCATTATAATCATGAAAAGAAGTTCTCTGACTTTGCAGGTATTAGCCTCTAGAAAGCATTGAGAAATTACATTGTAGCCGTTCATTCTTTCCTAAAAAAAGACTCGATATAGAACAATGCTTGCTAGGATAATTAATATCACTGCTACTGTTGCGCCTAGAGAATGACGAGGTGTGTAGACATAGTCTGGATGTTCTAATCTTTTTGTCTCACGCCAGTATTCAATAGCTGCTGCAGTGACAGCGTAGGTTCCAAGGGCAACCATCACCAAGCCTGAGAAGTAGGCTAGCCTGATCAGACGCTCAGTATTACGCAACTGCCCCAGGATAGTATTGACAATCTCAGAGGTGCCAAAACCCAGGCCGATCAATGTCAGACTTTGACGGATCCAGGTAAGCAGGGTTCGCTCAGCTGCAATACGGTTGCGTTCTTTGGCTAACTCAACTTGTGAGTTCATGGGTTGACGAGGGGGGGTGCTACTCATAAATCAGAGCTAGATCCTGAAGAAGTCAATCGGGGGCAAACTATTTAACGACTTATTTTATTGATATTGAATTGAAGGTGGGGAAAGGGTTTTAAGATTTGTCTGGTTTTCAGGATCCTCCTCAGCTTCGATAATATAGCAATAAGATACAATTCATGAGATTTGCTTCTAAGCAAAGCAAGCATTTGCGGTCAGCACCCGCTCATAAATGATTACCGACTGCCATAGTTCTCTTTGAAAACCTGATAGGCGTGCTCGTAGTCGGCTTCTCGATCCACGCGGGTAAAGGGAGGATAAAAGGTTTTGGTGATGGTTTGGCGTCCGTTGCCATTGATAGGGATCCAGTTCTAGGTGTCGCTGGTCAGGGTAGTCAGGTCAGGGCGATAGAACTCCATAGATTGGTGTAGTGGCGGGTGAGGGCGTTGAGTTCGAGTCCCAGAAGCCGCATCAACCCGGCGAGCCAGGGATCCCTAGAAAAGTAGAGTTGGAATGGATTGGTAATCACGAGGCGACCGTCTACCACCCTCGCTGAAGGGTGTAAATTCAGGAGCAGATCCAGCAGTCTTTTTTGCAGGGGTTTCGGGGTGTGATGGCTGTTGCGGCCACCCTGGCCATGTAGAGCTCAGCAATCGCCGCCACCACCCTCAGGGATGAGGATACGCAGCCAACTAGAAGACCGCTGGCGGAACCTCCCTCATCCGGATCTAGGCTTGACACTTCCCAAACATCCAGACGGGTTCGCTAACCCACAGATCTGAGTGAACACCCCCCTCTAGAGGGATTCTTACCAGAAATGCAAAAGAATACCGCGATCTCTTAACGTTCTGTTACAATAGTTCACATAACGCAATACGAGGACAACTCTCATGGCTACTGCCACACAAGCTGCTCTAGACTTCCGCGTGATCGCACAGGAAGTGGCATCTGCTAATCGCAGAGATTTTGATATGAGCCGTGAGCTAATTCCGGCTGAAGGAGCTGCTCGTCAGCAACGCGAAGGCAAAAAGTTTATGCGTCGTCCCAATGTTCCTGGTGCCACTGTGGATCAGGAGGGGTTGAATAACACTTACGCAGTTCTGCCCAAGCCTTACCTTGCTAATTTTCCTTCTCCAGAGCAGGCTCGTGGCTATCTTGTCCAGGGTGTGATCGCTGCCCTTTTTCTAGCTTCTCTGATCGTTACGGCCTTTGCTGTTAGCTAGTTTCGTTTAACTGGAATCCATGGATCCCATCCTCTGGGCTGTAGCGTCGAGCTAGTAACTGCAGAGCCTTTGATCACCGATCAAACCCCCAATCTGTTGGTAACCAGCCCCGTCTGCACTTTCCACAAATTGGCATAGATCTGGTTGTGCTTCAGGAGATCTTCATGGGTGCCAGCTTCCACCAGTTGCCCCTGATCCATCACATAAATGCAGTCGGCATGAAGTACGGTTGACAGGCGATGAGCGATGGCAATCGTGGTGCGGTGCTGGGTGATCTTTTCTAAAGATCGTTGGATGGCTGCTTCTGTTTCGTTATCCACAGACGAAGTGGCTTCATCCAGAATCAGGAGGGGAGGATCCTTCAAAATGGCTCGGGCAATCGCCAGTCGCTGTCGCTGTCCACCCGAAAGCTTCTGGCCTCGTTCTCCCACGATCGTGTCGTAGCCTTTGGGCAATCGCAGGATAAACTCATGGGCTTCAGCAATCCGGGCTGCCTCGGTAATCTCTTCTTTTGTGGTATCAAAGCTACCGTACTGAATATTTTCCCGCACCGTGCCCTGGAAAAGAAAGACATCCTGACTTACCCAGCCGATGGCTCTCCGCAGATCCTCTAGTCTGAAGTCTCGAATGTCCATTCCATCCAGCCGGATCCGTCCAGATTGCACCTCATAAAAGCGCAGCAGCAATTTCACCAAGGTACTTTTTCCTGCTCCTGTAGGTCCAACCACGGCAATTGTCTGTCCTGCGGGTACGTTTAGAGAAAGATCTCGCAACACCGCAGGCTGATCCGGATAGGTAAAGGTGACCGCTTCAAATTGCACCTCTCCTCGCACCTGATCTATATGGAGTGGCTGTTGCCCAGAGGGAATGGAGATCGGGGTATCCAGTAAATTCATCACCCGCTGAGTGGAGGCCATGGCCCGCTGGTATTGATCAAGAGTGGTTCCCAGACGAGTAAGGGGCCAAAGGAGGCGCTGGATCAAAAAGATCATCATGCTGTAGGCTCCCACCGCCAGATCTCCGGCAGCAGTGGCACGGCCCCCAAGCAGCAGAATGGCGGCAAATCCCAGAAGAATCACGTTACGGATCAGGGGAACAAAAGCGGCACTGAGAGCGATTGCCCGTTGATTGCTGGCCTGATAAGCTGCACTGTCCACCCGCAGCCGTTCTACTTCGTAGCCTTCTGTCACGAAGCTTTTGATGGTGGTGATCCCCCCCAGATTGTTACTGAGACGGCTGTTGAGCAGGCTTACCTTTTCGCGGACCTCGGCATAGCGGGGGGCAAGACGCTGTTGAAAGTATATGGATCCCCAGATGACCAAGGGCATGGGCAGAATGGCAGCCCAGGTGATCCCTGGAGCCAGTACCAGATAGGTTCCCCCAATCAAGACTACCGTTGTCGTGACCTGGATCAGATCATTGGCTCCGATATCCAGAAACCGTTCCAGCTGATTGATGTCATCGTTAAGGATCGATAGCAATGTGCCACTACTGCGCTCTTCAAAATAGGCCATCTCCAGTTGCTGGATATGAGCATAGGCATCCAGGCGCAGATCATGTTCCATCGACTGGGCCAGATTGCGCCAAAGACGGGCATAGGCATATTGAAATGCTGATTCCAGCCACCAGATCACAAAACTAGCTGCCGTCAGCACCAGAAACTGGTTGTAAATGTCCGTGACTCCAAAGGAGGCAAGAAAGGACTGCTCCCGCTGCACCACCACATCCACGGCTGTGCCAATGATTAAAGGAGGAGCCAGATCAAAAACCTGGTTCAGGACCGAGCAGGTGGAGGCCCAGCCGATCTGGGAATGATAGGCGCGACTGTAGTGGAGGAGATGTTTGAGGGGATGAGGTGAGGAGGTCATGGGCAGCGAATGTAGGTGGTCGTGATCCGGGCGAGTTTATCTGCCAGGTCAGCATTTAGCTGTTCAGGAAGACAACGCCAGCTCCAGTTGCCCTCCGAGGTTGAAGGACGGTTCATGCGGGTTTCTGATCCTGTTCCCAGCACATCCTGCCAAGGAATAATGGCCCATTCTGCCACCGAAGCCAGGGCCAGCCGGATCAGATCCCAGTGGATCGCTCGTCCCTGCTCATATTCCGCCAGAGAACGATCCATGTATCGCATCAGGGCCTCTTTATCTTCGATGGGTACCTGAGCACTGGAGAACCAGCCCACCACCGTGTCGTTGTCATGGGTGCCCGTGTAGACCACATAGTTGGGTTCATAGTTGCAGGGCAAAAAGGCATTATCCAGGCTTTGAATAGAGATATCTGGAATATCAGGGTTCGAGCTACGAATAGCGGCGGTATCAAAGGCAAATTGCAGCACTTTCATCCCCTTAAAGTGATACCGATCCCGTAACTGGAAGACATCCGGTGTGATCAGCCCCAGGTCCTCAGCAATCACCGCCTCCGCCAGATCGGGGATCAACTGGGCGGCCTGGGTGAAAAGATCTTCCCCTGGCCCAGGGATCCAGCGACCATCCACGGCAGTGTGGGCATCGCCTGGAATGGCATAGTAGCCTGCGAAACCACGGAAGTGATCGATCCGGACCACATCCACCCGCTGCAATTCCTGCTGCAGCCGATTCAGGTACCACTGATAACCCGTTTCCGCCATAGCTTCCCAGTTGTAGAGGGGGTTGCCCCACAGTTGTCCGGTGGCACTGAAATAGTCGGGGGCACGCCAGCGACAAACGTGGGTTGACCCTCGGGATCCAGTTGAAATAGGGAGCGGTTGCCCCAGACATCAGAACTATCGCGGGCCACATAAATGGGCAGATCACCAATAATACGAATACCCTGCTGATGAGCGTAGGTGCGCAATCGCTGCCACTGATGATCAAAGATAAATTGTTGAAATTTTTGTAGTTCAATGCTCGATGCGTACTGGGCCAGGAGCTGGGAGCGAGTCGCAGGATCCGGTAAAGCCAGAGAAGCTGGCCAGGTCCACCAGGCGGTTTGCTGTTGCTCTGCTTTGATGGCCATGAACAGGGCATAGTCTTCTAACCAGGTGGCCTGCGTCTGACAGTAGTGCTGGAAGTGCTGCCAGTCCGTGGATCGAGCCCGGTTCTGGAAATGTACCCAGGCCTGTTTCAAGATCTGGTACTTGAAGGGGATCACCTGAGCATAATCCACTGTCTCGGCAGGGAAATCGGGAGCTTCCTCCAGATCGGCAGGATCCAGCCAACCATCCTCGATAAGGGCATCGGGACTGATCAGGAGGGGATTGCCCGCAAAGGCAGAGAAGCACATGTAAGGTGAGTTGCCCCAGCCCGTGGGTCCCAGGGGGAGAAGCTGCCACAGGTGTTGCCGACATTGCACCAGGTAATCGACAAACTGGTGGGCGGATGTGCCCAGATCTCCAATTCCCCAGCGCCCTGGGAGGGAGGTAATGTGCAAAAGGATCCCAGCCGCTCGTGCCATAGTTATGATCTGAACATCAACCAACAGAATATCCTGGAATTCGTTGCCCTTTGTAGTCGCCTTGGCCTGGAGAAAAGAGGGAAATCTGCTACCTTACAGGTGGCTGGAGGACTTGGATAAACTACCTAGGCCAGTTGCCACAAGGAGGAGAGCCCGATGAGTTTACGGTTGTATCTGGTCCGGCACGGCGAAACAACCTACAGTCAGACGGGGGGCTACTGCGGGGATCTGGATCCAGATCTGACTTCAGCAGGCATAGAGATGGCGGAGGCCTTTGCCACCACATACTCTGCAGTCCCCTGGGCGGCCATTTACTCCAGTCCGATGAAAAGGACCATGGCCACGGCCCGCCCCCTCTGTGCAGCGGTGGGATTGGAATTACAGCTACGGGAAGGACTGAAAGAGATCCGCTACGGGACCTGGGAGGGCAAAACTCAAGCAGAGGTCAAGGAAGCCTACGGGGAAGATTATCTGCGCTGGCTCACTGAACCCGCCTGGAATCCACCCACAGGAGGAGAAACCGCAGTCCAGATCGCCAGTCGTGCCTCGCTGGTGGTGGCGGAGATTGAAAGTAAGTACAGAGAGGGTAATGTGATTGTCTTTTCCCACAAAGCCACAATCCGGATCATTCTTTGCAGTTTGCTGGGTATTGATCTGGGGCGTTACCGCGACCGAATTGCAGCTTTGGCAGCTTCGGTGAGTGTAATCAAATTTGGCGAGTTGGGACCGCTGCTGGAGACCCTGGGGGATCGCAACTACTTACCTGAACATCTGCGCAGTCGTGAGGGCACCTGAGATGGCAGAGCGACAGCTGATCGCTTCCGGCACTCCCTGGGAAGCCTATGTGGGCTATTCGCGAGCGATACGGGTGGGGGACTGGATCGAGGTTTCCGGTACGGTGGCTGCGGATGAAACCGGAGAGGTGGTGGGGGCTGGCGATGCCTATGCGCAAACACGCTTTATCCTGGACAAAATTGAAAAGGCATTGATTAGCGCTGGATCAGGATTAAAAGATGTGATCCGCACCCGCATTTACGTCACCAATATCGCCGATTGGGATGCCATTGGTCGCGCCCATGGAGAAGTGTTTGCCCAGATCCGACCCGCCTCCACCCTGGTGGAGATCAAGGGATTGATCCATCCAGAGTTTCTGTTAGAGATCGAAGCTAACGCTCAGGTAGTCAACTCTGATTAGCAGGGAATGATGATGATCCTGTCTTCCCATGACACCAAAACCCAGCCCTTCACTATTCAGATTCATCCTGTGGTGCAGATGAGCGAGGATCAGTTTTTCGAGTTCTGTCTTCGTAATCCTGATTTGCGCATTGAGCGCACAGCTGCAGGAGATTTGATCCTTATGTCCCCAGCCTCACCGGAGTCAGGTCGTCGCAATGCTCAGCTTATTCGTCTGTTGGGTAACTGGGCAGAAGCGGATGGAACAGGGATCGTTTTTGACTCCAGTGCAGGGTTTACCCTAACCAATCAAGCGATGCGAGCCCCTGATGCTTCCTGGATCCGCAAGGAGCGCTGGCAGGTTTTAGCAGAAGCGGAAAAACAACAGTTCTCCCCCATCTGTCCTGATTTTGTAGTGGAACTGAGATCTCCGACTGATTCTCTCAAAACTCTGCAGGAGAAGATGCAGGAGTATATCGATAATGGGGCACGGCTAGGTTGGTTGATTGATCCTAAAGATCGCAAGATTTATATCTACCGTCCCAGCCAGGATATTGAAATGCAAGATAATCCAGACCGTCTAAACGGAGATCCTGTCCTTCCTAGATTTGTTCTTGATCTGCAGAAGATTTGGTAAAGTTAATCTCCACTTTTATAATTTATTTTACCTCACACAAATTCGCGGTTAATCCAATCTCGTCAAACAGGAAAGATCTGATCAACACCAGCGTTAAAACCTGGCAAGAGAGGGGAACTGAGGGTATCTTCTGTCCACAGAGTGACGATCAGCTGCAGTTGTGCCCTTTGGCGGCGGTAGATTTGCAGGGCGGGCTGCTGCCAATTCACGATCCAGTACTCCTGCACCCCATGCAAAGAGTACAGTTTAAGCTTCACTTGTCGATCCCGCTTTTCTGGTTCCTCTCCGGGAGAAAGGATCTCGACCACCAGTTCTGGAGCAACAGTAAAATGTCCCGCCTGATCGGTTCCAAGAGAAGGCGTGCTCATAGGCCGCAGATGCATACTTTCTCTAGGATAAAGTCAAGTTAGAGAAAATAGGGGGTAAATTAGAGAGCTATGCGACAAGCAAGTCCACGGCAACTGACTCTGGAGGAGTTCCTGGACTGGTATCCAGATCGCTATCGTCGCTATGAACTGCGGCATGGGGCAATGTCGACAGACGACCTCAATCAAAATTGCTTGTACTTCCTGCTGAGGTCTAGAGATCAAGTGCCTGCCTGATGGGATCCAAACGCAAAGTCACTCTCCACAATCCACTCTTTTTCTGTATGAATCAGTAAGGTTAGGGCTGTAGCTATAAACTCAAACTGAATGGACCGTTCCTGAAACTTAGGCCAGGCTCGCTTGAACTGCTTGGGCTTCAGGTCACGAAACGCCACCGTCATGTGGGGATGAAAGGATCGGGTGCGAGACTTGGGATCCACAATCTGGAGTTGAGCTTCCAATTGCTGGCTGAGATCTTTTGGAGAGCTAACAGGGAAGTATTGGGTTCAACGGCAATGAAGATCACGCGTGGGGGAAAGGCATTGAAGCCCGAGAGACTGAGGGGGAAAGAGGATTGTCCCTGCACGAACTCAGCCAAACAGCGCTTTAGATCCGCCACTGCCTCCAGAGGCCATTCAAAAGGAGCCTGCAGGGTGATGTGGGGAGGGGATCGCAGCGCAGCCTGAGTGTTGTAGGTAGCCTTGAAGTACTCCTTGATCGCCGTCACTTCTCCCTGAATCGGATCTGGGGGAAGCAGGGCAATGAAGTAGCGCTGAGTCTGCTGCCCGGAGTTCACGGGACCACCAGGCCTCCAGCTTGCTGAACACAGGCTTCTATGTCTGAAATCTGAGTGGGCAACGCTGCCGTCAATACTTCACACCCAGAGTCAGTAATCAAAACATCATCCTCAATCCGGATCCCGCGCACATCCGCGAACTGTTGTAGACGTTCCCAATTGACACAATCTTGAAATTGCTTTTGTCGATCTGGATCTTTGAGCATAGCAGGCACCTGATAAAACCCTGGCTCAATCGTCACCACCATCCCCATCTGCAGAGGCCGATCCAGACGCAGATACCCCAAGCCAAAGCGAGAGCTGCGCTGCCGCCCCGGTGCGTACCCCGCCCCGATCCCCCCAGATCTTCCATATCATGCACATCCAATCCCAGCAGGTGACCCACCCCATGCGGGAAAAACAGGGCATGAGCATCCCGCTCCAGCAGTTCCTGCGGATCACCCTTGAGGATCCCCAACTCTACTAAACCCGCTGTGATCATCCCAGCCGCCAGCAGGTGAAGATCTCGGTACTCAACTCCAGGCTTGGCAGCTGCGATACAGAGATCATGGGCCGCCAGAACCAGACTGTACAGGTCCTTTTGGGTGGAGGTAAACGTTCCAGAAACAGGCCAGGTGCGGGTCACATCCGAGGCCCAACCCAAAGAACTTTCTGCCCCCACATCTGCCAGCAGCAGATCTCCTGGGTTCAGCTCATGGTGATAGATCTCATGGTGCAGAACCTCCCCCTGAATGGTGACAATGCTGTTGTAGGCCGGTGACATGTTGGCTGCGATCATGATCTGTTCCATGGCGGCTCGCACCTCCGCTTCCCGTGAGGCCGAAGCTGTGGCTGCCATCCCTGCCTGGTGAGCTTGTACAGTCGTGGCTACCGCCCGCCGTATTTCTTCCAGGGCTCCATCGTCCTGCTGTAAACGTAGCTGGATCACCGCTTCTACCAGGATCTGATCCGGTTCTGCAGGCGCGGTAGACGTGCTCACCGAGCGACCAAGAAGGTCAGCCTGGTGCTGACGGGTGATCGCATCTTGAACCGGAATCGTAAGGGCATCGCTAGCGTAGCGGGGTAACTCGGTTAGAGGCAGGGCTTCATCCACCTGGATCAGAGCTGCGAGATCCGCTGTTCGAGGCTGAGGACCATGCCAGAGTTCTCCCCTGGGATCGGGATCATTTTTGAACAACTGAACCTTGCCTGCATGAAATCGCAGAGCCGCCTCAGGGATGGGCAGCCCAGCAAAGTAGAGAAAATGACTGCTGGAGCGGTAGGGATAGGTGTTCGCGGCAAAGTTGCGCGCAGATTCCCCCCCAGACCAGAGGATCACGGGCTCAGCCACCTGGGCAGCCAGCTGTTGCCGTCGCTGTTGCAGGGAAGAGAGGAGAGTTGGGGATAAAGGAGTTGCCAGATCCATGCCAGATCCAATTGCCGATTGCGTTGATCCTACCCGGAGAGCCTTGACCGCCGCCTCTGGATCTGCTGAGCAATTCCCTGCCCAAACAGCACTGCCAGGACCAGACTGCCCTGGATCACCCCCGCCAGTGAGGATTCCAGTTGCAGAGATAGAGGGAGTTGCAGACTGCCCACATTCAATCCACTGAAAACAAAGCAACAGGCAGGATCCAGAGGGATGAAAGTGCACCAGCATCGACCACCAGCAGGGCCAGAAACCCGAGATGACTAGAAATATTGGGGATGAGAC
>JAAUUJ010000219.1 GCA_012030715.1 Synechococcaceae cyanobacterium SM2_3_1 | reverse complement strand
CATGGGCAGGTAAACCCTCCGGCTTCCGGTCAGGGTCATCAATGGCTGCCGCTGCCGCTGGCTAAGGACTGGGGACCAGTACTGGATCAGACTGGAGTGTTTTAAGAAGACTTCCACCCCCAGGGCTGAGGCATAACGAGCGGCTCCCGAAGTAGGCAGGGTATGATTGGGTCCGGCCAGATAGTCTCCCACCGCTTCCGGCGTGTAGTGTCCTAAAAAGATCGCCCCAGCATGGCGGATCTGATCCAGCAAGGCCCAGGGATCGGCAACCTGGAGTTCCAGGTGTTCGGGGGCAAACAGATTAGAGAGGGCAACAGCCGTAGTCAGGGTGTCCACCACCGCAATCAGGCCATAGTTGACGATCGATTTTTCCGTCGGTGTACGGTGGGGATGGCGTTCTAACTGCTGCATGAGGGCAAGATTCACCTGCTGGGCTTGTTGTGGATCCACCGTGATCAACACCGCAGCGGCCATGGGATCATGCTCCGCCTGCGCCAGCAGATCTGCCGCCAGATATTCAGGATTGGCTGTATCGTCGGCAATGATCAGAATTTCAGAGGGCCCGGCCAGGGAATCAATGCCCACCAGTCCATACACCTGCTTCTTGGCCAGAGTTACATAGATATTGCCGGGACCTGTGATCACATCCACCTTGGGAATAGTCTCCGTGCCGTAGGCCAACGCTGCCACCGCCTGGGCTCCACCCACCCGGAAGATGGTCTGGATGCCTGCCTCCTGAGCAGCCACCAGGATGGCCGGACTGATCCCGATGCCGCCATGTCCATCTGAACCTGGAGGGGTAACGATCACAATCTCGGGTACCCCCGCCACCATCGCTGGGATGGCATTCATCAAGACTGTGCTGGGATAAGCGGCGCGGCCTCCAGGAATGTAGAGCCCTGCTCGATCCACGGGGCGATACTGTTTACCGAGGACCACATCTGGTTCGGGAAACTCCACCCAACTTTTAGGAACTCGCTGGCGGTGAAAGGCTTCGATGCGCTGTTTAGCCAGGCGGATAGCCGTCAACAATTGGGGGGAGATGCCCTGATAGGCTGCCTCCAGTTCTGAGCCCGAGACCCGCAGATCGCTGGGCTGCAGATCGACACGGTCAAATTCCGCACTGTAAGCTAGCAAGGCCCGATCTCCCTGCCGCTGCACCGTCTGCAGAATCTCGCGGACTGTGGATTCTTTGTGTAGGTGTTGCTCGGAATAGGTACGAAAAGAAATCCGTTTGAGTTCGGCTTCAGCCTCTGAAGACTGGGTGACGATTCTCAGCATGGCAACTCCACAATGACACAAGAGGCTGCTGGAAAGAGCTCAGCTAGACCACACATCCTAGCTCACGGATATGGTCCTAGCTTAGCCTGATTTCTCTGATCCCATCCGGTTCATCCCTTGACCAGCAATCGCCATTCCTGGGGGCTGAGTTCTTTGGTCTGAAGCAGGGAGCGAAAATTCCGAATCACCTCTTCACACCGTTTAATAAACATCACCACCCAGGCTCTCACCTGTTGATGTTGCTCAGGATCCAGGTGTTGCAGGGAGCCAGTGTAGCGAATTTCAGCACTGCGTTCCACCTGAAAACTTTCCAGCAACGTCTGAGCTGTGGGATCAACTTCCAGCACCTGATCTCGGGCCATTTTCCAGTAATTGACAATCACGGCTCGCCCCAGATAGCCCACCGTCACCTGACAGAGATGGTTGACCGCTTGCAGAAATTCAGGAACGGGCACTGAAGTTAGGTTTGCCCCATCGGTGGCAACCGCAGCCTCTGGAGTATGGGGAATGGATGCCAATCCCTCCTGAGGACTGGTAAACCGACGAAACACCGCCAAACCGCGATGGGTATCCCGTTGCAGATCCTCTCTCAGGTCCCGAATGGCGGGGTCATAATGGCTCAGGTTTAAGTTGTCATCGGCAGCCACCAGCAACACCCACTCCTGATTAAGGGGGTAGACAAACACCCGCTGCTGAGCAAACTGGAAGTCAAAAAAATCGAAACCAGAGGGCATGCTCTCCAGAACCTGGAAAAGTCCCTGGATCAGGGCATCCTGCTGCCGCTTCCCTAACTCTTGAAATGAACGATAAAAATAGGGACGGCTCTTCCGACCCAGAAGTGCAATCCCTGTCACCCCAGGAATGGTGAGGAACCGATCCAGTGTCTCCTTGTCCATGCCCCTTTGATGACCGCAGCTGCCATTGTTAGCCTAACCCTATTTCGCAGATTTCGCCTGAGCTCTTGGCAGAGGGTCTTCTGGTTCAAAGACCCAAAAAGTCGGGTCCTGATCCTTCATAGCTGGGATTCACCCGCAAGTTCATCTGAGGGCAGACTACCTCACAGGTGCGGCATTGAATGCAGTTTTCCAGGGACATGCGGTGCAGACGCAGCCCTTGCCGCTCAGCAACATGATGCACATCAGCCGTGCAATCAGAAACACAGGGAGTCGGGCGCTGCAGCTGGTCATATTTGGCGATGCAACGACGACAGGTTTCGGCACTAAATTCTTCAATGTGCTGGTTTTCTTCGTGGTAGCGCGGATTGGCATAGAAAACCGCATCGGCGCGGGAATAAGAGGTGGGTAATCGGTTGAGATCGGCAACCTGCAGGGCATACTGGGGACTGAAATCCGGTTCAATGCCAACATGGCAGGGGACATAGTTCGGGGTATGGGTGGCAGGGGTTTTGCCGGTCATGAGGGTGAGGGCGCGGATCATATCCACCGAGCGTTGCAGGGGTTTCCTGAGGCCATAGGTCAAACTTCCCAACCAGGGATGCCCCTGATCCACCTGGGCACAAACACTGGGGAGATGCTCCTCTAGCAGACGACTATTTTCCAGAAAGGCTTCGCGGAAATAACGGCTATCGTAGAGGGCCTGCCCCACAAAGCTCTCCATCACCCGCTCACGATAGGTCTCCATGCTTGAGAAGTCGGCATCCAGGAAGGACTGGTGTAGCAGATCGGCACAGATATACCCGGTTTCCATGGCCTTATCGACACCCGAGAGGCTGCCCACATCCAGGACTCCCAGGGCATCTCCCAAGAGGGCGGCTCCCCCCACATTGAAGCGAGTTGGCAGGCTGTAGTATCCCCCTTCCGGGATCACCGCCGCCCCATACTTGAGCAGGCGTCCCCCCGCTAACAAGCTCTGGATCCAGGGATGGGCCTTAAATTCCTGCAGGCGTTGTTGGGGGTTGAGATTGGGGTTACGGCTATCCAGCCCCAGGATCAGGCCCAGGCAGAGACGCGATTGGGAGAGGCCGTAGACAAAGCCACCGCTGAAGGTGCCATCCAGAACCGGATAACCCAGGGTATGCCAGACTTCTCCCTGATGATCTTCTGGGATCTGCCAGAGTTCTTTAACACCCACCGACCAAAGCTGGGGATTGGGGGCGAAGATGGAAGCGCTCCACCAGATCTTTGGAAAGAAATCCCTTATCCCCAAAACAGGTATAGTCGGCAAAGATCACATCTTCAAGCAAAACCCCGGAGTCACTGACTCGACACCCAATCACCTGATCATTGGCATAAAGAATCTCATGGGCTGCAAAGCCAGGGAAGAGATCCAGAGTGACGTTAGGAATCGCCTGGGCCTTTTCCTGTAAATGGTCGGCCAGCCAGCGGATCACATGGCTAAGGGTGAGGATCACATACCCCTCTTTTTTAAATCCCTTGGGGATAACGGCCTCAGGCAGATCCCACTTTTGCTCTGCACCCAGAACGCTGAGATGGTTTTGGGTTACTTCTCCTTCGAGAGGAAATCCATTGGTTTCAAAGTCTGGAAACAGTTTCCGAATCACCTGCGGATTGGAGATCGCGCCGCTAATGCTATGACCTCCAAACTGCGGGGCTTTTTCCAGAATGGCCATCCTCAGCTCCAGGCCACTGGTGGCCGCCAGATCCAGCAGGCGATGGGCCAGGATGAGATTGGCTGCTCCTCCCCCCACCAGCAGGAGGTTGTAACGGATTGGATCTTTGGACAACACCATATGCCACGTTCCTCGTCTTGTTGACCTGTGTATTGAGCTAAACCGTAAACCCTTAATCGGTTAAAGAGGTTGCCAGCATCGCTGGTGTTCCGGAGCCCAGGGAGGAGCCCTGACGTAGCTGGCGGATCAGTTCTGGCACCACCTGGTACAGATCTCCGACAATGCCCACATGGGCGAAATTAAAGATCGGGGCAGCCGCATCTTTGTTAATGGCAATAATCAGATCGGATTTGTCCATGCCCACCCGATGCTGAATTGCCCCAGAAATCCCGCAGGCAATGTAGATGCGGGGACGAACTGTTTTTCCGGTCTGGCCCACCTGATGGGCATAAGGGATCCAGCCCGAGTCAACGGCTTTGCGAGAGGAGCCCACGGCACTGTTGGCAAAACAATCCGCCAGTTCATGCATGAGGGCAAACCCTTCTGGGGATCCCAGGCCGTAGCCGCCGGAGATGATCACCTCTGCCTCGCTTAATTGGGCCGCATGGGCAAGAGAACGGGCCGTATCCAGGATCTGGAGATGGAGATCCTCAGGCTGCAGCTGCACAGAAAGCGGAATCACCACCCCCTGACGCCGATCATCCCGCTGGCAGGCCTGCATTACACCTGGACGAACGGTGGCCATCTGCGGGTTTTTCCAGGGGCCGAGAATCCGTGCCTTCAGAGACTCCCCAAAACTGGGGCGAATCGCATAGAGACATTCAGGAAAGACACCCGATTTGCTGGGATCTTTGGAGTTGCTGTACTCAAAGGGGCCAATGTCCAGCTCTGTGCAGTCTGCTGTTAACCCTGTTTCTAGATAAGCCGCTAGCCGCGGAGCCAGATCTCGCCCGGTGGTGGTCGACCCCAACAGGATCGTATGGGGAGGGGTAGGCAGAGAATTTAAGAGCTGGATCATCACCCGTCGATAGGGCAGTGTGCGATAGGAGGCCAGCTCTGGGTGATCCCCCAGGTAGACTTCATCAGCCCCATGCGCAATTAACTCCGCTGAACAGTGACCCATGCCATCCCCCAGGATCACAGCCGCCAGCCGCGCATCCAGCTTATTCGCCAGCAGACGTCCGGCCCCCAGGAGTTCCAGACCTATGGGTTGGATTACGCCTTCCACCTGTTCAATGAAAACGAATACGCGTTGTTGATCAGTCATCGTTTCACCACCTCTTTCAGGGGAACTCGCTGCAGGATGTCCTGGACCATGGTTTCCACAGATTTACCCTGGATCACCTCACAGGATCCGCCGATCTCCCCAACCTTTTCAGTTGCCGCCACAATTGTGGGTGATCCTTTCAGACCACAGCGGTCTGGATCTGCACCAATCTCATCCAGACCCACCACTTGAATCACCTCCTGTCGCGCCTGTTCATGCCGCTGCAGGTGCTGCACCCGTTGGGCCCCCCGCAGGGTTTGGTAGGCCAGCCGCCGCGAGGAGTTAGCCACAGTGATCAGGGCCGGAAGATGACAGAGAACCGCTTGAGTTCCCCCTTCAATGGCACGACGGGCCATAATTTGCTGATCGCGAATCTCAAAGGCTTCGCAATAGGTGATCTGGGGAATCTTTAATCGCTCCGCCAGTTGTGGCCCCACCTGCGCTGTATCGCCATCGGTGGTTGCAAACCACAAAAGACCAGATCCGGACGACCTGCATAGAGGATGGTCTGGTAGAGGGCATAGGCCGTGGCCAGGGTGTCGGAGGCGGCCAGCCGTCGATCAGTTAACAAAATCGCCCGGTCAACTCCGTGGGCAATGGCATCATAAAGGACCTCAATTGCCGGAGGAGGGCCCATGGTAATGGCGGTCACTGTTGCCCATACTGCCGCTTGGTCGCCAGCGCTGCTTCCAGGGCATAGCGATCAAAAGGATTGAGCATTTTCTTTG
>JAAUUJ010000218.1 GCA_012030715.1 Synechococcaceae cyanobacterium SM2_3_1 | reverse complement strand
TGTAACGTCCCCCCCGTTTGCCAGGCCCGTTCAAACTGCATCAGGCCACTCACATGGTAAAGGGGGGAGAACACAGAGGCTGCTGATCGGCTGCAATGAGCAATGCTGTTGAAAACCCTGCACGGCAGCGGCGAACGTTTCACGGGTATGGATCGCAAATTTGAGAGTGCCGGAGGATCCCCCGCTGGGAATCAGGATCCAGGGCTTTGCAGGGTGAATAAGCGGTTCCCCAGGACCAAAAGCTCGGATCGCTCCCTGGCTGAGCAGGTAACCCGACTGGATCTGATGGAAAGCCTCTTGCTGTTCCCTTGAACTCCAGAAGGGATTGCCCAGAAACACCGTCCACCCTTGCAGTTGAGCCGCACAGTAGGCTGCTAAAAAAGCAACAGGATCCGGTTCCAGCAACAGCAGCTGCCGGGGCCAATCTCTTGGGGCTGAATCCAGTTGCTTGAGCCAGTGATCAAGACTGTCCTCAACCCCGGCTAAAGATTGATCCTGCCAGCGGCTCCAGGTCAGCAGATTCTCTACAGTGAACTCCATACCCTGTTCAGTCGAGTACGCACCTGATCCAGAGGCTCAGTGAAGGCAAGCCTCGATGCTGCTTCATCCCCAGCAAAGAGATGATCCAGACCATAGCCGAGGGCACGGGTGGTCCATTGACACTGCTGCGTGTAGCGAGCCACATGATAAGCCCCGATCAAGGTCTCCAAACAGGAAGACATGACTAAATCTAGGTGATACGTGCGGTAGAGCTGATCCAACAGGTCAGGAGATCCTAGAATCCCTAGTTTGATCACCATCACCCCCTGCCATCCCCGTTGACAGCATTGCTGCAGCTGTGCAAAAGAAGCAACGGACTCATCCAGAGCAATTAAAGTTGAGAACTCCTGACTGAGACGGATCATCTCCTCAAACTCCCCAGGAGGCAGGGGTTGCTCCAGATATTCAATGCGGGGATCCTGGCAATGGCGAAGCCAGCGGCGTGCCTGTTCCGAAGTGAGCCCCCCATTCGCATCCAGGCGTAGTCGCACCTCTGGAGGGAGTTGATCCAGGAGCTGTTGCAGCCAGCTTAATTCCTGGTCCAGATCCGCCACGGCAATTTTCCATTTCAAGGTCCGGTAGCCCTGCTGCCAGAGATCCTGCCACCCCTTGAGAGCTGCTTCCCCGGACAATAAGAGTCCACAACAGGGGAGAGGGACGCAACTTTCAGGCAGTTCATAACGCAGATCCAGCCAGGCGGATTCTAGGCCAAAGCGTGTTGCGGGTAGAGAGGGGGGTAAAGATGCCAGCACATCCAGGGGTTCAATCTCTCGGGGCAAAGCCTGTAGAAAGTTCCATGCTTCATTGAGGGGCTCAGAGCCAAACCAGGGGAGAGGTGCAATCTCGCCATAGCTAATGCAGCCCTCCCTATTGATCAGTTGCAACAGGATCCCCTCCCGTTCTTGCCAGCTGCCGTGGTGGGTGCGCAGCGCTGTTTTCAGGGGACGGTGATACTGCTTGTAGTTCAAAGTGCAATGGCCCATCGGCAGGTACAGCAGACAACAGGGGTTCAGAAGTCTCCTGCGCTAGCATAAACAATATTCTCTTGAAGCATGAATGGAACTTCTGGAATACCAGGCCAAGGATCTATTCCGGCGAGCTGGGATCCCGGTTCTGCCCTCCGCTCGGATTGAGCATCCCACCCAGTTAAAGAAACTCACCATTCCCTATCCCATTGCCCTAAAATCTCAGGTTCATACCGGTGGACGGGGGAAAGCAGGAGGAGTACGTTTTGCTGACAACACCATTGATGCCATTGCTGCGGCGCAGGTGATCTTTGGCCTGCCCATCCATGGAGAGCGCCCTCGCGTCATTCTGGCAGAGCAAAAATACCGCAGTGCAAATGAAATCTTTTTGACCATTAGCTGGGATTGGGGAAGTCGCTGTCCTATCTTGATGGGGTCTCTCAAGGGAGGGATTCAGATCGATGATCACCTGGATAGTATTCTGACGGTTGCCGTCAGTGAGGATTTTCAACCTTTTCTGGCGAGACGCCTGGCCTACCGGATGGGCCTCTCGGGTCTGCTGCTCCAGGCGGTGGCGGATATTGTCCGGCGCATGTACAGTTTGTTCGCTGCCTACGATCTGGAGTTGATTGAAATTAATCCGCTGGGCGTGGGGGAAAATTTGGAAGTCATGGCCCTGGACGGCAAGATTCGCATTCGGGGGCAACATTGGACCTGGCACCCCTACCTGCAGAATCTGGCACGGGAGGCCCCTCTCACCTCGCTCTCGCTGCAGGATCAGGCCCGCTTGTGGGATTTACACTGGCAGGAGCTATCGGCTAGCGGACAGATCCTGATCCTCTCCAGTGGTTTAGAGCTGGCATCCCTCGATCAGCGAGCCCTGGCTGATCACGGCGTGGAGACTGCCTGTATTCTGGATCTGGGGGAAATGCCTGGACTGATTCAGGTGCAGCAGGGGTTGCTTTTGCTGGGAGAATGGCTCAAGCGGACCCCAACCCACAGAACTGATGTGATTATTTTTCATGTCTTCAGTCCCTTAATCAACCTGGATCAGTATCTACAGTTGATGCAGAGCTGGCTGACAACCTTGACCAGGGTTCCGGTCATTGTCATGCGCAACCCGAGTAGCTCCGATCCTGGCAAGCAAATGCTAGCGGATCAACTTTATCTCTGCGCCACCTGGGAGGAGGTGATCCAGTGGTGTGTTAGCTTCTCTCTGACTTCTCGCACTGAATATGATGCCTCTGGCCATGCGTGAGCATCTCCTGCAAAAACTGAGTCCGGTGTCCAAACGGATCCTGGGCCGCGCCGAGTCAGCAGCCCGCCGGAGTGGTCACAATTTTCTTGGGCCTGAGCAGCTGTTGCTGGGGTTATCTCAAGAGGAGAGTGCAGTCTTCCCTCTGCTTCAGGCGCTAGGCGTCACTCCCCACCGGATCCAGGAGCATCTGCAGTCTCTGGTGGGCAAGGGCTCCGGATTGCTCGCCGTGGAAATTCCTCTGACCCCAAAGGTTTACCGGATCATCTCCCGTGCGATTGAGGCCGCCCACACTCAAGCAGTGGAACCGCAACACCTGTGTCTGGGGTTATTGCAGGAGGGAGATGGGGTAGTCCGGCGGATCCTGGAACAGCTGCAGGTGGATCGTCTCGCCCTGGAGCATCATCTCCTGGTTCTCCCCCCCCAGCAGCGGAGTCAGGAGCTGGGTAGCCAACGGCTGTTTCATTCCCTGGCCCACTGGGTCGAATCTCGGGATCTGGGTCAGGTGCGCTGTCCTGTAGCGCCGTTCTCCCTTCCCACCGGAGATCTGATTCGGGTGGATCTGATCTGTTCGCCCCATCATGCTCCAAAGGATCAGCCTCCCCCGATCGTGATCGATGTTTGTTCCTCGACTAAACCAGCCAACGCTCTGGCAGCCAGGATGACCTGGTTACTGCAAATCGGAGTTCAGGTGGGCCTGGTGATCGACGAAGTCCTTCACACCGTCACGGTTTACCGTCTTCAGCAACCTCCGCGGGTCCTCCAGGTGGATCATCAGTTGACGTTGCCCGAGTTTTTCCCAGGCTGGGGGATGGAGGTAGCCAGTCTCTGGCCGATTGCAAACCCCTCGGAGAGTCAGCCCCGATCATGACCAAGAAAGATTCTGTGCTGGTGATTGGGGCAGGGGCCGCCGGACTTGGGGCCGCCCGAGTCTTGCAACAGGTGGGATGGGATGTCCAGATTCTGGAGGCGCGGGCGCGAATTGGAGGCCGGATCTGGACCACTGAGGTGGGGGGAGTTGCCGTGGAAGCAGGTGCAGAGTTTATCCACGGACCTGGGGCAGTTACCCATGATCTTCTCAAAGCGGCAGGACTCATCGCTGAACCGATCCAGCGGGGGGAGCATCTGTGGTGGGCAGAGCCTGGAGAGGCAGCTCGCAGAGATTTGGCACCAGAATTAAAGCAGGAATTTCAAAATTTATGGGCTATCTATGAGCAACTGGGGCAGTCGGTTCTGGACAGGGATGGTTCGTTTGCAGATTACTTCAAGACACGGGGATGGGCAGAGAAAGCCCTGGAGCGAGCAGAGGTGTTACTGGCTCAACCCTGCTGTGCACCCCTGGACGCCCTCAGTTGCCAGGATCACATCCAGGAAATGCAGGTGGATCGGGCTGGATCTGGAGACTTTCGGATCGTGCAGGGATATAGAGCCTTGTTGAAATGGCTGAGTCAAGATCTCACCATCCATCTCAACACCTGTGTGCACAGGATCCAGTGGGGGTCTGAGGGTGTACAGGTATGGGCAGGGGAGCAAAGCTTTGCAGCTCAAGCCTGTATTCTCACGGTTCCTGTCAGTATCTTGAAGGCAGAGCGCATCTCGTTTGATCCGCCGCTGTCACCTACACGTACCACCGCCGTGAGATCCTTCCACACAGAGGCAGCCACGAAACTGATTTACTCTTTCTCAACCCCGGTTTGGCCAGAAGATCTGGTGTACCTGGCTCACCTAGGACTGACGGCTCGTTGGTGGAGTGTCCCCCGTCAACCGATCCTGGTCTGTTTCGTGACTGCTGAACGGGCTCGGCGTCTGGATGCTCTATCAGAAGCTCAAGCCTGCGCTCAAGGGTTGCAGGATCTCAGCACCCTGCTGGATGTCTCCCTCTCCCAACTTCAGTCCTGCTGCACCGGATGCCTGCGCGTATCCTGGGCCCGTGATCCCTATGCTCTGGGAGGATATGCCCACCTCCCTCCTCATACAGCCCATAGCCGTAAGATCCTGGCTCAACCGGAGGCTGGAGTGCTTTTCTTCGCCGGAGAAGCCACCGCCTTTGATAGCAATCCCCAAACCGTGCATGGAGCCATTGAGAGTGGGTACCGGGCCGCCAGGGAATGTCTTGCCATACACTGAGCTCATCTCTTCCGGTTAAATAGGCAGAGTACATCATCTTTGCCACTTAACACTCGTGAAGGATAGATGAACCATTGACCGTAAATCAGAGCTACCTGTTCTGGATGGTTTCACGGATCAGGCGGTAGGTCTCAGGTGCTCGATCTCTTCCACAGAGAGACCAGAGGTTTTGGCAATTACTCGAACTAATCGGATCACATCTTCCCGACTGTAGCCCCTCTCGTATAGTCTGCGGGTCAGGATCCATTTCCAACGTTTCCGTTCCTGGGCATCTGATTTGGTTGTACGAGATCTCAATTGCATTGTGCGGCAATATATTACTGCTTTTTTACGGAGATCTCAGAGCAGATCATCGGCCAGGGGTGTGGTGAGCAGATCTTCATAGGAGAGCTGAGCATCTTTTTGCAGGGCCTGAATTGCCTGATATTCCGCCTGAATACAGGCCTGATACTCCTGAGCCAACTCGGTCTCCCGCGCCGAAAAGGCCTGATCCCACAGTTGGGTCCAGTAGCGATAGCGTTTCTGGCGAATTTCCAGTTCCATGTTGGCGATGGCCGCCCGCACAACAATTTTGGGACGCATCAGGGCCACCCGCGTATTTTCATCCAGCCAGAGGAGGTGACTGAGGCGCTGATTGAGCTGGCTGTCATGGGCGCAGATCGCTCGCAGGGTATTGAGAAGATCGTCTCCGCTACTCTCCAGAGCGGGTTCACTCACCACCAATTCCAGAATGCGGTGCCACAGCTCACGGTGAGGTAAAAAACTAAACTGCAGATCCCGCTGGATTAGATCCTGGCGGATAGCGGCGCGAAACTCCTGGAAGTGGAGAAAGATCTGTAAAAGGTGAGATTCTGATTGCAGCAGCTTGGAACCTTTGGCGGTTTTTTGCTGTTCGGGGTTGGACCAGCGCCGCTCGCGGATCCGCCGACGGAGATCCTGTTCAATGTCGCGGGCAATGACGGTATTGCCTCGCCCCCGGCTCAGGTGTTCTGCCGCTCTGTAAACATACAGGGACCTCCACTCTCCACTTAAGCCGGACAGCAGTTCGACAA
>JAAUUJ010000047.1 GCA_012030715.1 Synechococcaceae cyanobacterium SM2_3_1 | reverse complement strand
GCCCTGCATGAACAAGGCGGCTTCTTTCGCAAAGTAGGTGAGAATCATATCCGCACCCGCTCGCTTCATGGCCAGCAGCGATTCCATCATTACCTTTTGCCGTCAATCCATCCCCGCTGATCTGCTGCCTTGATCATGGCGTACTCCCCACTGACGTTGTAGGCCGCGATCGGCAGGTCCGTGGCTTCTTTCACCCGATAAATCACATCCAGGTAAGCAAGAGCGGGTTTGACCATGAGGATGTCTGCCCCCTCGGATTCATCCAGGCTGATCTCCCGCAGCGCTTCGCGGACATTGGCGGGATCCATCTGGTAGGTTTTTTTATCCCCAGCCTTGGGCGCCGATCCCAGCGCATCCCGAAAAGGACCGTAGTAGGCTGAAGCGTACTTGGCAGAGTAGGCCATGATACTGACATGACTGTATCCCTGAACATCCAGGGCCTGGCGGATCGCATCCACCCGCCCATCCATCATGTCGGAAGGGGCAACAATGTCGGTACCGGCTTCGGCTTGAGATAACGCCTGCTTTACCAGCACCTCCACCGTTTCGTCATTCAGGATCTCCCCATGGCGAACAAGGCCATCGTGCCCGTCACTGTTGTAGGGATCCAGAGCCACATCGGTAACCACTGTGATTGCAGGCACCTGTTGTTTTAATAGCCGCACAGCGGTTTGAATCAGCCCCTCAGGATTGAAACACTCCCGACCGCTGGGATCCTTTTTCTCCTCGGGAACGACCGGAAAAAGAGCAATGGCGGGAATTCCCAAGTGGGCTGCCAGGGCTGCCTCCACCACCAATCGATCCAGGGTGTAGCGATAGCAGCCAGGCATTGATTCCACCTCTTGCTGCTGGTCCTGTCCTTCCATCAAAAAGAGGGGATAGATCAGATCCTGGACGGATAGATGGGTCTCCTGGACCAGATGACGGATCGAGGCTGTCCGCCGCAGACGCCGGGGACGGTAGGGTAAATCTTCTAACATTGGGAATTCCCCCCTCTGAACTCGTGTTGGCAGGAAGCTGTAGCCTGCCTGTGAAAATAGTGATTTTATTGTCGCATGCGCAGGAGCTTTCCCTCCAGGCGAGACGGGCTGGACGTTACTCCTGAAGAGGAGAAGGGGCTGGCGGCGAAAACTTGCGAACCCCATACCAGCTCAGACCCCAGATCCCAGTCAACAACAACAGCAGGACTGCAAACACCAGCAGCCGCGTCAGTCGAGTTGCTTCTGTACCCGCCAGCGTGAGTTCAGGAGTGAGGAGCGCAGTCAGGGTGGCCAGGATCGCAAATAGTAATCCCTGGATTCCCAGCCAGTCACTGGCAGAAACCGCCCCTGCCGAGAGCGCCGGGGTAAGGGCTGCAGCCATCAGAGCTACGATCAGGGATCCCAGCAAGAAGGCAGATTGGGGTTCCAGATGAATGAAGTAGCCCACCATCGCAGTCAGGGCAACACAAGCAACGGTGAGAGCAACGGTGGTGCGTAGGGGGGCTGTGGCAGTAAACAACCAGCTGGCCACAAAGGCCAAGATCATGCTGGCCATCCCCAGATAAAGGGCCGCATAGGTGTAGGTGTGGGTAAGGTTAATGCCACTGAGGTTGAGATCCGTCTGATAGAGCAGACTTTGAGTCAGGGGACGGACCGCCAAAAATAAAGCAGCGACCGTGCCCCAATAGCTGCGAAAGGTCAGAGCTCCAATCCCCAGCAGGGCAGCTCCATAAGATCCCCCCAGGCGCAGAGCTAGCAGTCCGCCTCCCCCCACCAGGATCACCCCCATCACCGCCTGCCAGAAACGATAGGCGGGTTGAGTCAAGGCGGGCTGCGATCCTCCCATCCGCATCCGTTCGGCAACATGCCACCCCAGCGAAAGTCCAACCCCCAGAGCAAAACTGAGGGTATAAAAGGCATCCTGTTGCAACCAGTTGCGGATCAAGCCAATAGCTAGGAGCACCACCACAGTGAAGCTGCTTCCCCACCCCAGCCAATCGATCCAGTCCAGAGGTTGCTTTCCAGAAGGAACCCCAGGGGACAGCACACCTGCCGGATCTTCGGTCTCCAGGTTTTGGTCCCGCAGTAACAAAGGCACCGCCCCTCCAACCAGCGTTAATGCCGCCACTCCAACGGGCAGAATCTGGGGCCAGCCGGAGGGACCCTGATCGGTGAGGGTGGAGAGGGTGGTGCCCCAGCTACAGGCAGCGATCAGAACCCAAAGCTGAGTCAATCCCTGCAGCAGGCCGATCCCTTCTGCCTCCGACATAAGCAGCAAGGCGGGAACGCCAGTGAGGCCCACCCCCAGCCCCAGGGCAGACAATGTAAGGAAACTCTCAGTCGCTGATGGTTGCAGCCAGGCCCAGATACAGAGACACAACACCGCAAGACTCTGGGCTACCCGCCCCAAGGCACTGACCAGAATAAAGCTTAGGCCCAGCAGACCTCCTACCAATACCCAGAGGCTGCGCTCTCTATCCCAGACCAGCAGGCCCATCGCACAGAGCAGGGCCAGGATCAGGCCCACCCCCCAATAGGGGCGAGGTAAGCGTACCCGATGGGCATACCATCCTTCATAGAAAAGCTTGAAAGACTCCAGACCGATCACCATGAGTGCAATGGCAGCTGAAATTCCAATCACCACCTTGACCATGCCCCACCTCGATCCCTGCCTGGGTTGAATCTATTCCCGTTTAGCCTATCGTTTTGGAGAGGTGTTGACGAGAGGACGGGCACCAGCGCTAAACCGAAGTGAGTTTCAAACGAACAACAACTCGCGGTTCTCCAGCACTTGGTGGAAAGTCATTTCGACATCGGGCCCCTTGGAAAATCGGCAGCAACAGCTCAGGGAGCGTTAAGCTGCTGATCACTGTGCGTCCCCAGTGTCTATGCCCACCCCCATCATTGTCTGGCACCGTCGTGATCTGCGCCTGCATGACAATACGGCTCTTGCTCTTGCCGTTGAACGTAGCTTTCAGGTGATTCCGGTATTCATTCTTGATCCGGCGATTCTGGCCCGCCCAGATACTGCCCCTGCTCGCGTTCAGTACCTGCTGGAAGCCCTGACGGATCTGAGCCAGGGGTATGAGCGCATTGGTGGACGACTGATTTTGCGGCAAGGAGATCCCGTGCGGATCTTGCCCCAGCTCGGGCGCGAAGTGGGAGCTACCCAGGCGATCTGGAACCAGGATGTGGAGCCCTATGCCCAGGCGCGAGATCAACGGGTGCAGCAGGCTCTGGAGTCAGAAGGGATCACCACTCAAGCCTGCCAGGATATGCTTCTGCACGGACCTGGAGAGATTCTCACTCAGGCGGGGGATGTCTACTCAGTCTTTACCCCCTTCTGGCGCAACTGGTCCAGCCAGGCCAAGGCGGATCCCTATCCAGTTCCCCAGCGCATCAAAACCCCAGATCTGGATACTCTGGTCATCCCTACTCTCCAGGATCTGGACATCAGCTGTGATCAGGAACTTTCTGCTGCCGGAGAAAGCGTGGCGTTGCAGGATCTGGATCGCTTTTGTCTGGAGGGGCTGATCTTTGGCTACGACCAGCAACGCAATCTGCCTGCAGAAGAGGGAACCTCGCGCTTAAGCCCCCATTTGCGGTGGGGGACTCTGGGGATCCGGCAGGTGTGGCAGACTACCTGTGATGCAGAGGCAGAGGTGCGCAGTGATGAGGCGGAGAGCAGTCTTCGCACCTGGCGACAGGAGCTGGGCTGGCGGGAGTTTTATAAACATGCTCTGGCCGCTTGGCCTCATTTGGAAAGCTCTCCCTACCGAAGTGAGTTTCAGGAGTTTGAGTGGGACAACAACCAGGATCATTTTGCCTCCTGGTGTGAGGGACGTACAGGCTATCCAATGGTGGATGCAGCCATGCGGCAGTTAAATCAGACGGGCTGGATGCACAACCGCTGTCGCATGATCGTGGCCAGCTTCCTCACCAAGGATCTGTTAATTGACTGGCGCTGGGGGGAGCGCTATTTCATGCAAAAGTTGGTGGATGGCGATCTGGCGGCCAATAATGGGGGCTGGCAATGGAGTGCCAGTGTGGGCACGGATCCTAAGCCGTTGCGCATCTTTAATCCCGCGACTCAAGCGGCCAAGTTTGATCCGGAAGGGGAGTACATTCGTCGCTATGTGCCGGAACTGGCGGGGTTAGAAACCAGGGCACTGCTAGAGGTGGGGGGATCTAAGGCGGGTCAGTGGGCGGCCCAGGAACGGTCCCAGTGCAATTATCCCTTGCCGATCGTGGATCACAAGCTTCAGCAGCAGGTGTTCAAGCAGCGTTACCAGGCCTGCCGTGGATCCTGACTGAGGCTGAAGGCAGCGCCAAGGCTCAGGTTTCCCTTTACACTGGGGTGAGTTTCCACAAAGATCAATACCCGCCACCCTTGTTCATGGACGCCTGCTGCTATGGTCTCTAGCCCCCCTGCTATTACCCCGATTCAATCCCCCAATCAATCGCTTACCCCGATCACCACCAGGACGAACACCGCAGGTCATCTGGAAATCGGCGGGTGTGATGTTCTGGATCTGGCTTCTCAGTTTGGCACCCCCCTCTATATTGTGGATGAAGCCACCCTGCGCCAATCCTGCCGTCTCTACCGTGAAACTCTGATCCAGACTTATCCGGCGCCTTCGCAGGTGCTTTACGCCACCAAGGCCTGGAACTGTGTTGCCCTCTGTGCCCTGGTGCAACAGGAAGGGCTGGGACTGGACGTGGCTTCCGGTGGAGAACTTTACACGGCTCTGCAGGCAGGAGCCCCGGGATCTGACATCTATCTGCACGGCAATGCCAAATCCGATGCAGAACTGCAGATGGCTGTGCAACAGGGGGTAACCATCGTTGTCAATGGTCTGGATGAGTTGCAGCGTCTGCAACAGATGGCCAGCCAAGATCCCGTACGGGTGATGGTCCGGGTCAATCCAGGGATTGATGTGCATACCCATGAATACATTCGCACCGGCCAGGTGGACAGTAAATTTGGCGTGGGTCTGACTCAACTCCAGGCGGTGTGGGATCTACTGGCGAACTCTCCCCAACTCAACTTGCTGGGATTGCATGCTCACATTGGCTCCCAGATCTTTGATCTGCAGGGGCATCGGGATCTGGGGAGTGTAATGGCGACCCTCTGGCAACAGACTCTGGATCGGGGATTGCAACCCAGTGAACTGAATGTGGGCGGCGGGCTAGGGGTCTGTCATACCCAGTCGGATGATCCCCTTCCTATCCCTGAGTGGGTGGAAGCAGTCAGCCAGGGGGTACAAAGCGCATTTTCAGAAGCCAAGCTGCCCCTACCCAAACTCCTCTGTGAGCCAGGCCGATCCCTGATTGGCCCCACCACGATCACTGGTTACCGTGTTGAGGGATCAAAAACCATCCCAGCTACGCCTGAACGCCCCCAGGGACGAACCTATTTAATGCTGGATGGGGGGATGTCCGATAATCCTCGTCCCATTACCTATCAGGCTCCTTACACGGCAATGGTGGCGAACCGACCCCAGGATCCTCCCACCCAGGAGGTAACGCTGGCAGGGAAACACTGTGAATCCGGGGATCTGATCATCCAGCAGGCTCATCTACCCAACGTAGAGCGAGGGGATGTGGTGGTGGTCTGTGCTACGGGTGCTTACAACTACAGTATGGCCTCCAACTACAACCGCTATCCTAGACCCGCAGCCGTACTGGTACGGGAAGGGCAGGCCACAGTGATCGTGCGACGGGAAACCTATGCAGATCTGGTGCGTCAAGATGTGCTGCCTCCTCATTTACAGGCGGAGGTGTAACCCCCCGATCCCAAACCCGGCACACCCACAGGCAACGTAGAGGGGCAATCGCCCATGTTGGCGATGTTAAAGGCATTGTTGGCAGAGATTTCCCTGATCCAGATCATGGATGGGATCCTGCTGCTTTGCCTGGTGGGTCTAGCCCTATACTGGACGCGGCGAACGCGGGTGGCGATTTTTCTGCGGGGTTTCCTGCTGCTCCTGCTCCTCTACCTGATCACAGAGTCCCTGCCCCTGCTGCATCTGCTTCTGGATCGGCTGTTGATCGGAGCGGCGGTGGCCATGGGGATCCTGTTTCAGCCGGAGTTGCGGGGCTTGCTGGAGTATCTGGGCCGGGGAGCGCTCCTGCATACCCTGATCGAGAACTACCAGCCCCTGGCAGATGGCGATGGACTGGACAAAGAGGATTATCTGGAGGAACTGGTGCAGGCGGTGCGGGAACTGTCCCAAAATCGCACCGGGGCTCTGATTGTGATTGAAATGAATGAGCCCATTGATCCACGTATTTTTACAGATAAGGGGGTGCAGTTGAATGCCCGTCTGTCCCGGGAGCTGCTACAAACCATTTTTCAGACCTCGACCCTGCTGCACGATGGGGCGGTGGTGTTGCAGCAAAACCGGATCCGGTCAGCCGGGGTCATCCTACCCGTCTCGGATCGGGTGGCCTCTCGGCAGTTGGGGACTCGCCATCGCGCGGCCATGGGGATCAGCGAACAAACCAAGTGTTTATGCGTCGTGATTTCGGAGGAAACTGGATCTATCTCCCTGGCGGAAGCAGGACGGTTGGAACGCCCATTGACGAGTAGTAGGTTAAGAGAGTTATTGATTGAGAAGCTACGTCCTCCCCGGCCAGTGAAGACGGACTCGGCTCTCGGTCGCTTCCAACCGGCACAGGTGTTGAACGTTCTGCAGCGGTTCTCCCGCAACTTGCCTACGCCCTTGCAAAAAATGATGTCGAAGGAATGACAGTCTCCCCCTCTCAGGTACTTGTGGATCTCCCCGCCGATCTTGATCCTCAGCTGCTTCCGCACCATGTGGCAGTGATTATGGACGGCAATGGTCGTTGGGCTCAGCAACGGGGTTGGCCACGGATCATGGGTCACCGCCGTGGTGTGGATACCCTCAAAGATCTGCTGCGCTGCTGTAAAGACTGGGGCATTGCCCAGCTGACCGCCTATGCCTTTTCCACCGAAAATTGGGGACGACCGCTGGAGGAGGTGGACTTTCTCATGGCCCTGTTTGAGCGGGTGTTGCAGGGGGAGCGAGCTGAGCTGGTGCGAGAAGGGGTGCGGATCCGCTTTGTGGGGGCCCTGGAGTATTTGCCCTGCTCACTGCAGGCAGAAATTGATCAGGCCATGCGGGCCACCCAGCATAACCAGGCGATTGAATTTACAGTTGCCACCAACTACGGAGGACGGCAGGAGATTGTACATGCCTGTCAGCAATTAGCTCGGCAGGTGCAGGCAGGAAAACTGGATCCAGAAGACATCACCGAACATCTTTTTGCCCAGCACCTCTACACCTGTGGCCTGCGAGATCCAGACCTGCTGATCCGCACCAGTGGCGAACAGCGGCTGAGCAACTACCTCCTCTGGCAAACGGCCTACACCGAGCAGTATTTCACCTCCACCTGCTGGCCAGACTTTGATCGGGAAGCCTTTCACCAGGCTCTCCTCAATTACCAGGCCCGCCAGCGCCGTTTTGGTAAGGTCTAGGGGGTAGGGCTGCTGTCGACCCGTAAAATGTAAAACAGTTTCTCCCCTCAGGTGTGTCCCAAGGAGCCGCAACCGTGGAAGCTCGCTACAACCCTCAGGCCATCGAACCCCAATGGCAGCAGCGTTGGCAGGAACGGCTGCAGGATCGAGCCGTCCACCTGCAGGAGGGATCTCAGAAATTCTATGCCCTCTCTATGTTCCCCTACCCCTCCGGTAAACTGCACATGGGGCATGTGCGCAACTACACGATCACGGATGTCGTGGCCCGTTTTAAACGAATGAATGGCTTCCAGGTACTGCACCCAATGGGCTGGGATGCCTTTGGTCTTCCCGCTGAGAATGCGGCCATTGCGCGTGGGATCCATCCTGCCAAATGGACGGACAACAACATTGCCCAGATGCGGGATCAGCTAAAGCGGCTGGGACTCTCCTATGACTGGGATCGGGAGGTGGCCACCTGTAGTGCTGATTATTACCGCTGGACGCAATGGATCTTTCTGCAGTTGTTGAAGGCAGGACTGGCCTACCAGAAGGAAGCAGCAGTCAACTGGGATCCGGTGGATCAAACCGTGCTGGCCAATGAGCAGGTGGATGATCAGGGGCGGTCCTGGCGATCGGGAGCCAAGGTGGAAAAGCGCTTGCTGCGGCAATGGTTTCTGCGCATCACCACCTATGCTGAAGAACTGCTTCAGGGTCTCAACCAGCTACAGGGCTGGCCAGAACGGGTGCGACTGATGCAGGAAAACTGGATCGGCAAGTCGGTGGGAGCCCAGGTCCTGTTCAAAACGGAGACGGGAGCAGAGATCCCCATCTTTACCACCCGTCCTGATACCCTCTGGGGGGCCACCTTCATGGTGCTATCGCCGGAGCATCCGCTCGTGCCAGAGCTGATCACCGAGGAACAGGCGGATCTAATCAGAAATTATCAGGCGGAAGCCGCCAGCAAAAGTGAAATGGATCGCACCGCCGAGGATCGGGAAAAAACGGGGGTCTTCACAGGAAGCTATGCCATCAACCCGGTGAACCAGGAGGCGATCCCCATCTGGATTGCGGACTACGTGCTCATGGGGTATGGCACAGGAGCCATTATGGCAGTTCCGGCCCATGATCAGCGGGATTTTGAATTTGCCCAGAAATTTGGTCTGGAGATCAAGCAGGTGGTGTTTGCGGAGGGGAATTCTCTCAACACCATGATCCCTCTGACGGCAGCCTACACAGGATCTGGCATTCTTTTCAATTCAGGGCCTCTCGATGGGTTGGCGGTGCATGGGGCCAAAACCAGGGTGATGGAGTTTTTGGAGAGTCAAGGGATCGGTACCGCCCAGACTACCTATCGGCTACGGGACTGGTTGATCTCCCGTCAGCGCTACTGGGGCTGTCCGATTCCGGTGATCCACTGCCCTGACTGCGGCATCGTTCCTGTGCCCGATTCGGATCTGCCCGTGATCCTGCCGGAGGAGGTGGAATTTAGTGGACGGGGGCCTTCCCCTTTGGCCCAGCTGGAGTCATGGCGGCAGGTGCCTTGTCCCACCTGTTCAGGACCTGCGCTGCGGGAAACCGATACGATGGATACCTTCATCGACTCCTCCTGGTATTTCCTGCGCTTTACGGATGCCCGCAATGATCAGGCCATCTTTGATCGGGATCAGGTGAACCGTTGGATGCCGGTGGATCAGTATGTGGGAGGGATCGAGCATGCCATTCTTCACTTGCTGTATTCCCGCTTTTTCACCAAGGCCCTGCGAGACTGTGGCCTGCTGCGGTTTGATGAACCCTTTCAGCGGTTGCTTACCCAGGGGATGGTGCAGGGTCTCACCTACTTCAATCCCCACAAAGGCGGCAATGATCGCTGGATTCCGGCACTACAGGTGAACCCTGATGACCCGCGTGATCCAGAGACAGGAGAAGCATTGGAGGTCTGCTTTGCCACCATGTCCAAGTCCAAGGGCAATGGCGTGGATCCAGAGGATGTGCTGCGCAATTACGGGGCCGACACTGCCCGCATGTTTATCCTGTTCAAGGCCCCCCCCGAAAAGGATCTGGAGTGGGATGATGCGGATGTCGAGGGACAATTCCGCTTCCTCAACCGCGTCTGGCGCACCGTGGCGGAGTTTATCCAGCACCCCAACTGGCGGGAGCATCTCAGCCAAGCTCAACAGGTACAGCAGGCCTCACTTTCCCGTGCAGAAAAGGATCTGCGCCGTGCCATCCACACTGCGATCCAAGCTGTGACCGCCGACATTGAAGAGGGCTACCAGTTCAACACCGCCATCTCTGAACTGATGAAGCTGAACAATGCTCTGGCGGATGCCGATCTTCCCGATTCCCCCGTGTATGCCGAAGGGATCTGGACACTGGTGCATCTGCTGGCTCCATTTGCCCCGCACCTGGCGGAGGATCTCTGGTCCCATCTGGGGGGAGAGACCTCAATTCATGAACAGCGCTGGCCTGGGTTTGAGTCTGAGGCTCTGGTGGCAGATGTGGTCACGATTGTGGTGCAGATCAATGGCAAGACACGCGGCACCTTTGAGGCTCCAGCTGCGCTGACCAAGGAGGAGCAGGAGGAACTGGCCCGCAACTCCGACATTGCCCAGAAATATCTGGAGGGAGCCACGGTGCGTAAAGTCATTGTCGTGCCAAAAAAACTGGTGAACTTTGTTGTTTAATGGGTCGAGTATTTGAGGGCAAGAAATGCTGGCGGTTGCTGAGGCTGAAACCCTGATCCTGAAGGTTACTCAACCGCTACAGGTGGAGTGGGTGGATCTTCCCCAGGTGCTCGACCGGGTGCTGGCAGCAGCCGTCCACAGTCCAGTAGATATTCCGGCCCAGGCCACCTCCAGTATGGATGGCTATGCGGTCCGATCTCAGGATGTCCAGAATCCTCCTGTCGTTTTGCAGGTGGTGGAAACCGTTCCCGCCGGATCTTTACCCCAACGAACACTTGCTGCCGGAGAAGCCACCCGCCTGTACACCGGATCAATCCTGCCCCAGGGAGCAGACGCGATTGTCATTCAGGAAAATACTGAACGGCTTCAATCGGATCAGGTGCAGGTTCTGCAGAGTGTTCCGCCCGATCAGTTTGTGCGCCAGGTGGGGCAGTACTGTCATCAGGGGCAGGAATTGCTATCTCCAGGGCTAAGGTTGAAGGGGCCAGAGATCGCGGTGCTGAGCGCAGTGCAACGGTTTACGATCCCTGTTTTTCGCCAACCCAGGGTGGCCATTCTCTCCACAGGCCATGAGCTTGTTTCCATCGATCACCCTCTCAAACCAGGCCAGATCGTGGATTCCAATCAGTATGGCTTGAGTGCCCTGGTGCAAGCGGCGGGGGGGATCCCGATCCGGCAGGGGATCACGGTGGATGATCCAGAGTTATTGCGCCACTCTATCCAACAAGCCCTGCAGATCGCCGATGTGGTGCTCTCTACCGGAGGGGTGTCGGTAGGGGATTTTGACTTTGTGGAGTCGCTTCTGGAGGAGCTGGAAGGAAAGATCCACATACGCAGGGTGGCGATCAAGCCAGGCAAGCCCCTCACGTTTGCCACTTTTTCCAGAGCTTCCGGATCCCCGTTGCTTTATTTTGGTCTGCCGGGCAATCCAGTCTCAGCGATGGTAACATTTTGGAGATTTGTACAACCTGTGTTGAATAAGCTTCAGGGTTTGTCACCCCCCTGGGGGCCTACGTTTGTCCAGGGGATCAGTGATCAGCCCCTCAGCTCGGATGGACAGCGGGAGAGTTATCTCTGGGGAAGGCTGAACTGGTCTGAGGGAGCGGCGATCTTTACCCCTGTGAGCCATTATCACTCTGCCAATCTAGTGAACCTGGCGGGATGCAATGCCCTGGCAGTTCTGGCTGTTGGAACTCAACAGATCCCCGTGGGTGCTCCCCTATCGATCATGCTGATCCCGTAGTAAACAGAGTTGATTCAATCAACGCCTTGATCAGGAATGACCTCCTGGGTGATGCACTTCATTTTTGAGTTGGCGATGTTAAAACTGATCCTTCTTACCTCGAATGCGCGCAAAGACGCGAACCGGATCCTGAATCTGGGCGGCTTCCTGGAGTGCGGGCTGATCCCAGCGGAGAAAAGGGTTGGTCGCTCTTTCGGTACCCATGGTCGAGGGAACGGTGGCTTGCCCCTGATGCCGTGCTTGCTGCACCTGCTGTAGACGTTGTTGTAGATCCTGATTCTGGGGATCCACGGTCATGGCGAAGCGCAGATTATTCAGAGTGTACTCATGGGCGCACCAAACCCTGGTGGGTTCCGGCAGTTCCCGTAGCTGGGAGAGAGACTTTAACATTTGCTCCGGGGTTCCCTCAAACAGTCGTCCACACCCCCCCGCAAACAGGGTATCTCCACAAAATAGATCCCCGGTTGTGACAAAGTAGTAGGCGATGTGGGCACGGGTATGGCCTGGCACAAAAAAGATCTGAGCCGTTTCTCCTGCAAATTGGACTGTATCTCCTGCCTGCAGTTCCACCGTTTGCCCCGGGATCCTTCCCCGATCAAGGCTGCCTCCGTAGACTGTGGCCTCAGGAAACGCTTGGAGCAGCTGTCGATTGCCCCCCACATGATCATGGTGGTGGTGAGTGTTAAAAATCGTAGTGAGGCGTAAATCCTGCCGTTTCAGATAGTTCAGGACGGGTTCTGCCACCGCCGGATCTACCACCGCCGCATCTCGCGAGTTTTTGTCCACCAGCAGGTAAACGTAGTTATCTGACAGCACAGGAAGCTGAACAATCTGCATTCGATCACCTTTCAACTCTCAAAAATAGCCTGCTGCACATCAGCCCGACTAAGGGAATAGGGAAACGTTAATGTCTTGGTATTCCCGTCACTAAAAGTGTAACGAACCCAGATGCTGGTTTCCTCCAGCCGTAAACGGGCTTCCCAACTTTCCCGCTCGCAAAACCACTGCTCTACATCCCTCGGATCCTTCTGGCAGCCCTGCTCCTGCAGCCATTGTTCCAGATAGGGCAGAGGATGGTTATAGAGGGGAGTAGAGGCAGAGGGCATGGTCATAAATGCAATCCTTGACAATTCAACGGGCTTCTAAAGGGATCGCTCCGGATTTAACCAGGCAATGACCCCCACCAGCAGGAGACAGCCGACAAAGGTGCCCAGCATCAGCAGCAACGTAAAAATCTCAGTTCCTGAGAGGGGCCGAGTTTCGGGTTCCCATTCTAAAGAGGATCGGTGGGGCGGCGGTGGCGCTGGCGGGTGCTGTAACCACAGGGTGGAATCATACAGAGCCCGTTGCTTGGGATTACTCAACACAGTGTAGGCCTCCTGGAGGGCGTGGAATCGCTGGATCGCCACTTCAGGGGGCAGAGGGGACGTATCAGGGTGATAGCGCTTGCTCAACTGACGGTAAGCACGACGAACAGCTCGTGGCGAAGCGCCAAAGGAGAGGCCTAGCCGCTGATAGTAGGTCTCGGAGGAGGCTGCATGGGGTAGGCGCATCGTTTCGTTTGAAATCGAGAACGACAATCCAGCCGAAGATTACTCTTCCGTGTCTTCCTCAGCCCTGGGGTAGTAAAATCCTGCCGCCCTCTCAGTCAGGATCGAGCGACCTAGCGACATGGCTCGTTCGGCTTGTAAATTGGCTTTCCGCAACCAGTTAGCGTGACGGCTGCGACTTTTGGCTTTGGAGGTTTTCTTTTTCGGCTGAGCCATAACCCAGGCATACGTGGTAACAACCTATTTAGCATAGCAAGGGGGAAGACTTGCCGAAAAGTCATTTTTTGGGTTCTCTGAGCATCATGGTCACTGGACTTCCTCCATTGAACTACCGTGTCCGCCAAAGTCGGCGGGCTCGCTACGTGCGTCTGCAGGTGACCTCCCCGTTGCAGGTGGACATCATTGTGCCCTGGGGGTTCGATCAGTCCCAGATTCCAGGCATTCTTCAGGAAAAGCAACCCTGGATCACCCGGACTCTGCAGCGCCTGCAACAGCAACAACGCTGGATCGGCTTGGATCCCGCCGAAGCCCTTCCCACAGAAATCGGGTTTCAGGCGGTGGATCAGCGCTGGTCGATCGAGTTTCAATCCACATCCGCCCCCCGGTTAATCCTGGAGGAAACCAGCCATGGGGTCATGATCATGGGAGCAATTCAGGAAGCCTCCCTCTGCCGGGAGCTGCTGCGCCAGTGGCTGATCCGTCAGGGCTATATCCACCTGCAACCCTGGCTACAATCCGTCAGTCAAGAGCTGCGGATGCCCTTTCACCGCTGTCGGATCCGCTGTCAGAAAACCCGCTGGGGCAGTTGCTCATCCCACGGCACCATCAGTCTCAATGCCAAGCTCCTGTTCCTGCCGCCTACCCTGGTGCGCTACGTATTCATTCACGAACTCTGCCACACCGTGCACCTGAATCATTCCACCGCCTTCTGGGATCTGGTCAGTCAGCATCAACCGGATTATCGCCACTTATCTCGCCAGTTGCGTCAGGCTCAGGTCTGGATTCCGGCCTGGGTGAACGGGGACGAGTAAGACCATCCTCTCCCGCAGAGAAATCTGATTCAGTCAGCGAGGGAGAATGCAGATCCGCCAGCCTTTCTAGCAACTCTCCCACCTGCTCCTGATGCTGCCGATAATCCTCCCAGTTGCCAGCTTCCAGGGCTTCCTGGGCCTGTTGCCAATACTCCAGCGTCAGTTCGACCAGTTCTGCGGCGGGTGTGATCTGCAGGTCTGGCTCCAGCGGGATGATGGGAGCTTGCCGATCGGTGGGCTCCTCCGGAATCGGGAAGTCTTCGGGCGGAAAGAGGGCAGCGAGGGCTTGATCCAGCGTCGGAGTCATCACCACCTGATCCTCATAGGCGGCCAACACCCGGGTGAGCTGCGGTAAGCGGCTTTCTTCGGCCTCCAGATAAAGGGATTGGACGTAGAGCAGCGCATTTTTGATCGGGATCACCAGCAGGTTTCCCTGATTCACCCGTGAGCCATGCTCATTCCAGAGGGAGATCTGCTCAGATATCTCTGGATCCTGGTTGATCAGAGCCTCCACCTGCTGAGGGCCCAGGATGAGACGTTGCCGTGAGAACTCATACACCAGAATGCGTCCGTAGTTGTTGCCATCACAGCGAGCCGCCATCCAGGCCACCATATTCTGCTTGTTAATCGGGGTAAATAAAGCCAGCAGCACAAACTCCGCCTGATCATCCCCCGAGTTGGGCAGCTGCAGGATCACGTATTGCGGTTGCATCTGCTGGGTTTTACCATTGCGCACCTGGGTGGAAATCTGCCACTGATCCTCTCGGTTGTAAAAAATTTGGGGATCGGTCATGTGGTAGGAGGCAAATTGCTCCGCCTGAATCCGAAACAGATCGCCGGGAAAGCGAATCTGGGGACGAAGATAGGGGGGCATGGCATCCAGAGACTGGAAGAGTTCTGGAAAGATGCGCTGGTAGGTGCGAATGATCGGATCCTCTGACTCACTCACATAAAAATCAACACTGCCGTGATAGGCATCAATCACCACTTTGACGGCATTGCGAATGTAGTTGAGGGGGTGGGGCGCTTGCGCAGGTTCAGAGGAGGGAAAGCGATCGCTGGTGGTGTAAGCATCCAGGATCCAGAAGAGGCGACCTTGGGCAATCACCAGATACGGATCACTGTCGTAACGCAAAAAGGGCATCAACCGCTGTACCCGTTCCGTGATCTGGCGATGGATCAGGAAGCGAGAGTTGGAGGTTAATTGGCGACTGATGAGGATGCGGGGGTCGCGAAAATGCCAGGCAAAGAGGATGCGCTGCCACAGCTGAGCCACAGAAACCCCCCCCTCCCCCTGGTAATTGCTGAAGATGTACTGATCCTCCTGGGGATAGTCCAGTTCCCGTGCCTTGGCCCCCACCAGCACATCGGTGTGACTGATCTCACCGTAATAAACAGCAGGCTGGGTAATGGGAAGCGCCTCCTCTACCTTTGGGTTGGTGGCTTTAGGAGGAATATTGGCAATGAAAAAGGCCGGGAGCCCTGCGGGCGTAATCACGTTCACAGGACTGAGCGTCAGCCCATAGCCATGGGTGTAAAAGAACCGCTGATTTACCCAGGTTTTGGCCCCCTCCGGCACCTGCTCAATATCCAGCTCTCGGGCCGAGTGCATCACCTGCCGCAGTTCATTTCCGATCTGATAGCGATCCACATCCACATGCGGAAACTGATAGTAGGGCCGGATCTCCTGCAGCTGGCGGTAAGAGGTCAGGAGGGGTTCTGTATCCCAGAGGCGAATGTTGCGGACGGTGGTGGAACTTTCGGCAATATCCGCCTGCGTTAACCGCCCCTGATCGGTGAAGGGCAGCACCTCCACATCCGTGAGATCAAAACCCTGGCGGGTGAGGGCAATGTTGTACTCAATAAAAGGTCGCTCCCGCTCCAGTTCATTGGGGGTCACGATCAGGGCCTGTACCAGTTCCGGATACACCTGCCCCAGCAGCAACCGCAGACTCCAGTATCCCCCCAGCAGGACCAGGGGAGCCAGCAGGGACCAGATCCAGGGGTACGTTCCCAGTTTAGGTCGCAGGCGCAAGGGCATCTGGCGGCGGCCCCGGAGGAGCAAAAATCCCAGACCTGTGAGGATGGCAATCCCCACCAACACCGTCTCTGCAGGCAGCTGGGCATAGACACCGGTATAGCTGGCCCCATAGATCGATCCCCGCTGTGAGTAGAGAATCTGGTATCGGTTGAGCCAGTGGCCCAGGGCCGTGATCAGAAACATGACCCCCGTCAGGGTGAGCAGGTGCTTTTGGGCGGTGCGGGTGAGGGCCAGCGTTAAGCGTTGCTTCGCCAATCCCAGTTCCGTCAGATACATGGTGGCCACCACGCACAGGATCAGTCCCACCAGGGTCCAGAGCCAGGTGTGCAGCGCTTCCAGCAGGGGCAGAGTAAACAGAAAAAAGCTGAGATCACGGTGAAAGATAGGATCGCTCTGACCGACCTGCACCTGTTGCAAAAAACAGAGGAAAGAAAACCAGTGCCGCATCAGCAGGATGCCAAAGCCTGTGCTCATCAGGATCAGAAGGACGTGGAACAGCAGACGTGGAGGTTGTCGCCAGGCATGCCGGAGATGATCTCGTAAGACGGCATAGGCAATGCCAAATCCCAGCAACCCTACCAGCCAGCGGGCGGTCACGGTCGTCCAGAGGGGTTTCAGATAGCCCAGAGACTGAAACCAGGCACTTTCTACATAAAAGTTAGCTCCCCCGTCAAACAGCAGGACCGCGGCTCCCACCCCCACCAGGAGGTAGAACAGCTGCCAACCCCATCCCAGGTTGTTGCCCATTGCCCACCCCCAGCCAGTTCTGCCAGCAAACATAAGGTCATGGCTACATTCTCGTTGATCTCTGCTATAACGTTGACCTAAGCCTGTCCGCTGGAGACCCATGTCCGCCAAGATCACTCCAGTTGTTGAGCTGCACAGGCAGATCAAATCCGGAATCCGAGACTTTGCAGGCATCAGCGTGCGCGGTGGCAATCTCAGGGGAGCACGTCTGCGGGGATTAGATCTCAGTGGGGCCGATCTACGGGGAGCGGATTTAGCCCATGCCAGTCTTTATCAACTGAATCTTTTTCGGGCTGATCTCAAATTTGCCAATCTCAGCTGTGCGCATCTGCACCGCGCCAATTTACAGGAATCTGATTTACGCCTGGCCACCCTCTCAGAAACCCGACTCTGGCAGGCAGATCTGGGTGCGGCCAATCTACGAGGGGCCAATTTGATCCGAGCAGTGTTGACAGGTGCTGATCTGGGCTATACCGATCTGCGGGGGGCAACGTTGCTGGAAGCCGATCTGCGCTTTGCCAACCTGGTGGGCTCACTCTTTGATCGGACCACACTCTTTTCTTCTGGGTTTCAACCTGAGCAGGCTGGGATGCACGAGGTCTAACCCTGAGGAGGATCGTGGCGCTAGGATAACCTTAGCCGTTCAGAAACAGTCAATCCCTATGGTGCAGTACACGCTACCCCAAAAGCCTGAGGTTGTGATTACCGTTCGTGGCAAGGATTCCATCCGTGCTCGCGAGAAAGCCATGGATCGACTGATGGAAATGATGGAGGCGGATCAGCTGGGAACGGAACTGGCGGAGGGATTTAGTCCCAGTCAGTTTGTGGAGGTGCAGGATCTGGAGTCAGTGCCCGAGGAGGATGCCGTGCTGCAGGCAGTCCAGGTGCTCAGCAACCTGGTGACCCTCAAACTCAAGGTACAGGAGTCGCGGGCCGAGGCGCTCAAGATGCGGGAACTGGTGGAATTGCTCTTCAGTGATGCGGATGTGGATGAGGAGAAACTCGATCAGCTCAAGGAGGGGTTCCGGATTCTAAAATCCTTTGCCCAGGCAAATCTCCGCTACCGCGATGCGCGCGAAAAGGCCCAACAGGCCCGCACCGTTCTGGACCATGCCCTCCAGTCCCCCGAAGAAAGCTGGCCCCCGGAACCTAACTCCAATCAGGCCTCACCTTAGCCTGAGCAAGCCTCCGCCTAATTCTTAAATAAGTCTTTAGATTTGCGCCTGCAGCTACAGGGGATCTGAACAGGAAGCCTGATTCCCCGATTGATGGACCTGCGGGTACAGCGAGGGTATGGACAAGCCTGAAGTGAGTCCTTGGGGTGGCTCGAATCTGCGAGTAAAATTAGGTAAACTCAGGTCAATAAATAGAATAAATTTGTCCAGAGTCTTAATATCCCTTTGGGAGGCAGTTTTACCTGTTCATGTGTTTATGGCTCGGATCCTGGTAATTGAAGACGATCCTGCAGTTCTGGATTTACTACGGGTAAACCTGGAGCTAGCGGGCTATGAGGTGGTGACCGCTTCCGATGGAGTGAAGGGCCAGGCGATGGCCTTGCAGGTGTTGCCAGACCTGGTGGTGATGGATCTGATGCTGCCACAGGTGGATGGGCTAACCGTGTGCCAGCGGCTGCGTCGCGAAGAAAGAACTGTCGATGTTCCGGTTCTGATGCTGACGGCCCTTGGCCAAACTCAAGACAAGGTGGAAGGCTTCAACGCCGGGGCCGATGATTATTTGACCAAGCCCTTTGAGATCCAGGAGTTGCTGGTGCGGGTGCGAGCCCTGCTGCGTCGTGCCGATCGGATTCCGCAAACCGCCAGACATACCGAAATTCTTAACTATGGTCCCCTGACCCTGGTCCCCGAGCGCTTCGAGGCCATCTGGTTTAACAAGAAGATCAAACTCACTCATCTGGAATTTGATCTGATCCACTGTTTGATGCAGCGCCACGGGCAAACCGTTTCCCCCAGTGAAATTTTGCAGGAGGTTTGGGGCTACGAACCGGATGATGATATTGAAACCATTCGGGTCCATATCCGTCACCTGCGCACCAAGCTGGAACCCGATCCGCGCCGACCCAAGTACATCAAAACCGTCTATGGGGCGGGCTACTGTCTGGAACTCCCCAATATTGGATCCGAGTCAACTGCCGATGCCAGCTCGGTTCCTGCCTGAGCCTTCAGGAGCTGAGTCTGCTTGTAGTCTCTATCAGAAGAGGAATGGTACGGTTGGCATTGGCGACGGGTAAATCTCATACTACGTCCTTTCTCTGAACCGACCAAGGAGTGCGAAGCATGTGGCCTCTCTGTCTTCTCAAAGATGAGTGGGGTTGGGGTTGCCCGAAAAACCATTAAAAGGTTTCTATAATTAAGCTCGACTTTCACATAGTTAATATTATAATCAATGTATGGCTTCACTAAATTTAGGTCGAGCCCATGTCCTTCCCATCGCGGCGCCTCTGGACGGACTACCTCAGTGCTGAAGATCTGGCCTTTGTGCGCAACTTCATTCTCTGCTCTGGTTCTTTAAAAGAGGTGGCCCGCACTTATGGCATCTCCTACCCGACGGTGCGACTGCGACTGGATCGATTAATTGAAAAGATCAAAATCATTGAGGAGCAGAGTTCTATCAGTGAGTTTGAACGGATCCTCCGCCTCCACTATGCCGAGGGGCGCCTGGATATGGAAACCCTGCGCTCTTTACTGTCGGCTTATCGAGAAGACCTGGAAAAACAAGGAGTCCCCCCACCATGAAGTGCTCTATCTTGATCGGCATCAGTCTCCTCTTCGCTACTCAGGGATGCTCAAGTGCTGTTGCCCAAAGCCCAACCCTGGTTCAAGAATACCTCTGGACCGAACAGCAAACTTTAGAGCAGATCCCTGAAAGTGAATTGATCCCGCCTTCACCAGAACAGAATTTCGCCAGTCTGCGCCTGACTCATGCAGGGCCGGAAGCCACAACCTTCCCATTACTCGATATTGAAGATCCCCAACTCAGCCAGCCCCAATGGCGCGTGGAGGGACTGATCCGCTATGAAGGGGTGGAAGGAGAGGCCTACCTGGAACTCTACAGTCATCTGCCAGAAGGGAAGTTTTTCAGTCGCACTCTGGCTGAGTCGGGACCCTGGAGAAGCATTACAGGATCTTCAAGCTGGCGTCCTGTTGTTCTGACCTTTGATGCCACGGGCGGAGGAGAACCTGGGCCAGTTCGGCCTGAAAAACTAGAAGTCAATCTGGTGCTTCCAGGAGCGGGCGTGGTGGAGATCGGCCCCCTCAGCCTGCATAATGGCTGGTCCGACCTTGGCAATCACGCCGCTAACGCCTGGTGGACAGATCCGCAGGGGGGCTTGATCGGAGGTTTGCTGGGAGCGGGAGTTGGTTGCGTGGGCGCACTTGTAGGAACGCTGGCGGGATTGGGTCGCAGTCGCTCTCTGGTCTTGCTGCTGGTGAAACTGACGATGGCAGGGTCGGGACTGGTACTACTCGTGGGCATCTACGCGGTGGTGATCGGACAGCCTTCTCGGGTGTTCTATCCTTACTTTTGACAGGGGGCGTGGGACTGGTGGTCTTTGCCAGCAACTATCCAGGATTGATCAACCGCTACCGACAACTGGAACTCAGACAGATGCAAGCCCAGGATACAGTCCTCTGAATGCTCTGCATGAGGAGATTTTTTCATCCCATTTGCAGTTTCTTTACTGAAGAGATTTTCAGGTTGATCTCAGCCCGGCAACCGTCAGCTCCTTTAGGGTAAAAGTCAGGCCCCTTCTTCCCATCCTGCTCCTGCTGGATCCGGTGATCATCAGGGATCAAGACCACCTGGGATCAAGAGGGATCACCTGTTACATCTAAACATATGGTTGCTGTTGCAAAAGCGAGATTCCTATGCAGTCGACCCTTCAATATCCTGGATATGTGGCCCCCCAGCAGCACAGTTCTGACCGGTGCCAACTTCAGCTGGGCTGGGTTGATCAGTTCAGTCGCCTGTTGCCTTACCTCCTGGTGGGGCTTCCCCTGAGCGTCACGCTCCTGATCATTAGCGCAGTCACCCCTGCGGATGTGGCGAAGGCACTGCTCGCAGGTCCGCAACCCTCTCTGAGCACATCCCCTGCCCAGGTCACGGAGATCCCTCCTGTGTAAATCTGAGGATTCCGTCATTCTGGTACATGAGTTCTGCACTTCACCCTCAAGCACCATGGTTAACTTCCGTCACTCCTCGCCTCGCCACCACGATGCCGACCTGGAATGGGCTAAAAGCTCAGGAATTCCTTTGCTACTCGTGGGCATGATGATCCTGGCCACCGGGGCACTCCTCCCAGACGATCTCCCCTTCACAGACCTCCAATCTCGTCAGACCCAGGCGGATCAATCGGTCTGGCCATAGGCACGACTGCTCCAATCGCTATTCCAATCTCTGTTGGATCAGCCGTAGTCTCTACCTCCACCCTGGAAAGCAGTAGCGTTTCCCCGCCTGAACCAGTACAGTAGGCAGTACATCAGGTGGGATCTCCACTTGCATCAAACTGAACCATCTCAGGGTGCGTATCGGCTAGCCCCAGATACAGGAGGGAGTCTCGTGGCGATCATCGTTCTCAAGGCCTGGTACCTGGATTCCGTTCTCTCCGTCGCTCAGGTGGGGCAGATGGTCCCTGATCTACGACTGAGCCGTACAGGCCTTTTGAAAACGGGGATGCGGGCTGATTTTTTAGACGATGTGGATCAGGTGAAAAACTCCCTCTGGTTTCAGCGCTATCTTGAGGGAGAGCTGATCGAATTTTATATTGAAGGCAGCGGTGCCTACAGCATTTCCAATCTGGATCTGATCAGTCGTGAAATGTATTTCAACAAGCGCAATACCCTCAGCCAGCGGGAGCCGATCATTTTCTTTTCGGGTCAAACTCACTATTTGGTGTCCACCCAGGCTATGACCAAGGTGCTGCAACAACTGGTGGATGCCCTTAACCGCAAACAGAATCCCGTTGTCCCACTGCAACTGGAACAATCTCTGGAAGGGGGGGCCGGACGTACCCCAATTGATGCCGCGCTGATCCGCAAGATCAAGCATGCTCTATTCGTGGTGGCGGATGTTACGCCCATTGCCACGCTGCAGGAAACCCTGCCATTCTCGCTGCCCAGTCCGCAGGTCTGTGTAGAGGTGGGATACGCTCTACAATGTAAACGGCCCGAAGATATTCTACTGATCCAGATGTATCGGGAGGGCTATGACGGACCATTCCCCTTCGAGATTGCCGAAGGCAGTTATCTGCTGGTGAAAGATACTAAACAGTTGCAGAATCAGATCACCCAGCACATTACTCGCCAGTTGCAGAAAGCTAAAGTGATTAGCTGAACCACCGAGCCTGAGGGAATGACCCTTGATCCCTGTTGAGATTGGCCGCATCATGATAGCCGGAGCGGTTCTTTAACGACACAGAACTTTTTCCTGACTTCTTAACCTGTTCAACCAACAGCACTTCTATGACACTTGCCGATGCAGATACCCATTCAGCAGAATCCTGGAGATCCGGTGAATGGCTCTCCGTGCTGTTTAATGGATTGATACTGGTCCTTCTGGTTGCAGTCCCCGTCTCGGTGATTGCTCACTTCCTCAACTGGGATGCCAAACTTGTTTTTCTGTTTGCCGTGGTGGGCTTGATTCCGCTGGCTAAGTTGATGGGTCAGGTCACTGAAGAGATTGCGGTTCTCACTGGACCCTCGATCGGAGGGCTGTTAAATGCCACCTTTGGCAATGCTGCCGAGTTAATTATTGCCCTGATCGCCCTGCGGGCGGGTCTGGTGGATGTAGTCAAGGCCACGGTCACTGGATCGATCATCAGAATTTACTGTTGGTGGCAGGCCTGGCCATGTTTTTGGGTGGGGTGCGCTACAAACAACAGAACTTTCAGCCGGTGGTGGCACGGGTCAATGCCTCCTCCATGAATCTGGCGGTAGTGGCGTTGCTCTTGCCTACGGTCGTTGCTTACACGGCTCCCACTCTGGGGGAACTGTCGATTCAGGAACTGTCGGTGGCCGTGGCCCTGGTCCTGTTAGGGGTGTATGCACTCACCCTCCTGTTTTCCCTTAAAACCCACAGTTATCTGTACTCGATCCATGAAGTGGAGGAGGAGGAAGCCGCAGCTGCCGAAAGTCATGAGCCGAATCCTGTTCTGGAGGCACGCGGATCGATTCCTCAGGTGTTGAAGGCCCCTCAGAGAAAAGGCGTGGGGATCTGGGTGCTGGCGATGCTGGGATTGGCTTCCCTGGTGGCGGTGGAGTCGGAATTGCTGGTGGGATCTCTGGAAGCGGTTCTGGAGGAAGTTCCGATTACGGAACTGTTTTTGGGGGTGATTCTCTTGCCTGTGATCGGGAATGCAGCTGAACATGCCACAGCCGTAACGGTGGCCATGAAAAACAAAATGGATCTCTCCCTGTCTGTGGCCATGGGATCCACATTGCAGATCGCCCTGTTTGTGGCACCAGTGCTGGTGCTGGTGGGGGCCGCTTTGCATCAGCCGATGGACTTTCAGTTTGGCTTGATCGAGCTGGTGGCGGTGGGGGCTTCGGTGTGGCTGGCCAATTCTGTCAGCAGTGATGGACAGTCGAACTGGTTGGAGGGGCTGCTACTTCTGGCCACCTATGTCATCCTGGCAATAGCAGTGTTCTTCATTCCTTAAATGTATGATAGGAGGTAGAAACTGAGGTGGGAAAGTGGCTGACCCCATTCGCTGGCTAATCTCCAGCAGGTACATGATCACAACTCTGATCTTTGTCTCCTCTCTTTTCATTTTTTTCCTGCCTTCTCAGTCCGTTGCAACCACTTCGCTTAAGTTAGCTTCCTGGAATTTAGAAAACCTAACATTTTCATCGGATAAGGACTTTGCCGCCCTGAGGAACTACCTCACTCAGATCGATGCAGATATTATTGCCCTGCAGGAGGTTGATGGACCAGGAGCTGCTCGTCTTGTTTTCAATCCAGATCAGTACAACTTTTACTTTGCCGATAGCGAGGATGCTCAGAAAACGGGCTTTGCCATTCGTCGCGATCTGACCGTAACTCAAAATCCTGACTATGTGGCGCTGGATGTAGGTAATGTCCGTCCAGGTGCGGATATCACTGTGCAGATAGGAGAACAACAGATTCGGATGCTGTCAGTACACTTAAAATCTTTCTGCTTTTCAGATCCGTTGGATGGAAATGTCTCAGGGGATTCTGATTGTTCAGTGCTGAAAGCGCAACTGCCAATCCTGGAAAAATGGATCGATGCTAGAGCCTGTGAAGGTGTTCCTTTTGCTGTCCTGGGAGATTTTAACCGCCGTCTTAATCTCAGTGGCGATGATTTTTGGGCAGAAATTGATGATGGTAGGCCCAGTAACTCGGATCTGATCAAAGTCACGGAAGGCGCAAGACCTAACTGCTTTGGTGGTCAGTATCCAGAGTTTATTGATCATATTGTGCTGGATCGGCTTTCAGGAGCCTGGTTGGTCCCTGACTCATTTCAAGAATGGGATTACCAGCAGCCCTTGAGTCAGCAGGATCAACTCTCAGATCATTGCGCCATCTCTGCAGTTCTGGATATCACCCAACCGTTACCACCATCACCCTCGAATCTGGTTGGCGGGATCAGTGATTTTATTGCCTGCCAGTTTTCATAAGTACATGGCATCTGGTCTGGTGACATTGTCGAGGGGAAAGGAGGATACCTAACATCATGGAAGAACTGATCAAACTCCTGATACCCATTTTGCTGATCCTGGTCGGGGTTGCGGCGATTGGGGTCAGTTTTGTGCAATGGCAAAAGGTCATGCAAGCACAACGATGGCCCACCACAAGTGCTCGGATCAGCCGTCTTGAGTTAGACGAACATGCAGGCCAGGATGGAGATGCCCAGGAGGTACTGATCACTTACCGCTATCAGGTGGCGGGATCCTCCTATGAGGGCAACAAGCTAGCTTTTGGCTATGACTCCACTACCAGCCCTGATTATCACCGTCGCATCTACGACCTGCTCAAGAACAAACAGATGATCCAGATCTACTACAATTCCAGGTCACCACAGGAATCGGTGATCAGCCCCCACGCGGGATCGGGTGTTCTTATTGGTCTGGCAGTGGGGATATTCTTTAACGTCTTTGGCCTGGGCTTCCTGGTGATGGGAATCCTGCCGATTGTACTGGCGATGGGGATCATGGCAGCAACTCTGATTCTAGTTGGCGTCTTTAGTGTCTACTGGATTGGTGTGCGCAAAAACGATCCTCTGCTGGCGGATCTGGCAGCTTTGCGCAGTAGATAGCAACGATGGGCGGCAAAGAAGACCCATCTCCTAATCCCTACTTCACCCAGATCGTCTTGATATTCACAAACTCATGGATCCCAAATTTTCCCAGCTCTCGTCCATACCCAGATCGCTTGATTCCCCCAAAAGGCAACCGCGGATCTGATTTCACCATGCCGTTAATAAAGACTGATCCGGCTTCAATTTCATTGATTAACCGTTCCTGTTCGCGCAGATCCTGAGTCCAGCCACTGGCCCCCAGTCCAAAAGGCGTGGCGTTGGCTAGCTGAATCGCTGCTTCCAGATTGAGGACGGTAAAGATCAGGGCTACAGGTCCGAATACCTCTGCTCTGGCCGCCAGACTCTGGGGCGGGATCTGGGTCAGAATCGTGGGGGGATAAAAATTACCAGGACCTGCGAGCGGCTGCCCACCAAGTAGAACCTGAGCCCCCTGTTCCACAGAGGTTTTAACCTGCCAGTCCACCTCCTGCAGGATCGCGGGTGTAGCCAGAGGTCCTATATCGGTCTCTGCTAGCATCGGATCTCCCACCTTTAGGGCTTGATATTTTTTCACCAACCCATCTAGAAAAGACTCAGCAATCGACTCCTGCAGGATGAACCGTTTAGCCGCAATACAGGACTGACCATTGCTGATCATGCGGGCCGTAACCGCAGTCGAAATAGCAGCCTCCAGATCCGCGCTTTCTAACACGATAAAAGGATCACTGCCCCCCAGTTCCAACACCGATTTCTTCAGATGTTGACCCGCCAGAGCTGCCACCTGAGATCCAGCTGCTTCACTGCCTGTAAGGGCAACCCCTTTGACCCGTTCATCCGTGAGCACTGCCGCCACCTGTTCCGAGCTGATCAGGAGAGATTGAAAACTCCCTGGGGAAACCCCGCCTGTTTGAAAACATCGGCAATGGCCAGGGCGGACTGAGGCACATTGGAGGCATGCTTCAGGAGCGCAACATTCCCTGCCATCAACGCGGGAGCGGCAAAACGAAACACCTGCCAGAAAGGAAAATTCCAGGGCATGATCCCCAAAATCACCCCCAGAGGCTGGAAACGGATCAGGCTGCGACTGGCATCGGTGTCTACAACTTGATCTTCTAAAAAAAGTGGCGGCATGCTCGGCGTAATAGCGACAGACCCAGGCACACTTTTGTACCTCGGCCACGGCAGATTTCACCGGTTTTCCCATTTCCAGGGTGATCAGTTCGCCGTAGGCTGAGCTTTTCTCCTCCAGGTGGGCGGCAGCTTTGAACATCCACTCAGCGCGCGGCTGCCAGGAGGTTTGCCAATAAGACCGAAATGACTGCTGGGCCAGATCCAGGGCCTGATTCACCTGCGCTTCGGTTAAAGGTTCAAATCTGTGGATCACCTCTCCAGTGGCCGGGTTGATGGTGGCAATCCCCATCCTGGTCTCCCACAATACATACATCCTGGATCTACTCTGGCATGTTCAGGAGAAGGCGGTGGGCACAAAAAGACCCCCGACACATCTCGTTGTCAGGGGCAACATCCGTTAACGGTTCAATGAGGATCCAGAGTGAGTGCCTCCTCGTCCCAGTCAGGCTTTCGCCAGACGATCATTTACAGTATCCCAGTTTACGAGCTGATCGAGAAAGGTGCTGATGAAATCAGGACGACGATTTTGGTAATCCAGATAGTAGGCATGCTCCCACACATCCAGGGTCAGCAGCGGTGTTTGTCCAGCGGTGAGGGGATTATCGGCATTGGCAGTTTTGGTCACTTTCAAGGTGCCATTGTCTAGCACTAACCAGGCCCAGCCACTTCCAAACTGAGTGGCCGCTGCATTTTTGAAGGCTTCCACAAACTTGTCGTAGCTGCCCAGATCCGCATCGATCTTGCTGGCAATGGCTCCGGTGGCTGCACCCCCGCCATTGGGTTTCATGGAACTCCAGAAAAAGGTGTGATTCCAGGTCTGGGCAGCATTGTTGAAAACACCAGTTTGAGAGGGATCTTTGGAGGTTTCAACGATGATCTCTTCCAGAGACTTATTGGCGAGAGCCGTGCCCTCAATAGCTGCGTTCAGCTTGCTCACGTAAGCCGCATGGTGCTTGCCATGGTGAAAGGAGAATGTCTGGGCCGACATATGGGGCTCCAGCGCATTAGGGGCGTAGGGTAGGGTTGGAAGTTCAAAGGCCATGGTTAGAATCCTTTTTTGGTGTTCAGATTGGCAAAGAGTTGCCTGATGAGCACTCAGGCCGTACCCGTTACCATTCCAGGCATTCTCAGTGTAACGCAATGTGATCCTTGACGGATTGCCCCCGATACAGCCTAAAGATCGGGAAAAACTTCCTGAATAGCAGGGTAGAGAAGGCGTCCGGCTTGAATATTCAGGCCATGGGCCAGAGCTGGATCCTGCTGTAGTGCCGCCTCAACTCCCAGGGTCGCCAGTTTTTGAATATAGGGCAGAGTGGTATTCACCAGGGCCTGAGTTGCAGTCCAGGGTACCGCACCGGGCATATTGGGCACGCCGTAGTGGAGAACGCCCGCAGTCTCATGCACCGGATGGCTATGGGAGGTGGGGCGAGTGGTGGCGATACATCCCCCCTGATCCACCGCCACATCTACAATCACAGAACGGGGTTGCATCTGACTGACCACAGCCTCTGACACAAGCACCGGCGCTCGCTTTCCTGTCACCAGAACTGCCCCGATCACCAGATCGGCGTTGGGTACCACTTCTTGAATCATGGAGGGTTCGCTACACAGCAGCTCCACGCGGGAGCCAAAGATCATTTCCAGTTCCTGCAGCCGTTTGAGGTTGATATCCAGGATCTGAACGCGTGCCCCCAACCCCACCGCCATGCGAGCTGCTTCTGTGCCCACGGTACCCCCCCCCAGGATCACCACCCGTCCGGGCCGCACACCCCGGGATCCCCCCCAGGAGCACTCCCCGTCCTCCCTGCTGGCGGTGAGGTAATGGGCGCCAAACTGCACCGACAGCCGCCCGGCAATCACACTCATGGGCATAAGCAAAGGCAAA
>JAAUUJ010000046.1 GCA_012030715.1 Synechococcaceae cyanobacterium SM2_3_1 | reverse complement strand
GGCGGCTTACGGAGCGGCGGAACTGGTGGTTACAGGTATTGTGGGCTGTGCCGGACTGCTGCCGACTCTGGCCGCCATTGAAGCTGGCAAAGATATTGCCCTGGCGAACAAAGAGACGCTGGTGGCGGGGGGACCTGTGGTGCTGCCGCTGGTGCAGAAACACGGTATTCACCTGATCCCTGTCGACTCTGAACATTCGGCCATCTTTCAATGTTTGCAGGGGGTGCCCACGGGCGGGTTACGGCGGATTATTCTGACCGCCTCGGGAGGAGCCTTTCGGGACTGGCCTGTCGAGAAGCTCTCCGAGGTAACGCTGGCGGATGCCCTCAAACACCCCAACTGGGTGATGGGACGCAAGATCACGATTGATTCTGCCACCCTGATGAACAAAGGGTTGGAAGTGATCGAAGCCCACTGGCTGTTTGGGCTGGATTATGAAGCCATTGATATCGTGATTCATCCCCAGAGCATCATTCACTCATTAATCGAGCTGCAGGACACCTCCGTGTTGGCGCAACTGGGCTGGCCGGATATGCATCTGCCCCTGCTCTATGGTCTCAGCTGGCCGGAACGCATCCCCACCCCCTGGGACCCGCTGGATCTGGTCAAACTCAGTTCCCTGACCTTCAAGGCTCCCGATCACCGCAAATATCCCTGCATGCAACTGGCCTACACGGCGGGTCGCATAGGCGGAACCCTGCCTGCCGTTCTCAATGCTGCCAACGAGGCAGTGGTGGCCCTGTTTCTGGAGGAACGCCTGGATTTTCAGCAGATCCCCCAGGTGTTGGAACAGGTATGTGAGCAGCATCACTGTCTCACTGATCCGACTCTCGAGGACATCCTGACCGCCGATCAATGGGCCCGAGTCCAGGTCCTGCAGGTGGTAGAGACACTTCAAGCTCGGGTGTTAGTGGGATAGGATTTCACTACTTCAGGGCTTTGCGGCTGGCTTTTAACTGTTTCCATTGTTTGCGAACTGCCCGATAGGCATCTTCTGGAGAGAGCACCCCTGCCGTTTGCTGCAAACAGATCTCTTTGATCCCCCCACTGAAGGAATGCAGACTGGATCGCAGAATGTCCTGCTCAGGTCCTAGGGAAGCTTTGTCTTCTGCCGCTTGCAGTTGTAACTCTAAATAAGCAACCAGAAGGATATGGCATAACGCCTCTAGATCTCCACGACAAAAGTGCAGTAACTCCTGCAATTCCTGGTGGTAGTCAGATCTGAACAGGTGCTGCAGCAGGTGTAGATGTGGCAACCCATGGATGGCAGGTTGATTGCTCAGATGGTGGGCGAGTTGCCGCAAGCAGGTCCTGATCCGCTCGAATTGCTCCAGTGCCTTTTCTCCTGATCTCCTGAAATCGGGGTAGCGATTCTAACATGGAATGCAGGAAACCAACCAGTGGGCTCACTGCAGATCCCCCCAGGAGCGATGACCGGGTTCTTTAATCAAGTTCCAGGGCTCCTCACTGTAGCTAGAACAGAGGTAGACCCGAGGCTCTTGCTCGATCCGCAGGTGCTCCTTGACCAGTGAACAGGGGTGGATCGGGCATTTGCGGTGCAGTTGCCGCTGGATGCGATTTGCATGTAAAGCTTCCAGAAGCAGACCTAAACTCTCCATATCTTCTGGGGTCAGGGGTAGAGTGAAAGCGTAATCAATCATTTGTTCCTGGCATCCGGTCATTAGCTCAGTCCGTAACACCTGCTCCACAACCCTGCTGATCAGGGATGGAGGGATGGGATGATCTTCCGGCCAAGTCGTGAGATCGTTCATTGGCAACAGTCCATGCAGAGAACAGGGGACACAGGGGTAAAGAAATCAAATATTTTTAGTTACAAATAATACCTTTACCTCAGTATTAGTCTAAACGCCTGTAGCATAGGCATCATCGGCAACTTGGCTGATTCTGGTACTCCTCGATACGTTCTTTCGCGCACCCCAGCCTTCCAGCTTGGGGAGCAACCCCTGTCAAGAGGCTTTCATATTCCTATGCTTCAGAGGATCAAGCGACCATAGGTCCTGAAGGATAAATACCGCCAGAGGACACGACGCGTATTGTTGGGCATGGGAACATCACTGCGCAATTCCCCCGCTTCCGCAACCTGGATCACCTGGCGAGCCTCCTGCAACACTGCGGCAGGATACTGTTGAATCAGGGCTTGAAAGCGAGGATAGTCTGCAAGCGTTTGTAACTCTGTGGGCATCGGTAGATCCCCAATAGCAATTTTCAAGTCAGTTGTATTGGCGTCAATCCCATTCAATCCCCCCAGGTAGATCGATTGATCCAGCAGCGGATCACCGGGACGCAAGCGTTGGCCTGGCGTTGAAGATACGGGCATTGGGGCATTTAGTGGCGAAGGGGTTGGAGTGGGGGCCGGGGGCAGGAGGCGCTGACTCGGATGGGGAAGGGAAGAGCTGATCTTTACACAGCTGCAGAGCTTCGTCAGGATTGGTGCCGCGAGCAACTTCCTCCTCAATACATTCTACTAATGCAGGATCTTGAGCCAGGGCTTCCAGAGGGAATGCTAACAAAATCAAACTGCAACAAAAACCAAACTGAAGCCATCTCAATACTGCGTAAGTGTATGGAAGACCAGGAACACGTTTGTTCATACACCCGCCAAAAGAATGACGCACGATAGTATAGCTCACCCCCAATGAGCTGTCATTCAAAGCGTCCACCATGACCGGATCCGCGCCACATCAGAATGCCCCTTTCGACAGGCGAGAACATTGAAGGTTTGATCCGGTAATTCTGTTCTGGACCCATTGATCGGAATCAGGGAGAAGAGGGTGATTCTGAAAAGATCATAGCTCGGAAACAGGGAAAGCAATGGCAGACGTTCCGATCCCAATTCTCGGCTGATCTCAAACAAAATAAATTCACAGATTTGCGCCTGAATCAGATTTGCCATGCCCTCCAGAACCAGTGGTTCAGCCCCCTCGGTGTCAATTTTTAGCAGCCGGATCGAGTCGGGTTGTTGGGGCCAGTCATACTCATCAAACCGGATGGTTTCGATCTCTTCACTGGGTAAAGCGGATGTTTCGCTGTCTACAGGACGGAGGGTAGCCGCCCCCTGATTGATGGCAGAGGGAAAGATCAGCTGTGCTCGGCCTGATCGATTGGAGAGGGCCAGTTTTTCAAGTTGAATATTCTTGAGCCCATTCACTTCAATGTTGCGCCTGATCAGACCACAGAGAACCTCAGACGGCTCAAAGGCCAGCACCTGCCCCTGCTCCTGTACTAACTGGGCTGCCAGGATTGAAAACCAGCCAATATTCGCCCCCACATCCACAAACGTATCGCCGGGACGCAATATTTTCCGCAACAGCCGTGTCTCTCGAATTTCCCAATAGCCCAGGTAGTAAATGCTGCGCTGGATATATTCGCGATAGTTGCTGATCTCAAACTGGGCCAGGTTGTAACGGTCCTGAACCAACGTGGGGTGCTCAGGATAGTGAACCTGATCCCCATATCGCTTTAAGAATCCGTAAAGGAATCGCCCCGGCACACTCAGGCGCCGCACAATTTGCTGGATCAGGGCGGCATCAATTTTGGGCATCTGCGTCTTCCCTCTCCTCCCAAATTCAAGGGTGTGGTCACCCCACCTCCAACACTGGTCTCCAAGGGCTGCCTATCTACCCAAGGGCCACCTGAATAGAACAGGGTGGGGATTCTTGAAGCTGACAGGCTCAGGTAAAGCACTTTACCTTATGCCAGTTGCCTTGCTCATCACGGCAGTAATAACAGCCATTCCACCAGGTACAAACCTCGTAGGACAGGAGCAGGCTGGCATCTCCTAATTTTTCTGCCACCTCATCCCACTGGTTGCGGGGTAAGCGATCTGCAATCTGATCCAGGTTCTGTTGCAGTTCCTCAGAAAGGTGAGAGGGATTCATAAGCAGGCCTCCGATGCGAAGGTATTTTCTGATACGGTATTGCCAGGATCCTAGCCAGCGAAGTCAATCCCAAAAGCAGACTTCAGGATTAATTTACATCGAAACCCAAAATTACCCGCCGACCTGGCGGAGCTTGCATCTTAGAAAGCATCTGCAAAGCTAAGGCCGATAACGTAGCAATTCACAGACAAGGTGGTGACGGAGCTGAGGCAGGAGATTGCGCAGATACAGCAGTTGTTGAGGAGATAGTTCCTGCTTCTGCCAGCGGGCGGCGTCCATTCTCAATCGCACCGCATGGGAACGGCTGTGCAAGGAATGGCTGCGCAACCGCACCGCCTGACTGCGCAACTGCAGGGGCTGGCTTCTGAGGGGAAGGAGGCGGCGGCGAATCTGTAAGGATGGGTGCATCAACCAAAGTCCTGAAGGGATCCCAAGTTGCTCCTCATCTTATCTTGAACCCCATCCCCAGCGGCAGAGAGCATTTCCCAGATGATCTCGCCAGGAGGGAGGCTGTTGCAATCCTTCTCTGTCGGCAAACTCCAAAAGGTAACGGCCCAGTGGAGCCAGACGAAAACTATCCGTAATTCCCTGTCCATCCACCTCTCGCCGCAAGATCCCCACCTGGATCAGCCAGAACAATTCCGTTTCCACCTGCAGCTCTGAAAGCAAGTGCTGACAATACTGGGCATGCACACCGCCAACGCCATAGATCTGCCCAATAGGAACCCCGCGCCTCCGCACCTCCTGGAAGAAAGCCAGCCGAAAAGGGGAACAGCGCCAGGCCCGCAGAGCGCGCTCAATCGCTTTGTCAGAATACTGCCACATCAGTTTTTGTCTGCATTTACGGTTACAAGGGGCAGCGGGCAGGCCAAGAATGATGTTAAGATAATTTACATTATGATACTAATACTCGCAATTGTTATTGGTTTAGTTTTTTGGGCGCTGCAACTGATGGAGCAGGCTTATCAGCGTCAGGAATTCTCGCGCATGCTAGCGGGGACACTGGTTGCTGTTGCCGCTGCTGGGGTCCTGACCACCTATTTTCTCATCAGCGATTACATGGCCTACCTCTCCCAGAGCCATCCTCCCGCTTCTCAACTGGAATCTATCGTCTGGCTGATTGATGAGACTGGCTAACCCCCCTGGTTGGGGGGCGAGATCGTTCTGGAAGGGTAAAGATCCCTAGCTGACTCTGTTAGAGAAGTCCTAACCAGGAAGCCACGCCCTGGCCAGTCACAGCCTCGATCACGACAGCTAATAGAAATCCGATCATGGCTGCACGACCGTTGAGACGCTCAGCGTATTCATTAAAACCAAACTTAGGCTCAGTGATGTTGGGGTTAGACATCGTTCGACTCCGGTAGAGATCAGCTTCATACTAATTTACATTTATTTAAGATTCAACGGCAGGGTACTTCTCGACCTGAGTGATGATCTGACGAGCCAGAGGAATGGCAGCTTCGTAGGCTTTTCCCTGCTGAAGGTACAGGGCTAGAACCCAGCGGGGGGCAGCAACGGGCCAGAAGGCCATCAGCCAGGCCTGAAAATCCTCAGCCAGAAGCGGAGTTTCACTTTGCTGCAAGCCGGATTCACGCAGGATTGTACCCGTTTTGGCAGCGACCCCCAGATCAGGAGTGGCGATCCCGGCACAGGTGCCCTGCTGGGTGGCCAGTTGCATGCCCAGATGCAGTTGTGACCAGGTGGTTGGTGCAAAAGCAATCTCAGGCCAGAGGCCCCAAGGGGTTGAGAGGGGTTGCCCCTGCAGAGCAATGTGGGTGACGAGGCGCAGCAGCGGGAGCGGCCCCACCTGAATCGCCGGATCATCGCCGACGGCCAGACCGAGAACTCGCTCGGGTGCAACTAGCGGAATATCCAGATCAAACTGCCGCAGTCCAGCAAGCAGACGTCGCACTCCCAACTCCAGACCCAGCTGATAGAAATGCAGATTACAGGAATGGGCCAGAGCTTCGCTGAGGGTGAGCGCCCCATGCCCGTCCGATTGCCAGCAGATCAGCCTCTTGCTGGGATGAAAGGGATGAGGCATCCAGCCTGGACAGGAGATCCGCCGCTGGCGATTGGTTACCCCTGCCTGTAATGCTGTGGCTGCTGTCACCAGTTTGAGAATCGATCCCGGTCGGGTATGGATGCGGCTCACCTGTTCCTCATGCCAGGCCTTATGCACAGAACCGCTCGATAGATCCAGGATCAGAGCGCAGTCGCGGGGATGCGGCAGAGGATCTCCTGTTGGACGTCCCCAGCCCTGGGTGGCCAGCGGAAGCACCAGACTGGTCGCCATCAGTCCTTGGTACACCTGCCGTCGGCGCCACATCCTAGACATTGTTCAATCTAACCTAGAGGCAACATCGAAACGGCGTAACTGCCAGCTGAGCAAGATCACCGGCAGGATTCCCACCAGCACGATCATCAGGGCTGGAGCTGCCGCCTCCGCCAGCCGCTCATCGGAAGCCATCTGATAAGCCCGCACTGCCAGGGTGTCAAAATTGAAAGGACGGATCACCACGGTGGCAGGCAGCTCTTTCATCACATCCACAAACACCAGGATGGCAGCCGTCAGGATCCCTTTCCACAGCAGGGGCAGATGAATATGCCAAAACGTGCTGGTGGATCCATGCCCCAGGCTGCGAGCTGCCTCATCCAGATGCTGTTTCAGCTTACTCAGACTGGCTTCGATCGTGCTAAAAGAAACCGTTAAGAAGCGGACCAGGTAGGCATAGATCAGGGCGATCACCGTTCCACTCACCACAAACGAGCGAGAAAGTCCCCACTGCTGCAGCCAGGTATTCACCACCTGATCCCAGGTCCCCAGCGGGATCAAAATGCCGACCGCAATCACCGACCCCGGCACCGCGTACCCGATGGTGGCCATCCGCGTTAGAGAGTGCAAAAACAGGCTGGGGTAGAGCCGCCGCCCGTAGGCCAGGATCAGGGAGAGGAGAACCGCCAGCCCTGCGGTCACCGTCGCCAGGATCAAGCTATTGGCAGCAAAAGACCAGAAACGGGCCGTGAACGAGTTCTCCCAATGATCGATCACCATCAGCACAAGGGCCGCACCGGGGAGCAGAAACCCCAGCCCAATCGGAAGGGCACAACTGCCCCAGGCCAGGATCCTCCGCCAGCCCTGCAGCAGGTAAGGAGCACCTCCTCCCCCATATCCGGATTGAAAATATCGGGCCTGACGCCGCGACCAGCGTTCCAGCAACAGCAGAAACAGGACCAGCATCAGTAACAGCGCTGCAAGTTGGGTGGCCGCCACCCGCTCCCCCATGCCATACCAGGTACGAAAGATGCCGGTCGTAAAGGTCTGCACCCCAAAGTAATCCACCGTGCCATAGTCATTCAAGGTTTCCATCACCACCAGCGCCAGTCCTGCCACGATCGAGGGCCGGGCCAGAGGTAGGGCCACAGTTAAGAAACTGCGCCAGGGATCACAGCCCAGAGAACGACTCACCTCCAGGGTGCGAACAGCCTGCTCCAGAAACGCCAGGCGGGTCACCAGATAGATGTAGGGGTAGAGAACCAGGATCAGCATGCAGATCGCCCCCCCCAGACTGCGGATATTGGGGAACCAGTAGTCGTTTACACCCCAGTCTAACCAGCGACGCAGAGCCGTCTGGATCGGACCGGAAACCTGCAGCAGATCGGTGTAGGTGTAGGCAAGAACATAAGCGGGAGCCGCCAGGGGCAAGAGCAATGCCCATTCAAAAAAGCGGCGTCCGGGAAACTGGCACATGGTTACCAACCAGGCGGTGGCCACCCCGATCAGCAGGACTCCAGCACCCACCCCCAGCGCCAAAACGAAAGAATTTCTAAGGTAGAGGGGTAAAACTGTGCTGGCCAGATGCCGCCAGATCTCTCCTGTCTCTGCCCACAGACTGGTCAGGACAAACCCGATGGGAATGATCACCAGCACCGCAATCCCCAGGGCTGCTCCCCCCCAGATCCGCGCCGTCAGAAACTGAAACCGGGCGGAAGCTGCCATCTGAGCTCTTGCCGTGGACAGGGAGGAAGCAGTATCACTCGACTTCATGGCGGGCCCAGGAAACATAGGGATCGATACAACTCCAGTTCATGCATCAGCGGAGACAGAACCGGATTAAGTCTAGTGTAGAATCCGATCCTCCTGGTCCTGAGCTGCCAGATCAGACCTCCCTTAAGTTGAGCTATGATAGGGAGCAGCTTAATGAAAAAGATTATTAGTATGACTGCCTGGCTGCCCCTATGTCCCTAGCTCTCCTTACCCTCCGTCAGGTCAGCAAGAACTTTCCCCACTGTCCTCATCCAGCCCTTGATCAGGTTAGTCTGGAGCTGCAACAGGGAGATCTTTTGGGAGTACTGGGCCCTTCTGGATGTGGCAAAACTACGCTGCTGCGCCTGATCGCCGGATTTGAGCAACCGGATCAGGGCACGCTGGAGTTGAATGGACGGCAGGTGGCCAGTCCGCAGTTCAGTCTGCCGCCAGAGCAACGGGGGATCGGGCTGGTCTTTCAGGATTATGCTCTATTCCCCCATCTCACGGTGCTGGAGAATATCCTGTTCGGACTCAGGCCGTTTCGCAACCACTCCAAAGCAGCGGCCACAGTCCGGGCTCGGGAGGTGCTAAATCTGGTGGGCCTGGAGATTTTTAAGGATCGTTATCCCCACCAGCTTTCGGGGGGGCAGCAACAGCGGGTCGCCCTGGCTCGGGCCCTGGCCCCTCAACCGCAGCTGATCCTGCTGGATGAACCCCTCAGCAACCTGGATGTGCAGGTGCGCCATTATCTGCGGGATGAGATCCGCAATATTCTCAAGGACACAGACACAACCGCCATCTTTGTCACCCATGATCAGGAGGAAGCGCTGGCCATTTCCGACTACGTGGCGGTGATGCAGCGTGGGCGCATTGAACAGCTAGCCTCTCCGGAGCTGATCTACCGCGAACCAGCCTCTCGCTTTGTGGCCGAATTTGTGACGCAGGCCAATTTTCTCAGTGCTCGCCGTCAGGGAACGGTGTGGGAAACTGAACTGGGGAGTTTTCCTCTGCAGGAAATTAAGCAAGATGGGGAGCGGGTTCATCTCATGATCCGTCAGGAGGATCTGCTGATGCAGCCGGATCCCCAGGGAGAGGTGCAGATCCGGGCCTGTCAGTTCTTAGGGCGGGAGTACCGCTACTGTTTGCTGGCGGAATCTGGACGGGAATACCATGTGCGCAGCCAGGACAAGCTACCGGTGGGGAGTCGTGTTCGACTGAAAGTGGCGGAGCAGGGTTACCGCATCTTTGCTTAGGTGGACGTCACCGTGGCACTGGACTCCTCCGCCATGCTGAGAGCCTGGGCAAGTTTTTCAGCGAGGGCTGCGATCCAGGCCTGATCGCGAGGGCTAAAGCTACGGGGGGTGTCAGCTCCCAGAAGCAGGACCCCGTGTTCCTGTAAAGGCTGACAGAGAATCGCCTGCGTGTTTTCGGGAAACACCTCTGTAAATTCAGATCGGGCCGGAAAGAGTTTCAGATCCACCAGATAGACAGGGCGTTGTGTTTGTTGGACACGAGTGACAATTGATCCAGGGTGCAGCGTTGAGTCCGCACCAGGAAAGGTTCCGCGCCGCAGGATCTCCGTTCCTTGCCAGAGGATCAGCAGGCTGCGGGCTGCGGTTAACTCCAGGAGCGTGTGGGAACTCCAGCCCAGTTCCAGGCGTTGGGAGGCAGTAAACTCACCCCGGAAGCGCAGCTGATAGTCTCCTTGCAACTCGGTGGCTGCTGGGGGTAGCGGCTGGATCTGTTGCCAGAGCAACCCTGTCAAGATCAGCAGGGCACTGAGGATCACCCCCAGGGCATCAGCACGGGACTGGCTGTTGATCAGCTCGGGCGTAAACACCAGGCGGTTGACCAGCAACAAGCTTCCCCCCAGAATGCCCGCAATCAGCGGCAGGCGGCGGATCCAGAGTCCCTCAGGTGCTGGTCTGGACATCGTCTCCACCGCTAGAGGTGGGCAACAGAGACGTAACCAGGGCTACCGCAAACCACCAGAGCATCTGGATCTGGGGCCGATACCAGACGGGATCCAAGAGGGCATTCACCAGCATTCCGGCCATGGCCGCCAACCCCACCGCAATCCAGAGGGCCTGGTACCGATCCTGCAGCAACAGCACCTGCCACTGTTTCCACCCCTGCCAGCCCAGCACAAACAACATCCAGCCAAACATCAGCAATCCGGGGATCCCAACTTCCACCGCCAATTCTAGGGGCAGAGAGTAGGTACTCAGGGCTGAGTAGTCTGCTCGCTGGTAAAGGGGATAGACACGGTTAAAGGCGTCGTTGCCAGGACCAATCCCTAACCAGGGAAAATCGCGGATCATATCCAGGGAGGAGAGCCAGACATTGAGACGGAAGTTGTTACTGCTGTCCTGTCGCCCCGCAAATATACTCAGCAGCCGTACCCGCAAGGAATCCACCTGCGTAATCACCGCCGTGAGCATCAGAGCCGCTGCTGCTGCCAGACTGATCAGAATATTGCGCCGCCACACGGGAGGTCGATCCACCGTGAACCAGAAGACACTCAACACCCCCATCACGGCTGTCGCAGTCATCCCCCCCAACCAGGCAGCACGGCTGTAGGTGAGCAACAGACAGAGCAGATTCAGCCCTCCGATCCAGGCAGCCAGAAGCCGCACACCCCAGCGACGATAGTAGAGGGCCGCCCCCAGAGAAAGGGGGATCAGGGGAACTAGAAACCCGGCATAGAGGTTGGGATTGCCCAGATAGCTGTAAATGCGGGTGATATCGGCCAGGCGGGAGTTGGGATCCACCCAGGTGGCCGTCTGCACCACCCCGTAGAGATGTTGCCGCACACCGTAGATGTTCAGAAAAAGACTGGTGAACAGCAGAACCCACACCAGCAAGGTGCGGTAGCGCGGATCCCGCAGCAGGTGATGCAACCCTAAAAACCCGATCAGGTAAAGGGTGAGCTTGATCCAGCCTTCCGTGGCCTCAGCCCGCACCGGAGAAGCCAGCGTTGCCAGGGTTGCCAGCAGCCAGAATCCCCCCAGGATCAGGTGCACAGGCGTCAGGGCGGGGGGCTGTTTCATCCCCAGCAGAATCACCAGCCCTGCCGTGAGCAGCAGCAGTAAACCCAGGGGAGTGGTGGATGCCTGAGAGGACAGCAAGAAATAGCCACCTGTCGTCAAGGCCAGCAGGGGTTCCAGGAGGCGCAACAACCAGCTCTCCTGCTCCCAGGGATGCAGCCAGCCAAAGATCCGACTCAGAACACTGGCCTGCCACCAGCTCTGCAGATCCAGATGAACGAGGGCCAGGGTATCGCCGAGGTCCTGAAGCTGATGCAGGAAGGAAACTCGACTCTCAGGTGGAGACAACTCGGACATCCATCACCGCTCCACGCATCTTGTAGTCAAAGGTTTCAATTTCCAGCGCTGCCCCGATCTTGACTTTGCTGGATCCAATCGTGACGGTCTGATCAGAAATCTGCACCGGGCTAGAGAGGGTCAGGATCACATCGACCCGATAGGGCTCTGTGTAAAAAATCTTTTCCACCCGTCCATCCGGAAAGGCCAAGGGCTGCACCTTTTCAAAAAATTCCACGCCCGTGATCTTGACATCGGTAGACGACTGATTATCCACTTTCAGCTCTGCCTCCACCCCTGTCTGAAACACCTCCGGAGAGCGGACACTCATCCCCCGCACGATCATGTCAATCTCAGCGCGGCCACTCTGACTGGATCCCACCTGCACCACGCTGCTGACCTGTCCCCCCGGCAGAAAGAGCACGATCACCACCGTCAGGCCGATCAGGGCAAGGGCTCCCAAATCCAAAAGCCGGACCAGTCTGCTGACCATCCGCCTCCCCATACCATCACCAGAAACCACCGCCCACCATCATAGTGAAAGGAAGAACGGTTGGGAACACGAGGATCAGGGCTGGCCTGGAGAGAAGTGGGGATCAGGGTGGGCAGAGATCAGGTAACCACAGGCATGCTCCCCATCCACCTGCCAGTTGATGCGCTCCACCGTACAATCGCTGAGGGCAAAGGCAAACATCTCCAGCTCATGACCGCAGACACTGGGAAAATTGTGGGCCACCTGGGCAATGGCACAGTGATGTTCCGTGAGCATAAATTGCGAGCGCTCTGAATCAGTCGGCGTGACTGGATAGTACTCCGCCATATAGCCTTCTTCACGACGCAGATCCACCAGCATCGCTACCCGCTCCTCCAGCGATCCGGTGCCCAGCTTGCAACGGTAGTCCTTGGCTTTGCGCTCCCACTGACGTTGCAGGATCGATCCCATCTGCTCTAGCCCCACGGTATCCGCCAGAGTGGTCAGGAGATCAACCGCAAATTCGTCGTAGGCAGCGGGAAACTGGGCTTCGCCACGGGAGCTGAGAAAATACTGGTGCTGAGGTCTACCCATGCCGACGGTGGCGGCACGATGGGAGATCAGCGCTTCTTCTTCCAGGTCTTTGAGGTGCCGACGAATCGCCTGAGGGGTGATCTGAAGATGGTCTGCCAGAGATTGAGCCGTGGCCGCCCCCTGTTTGCGCAAAAAGATCAGAATGGACTGCTTGGTGGAAGGTTGCTGCATGGAGATCATGGGGGCACCTGCGGAAGCGAACAGAGCGGGAAATTAGCGGCTTAGTTCTTTTGACAATTAATTCGTTTCTAAAGTAACCTGCAATTAGGTTTAGCAACAACCTGGTTGTTTTATTTGAGCTACCGCCCATGACTGCAACTGTCAAGACCCTTGTCAATCAGCCCTACAAATATGGTTTTGTCACCTCCATCGAGTCTGAAACCATTGGCCGGGGCTTGAATGAAGACGTGATCCGGCTGATCTCCGCCAAAAAGGAGGAGCCTGAGTTCATGCTGGATTTTCGACTGCGCGCCTACCGACAGTGGCTAAAAATGGCGGAACCCACATGGCCCAATGTACATTATCCCCCCATTAACTATCAGGACATCGTCTACTATTCGGCTCCCAAGCAGCAAAAGAAGCTGAACAGTCTGGATGAGGTGGATCCGACCCTGCTGGAAACCTTCGAGAAGCTGGGAATTCCCCTCTCAGAGCAGAAGCGGCTCTCCAATGTGGCGGTGGATGCCATCTTTGACAGTGTCTCTGTGGCTACCACCTTTCGGGAAAAATTGGCCCGTGAGGGGGTGATCTTCTGTTCCATGTCTGAGGCGGTTCGCGAATACCCGGAGCTGGTGCAGAAGTACCTGGGCAGTGTCGTGCCGGTAGCGGATAACTATTTTGCTTCTCTTAACTCTGCAGTCTTCAGTGATGGCTCCTTTGTCTATATTCCCGAGGGGGTGCGCTGCCCCATGGAGCTTTCCACCTATTTCCGCATCAATAATGGTGAGTCCGGCCAGTTTGAACGCACCCTGATCATTGCCGAGAAGGGCAGTTCCGTCAGCTATCTGGAGGGCTGCACCGCCCCCATGTTTGACACCAATCAATTGCATGCGGCGGTGGTGGAACTGGTGGCGTTGGACCATGCTGAGATCAAATACTCCACGGTCCAGAACTGGTACGCTGGCGATGAAAACGGCAAGGGTGGCATCTACAACTTCGTCACCAAACGGGGTCTCTGCCAGGGGGTGAATTCCAAGATCTCCTGGACTCAGGTGGAAACCGGATCGGCCATCACCTGGAAGTATCCCAGCTGCGTTCTGGTGGGGGATAACTCGGTGGGTGAGTTCTACTCGGTGGCCCTGACCAACAATTACCAGCAGGCGGATACCGGCACCAAAATGATCCATGTGGGCCGCAACACCCGCAGCACGATCATTTCCAAGGGGATCTCCGCGGGGCATTCCCACAACAGCTACCGCGGTCTGGTGAAGATGGCCCCCAAAGCAGCGGGCAGCCGCAATTATTCGCAATGTGACTCGATGCTGATTGGGGATCAATGCAGTGCCAACACCTTTCCCTATATTCAGGTGCAGAACGACACCGCCCGCGTAGAGCATGAAGCCTCGACCTCCAAGATTGGGGAAGAACAGATCTTTTACTTCCAATCGCGGGGAATCTCTGCCGAGGACGCGGTTTCCATGATCATCAGCGGCTTTTGCAAAGATGTCTTTAACCAGCTGCCCCTGGAGTTTGCGGTGGAAGCCGATCGGCTGCTCAGCCTCAAGCTCGAAGGATCCGTGGGTTAAGCGCACACAGCCATTTCAGGACAGTATTCATGATTGTTGCCGATAGTCAGGTGATTCTCTCTGTGCAGGATTTGAAGGCAGAGGTGGATCAGGTGCCCATCTTGAAGGGATTGAGTTTAGAAATCCAGGCGGGTGAGATCCACGCCATTATGGGTCCGAACGGATCGGGAAAAAGTACGCTCTCTAAGGTGCTGGCGGGCCACCCGGGCTACACCGTAACGGGGGGTGAGGCGATCTTTCTGGGTGAGAATCTGCTGGAGATGGACCCCGAGGAACGCTCCCGTGCTGGCCTCTTTCTCGCCTTTCAATATCCCACCGAGATTCCGGGGGTGAGTAATGCCGATTTTCTGCGCATCGCCTACAATTCTCGCCGCCGCCAGTTGGGTCAACCGGAGCTGGATGCCCTGGAGTTTGATGACTTTGTGCGGGACAAGCTGGAGGTGGTGAAGATGGATCCCAGCTTTCTGGATCGCAGTGTGAACGAAGGCTTCTCCGGCGGAGAAAAAAAGCGCAATGAGATCCTGCAGATGGCCATCCTGGAGCCTTCCCTGGCGATCCTAGATGAAACCGATTCCGGTCTTGATATTGATGCCTTGCGGATTGTGGCCGCAGGTGTGAATCAGCTGGCCCAGGCGAACAATGCCATGATCCTGATTACCCATTACCAGCGACTGCTGGACTACGTGACACCCGACTATGTGCATGTGATGGAAGGGGGGCGCATTGTAACTACAGGCGGCAAAGATCTGGCCCTGGAATTGGAGGAAAAGGGCTATGAGTGGGTGCGGGATACGGATCCAGCAGCCTTTTAACCATCAGGGTGGACATCAGCAACCATGACGAATTTATCGACCCAGACCAGCAGCTCCCGAGGACAGAGGTTTTTGCAGGAGCTTCTCAGTTGCCGCTCTGACCTCTCTGCTGGCAGGGCAACCCCTTATCTGGAAACGCTGCGCTTTCAAGCTGAAGCCCGTCTGGGAGAACTGACGATTCCCACTACCCGCGATGAGGACTGGAAATACACCGATCTGTCTGGCCTGCTGCAGCACAGTTTTCAACCGCAATCGCCCCTACCCGATCTGACCCAGGCTGCGCTCCAGAATTATGTCTGGCCCGAGGCGCAAACCTCACGGTTGGTGGTGCTGAACGGTGCTTGGATGCCTCAGCTCTCGGATCTGAGTGGTCTCCCGGAGTCGATCCTGATCCAACCCTTGAGCCAGATAGATCCAGAACGACTGCAACCCTATCTGCAGAGCCTTGCGGCTGCCGACACCTTTACTGCCCTCAACACCGCGAGCCTGGGGGATGGCATTGGGGTGATCCTGCCCCGTAATCTCCAACTGCAACAGCCTCTGCATATTCTCTATATCAATGTCCCTGGACCCCTCCCCCTCCTGAGCCAACCCCGTTGTCTGCTGGTGGCCGAGACCAGCAGTTCTGCCGTTGTGATTGAAGACTTCTGTAGCCTGGGATCGGGTCTGAGCTTGACCAATGCCGTCACAGAGATTGCCCTGCAGCCCAATGCTCAGATCCAGCACCTGAAGCTGCAACGGGAGCATGATCAGGCCTTTCATATCAGTAAAACGGCTGTGACCCAAGCACGGGATAGTCGCTACCAGATTCACTCCCCTCGGTTCTGGGGGGGCAATTGTCCCGGCATACGCTGGAGCTGATGCAAACCGGAGAACAGGCGGAAAGCACCCTGTTGGGCCTGGGATTGCTACATGAACAGCAGGTGGTGGATTCCTACAGCGTTGTGGATCACCGCGCTGCCCATGGCCGCAGTCACCAGATTCACAAGTTGATTGTGGATGATCGAGCCCACGGCATTTTCAATGGCAAATTGCTGGTGCAGCAGGCTGCCCAACTGACCGAAGCGGCTCAATCCAGCCGAAATCTGTTGCTGGCAAAGCAGGCCCGCGTGGATACTCGACCGCAACTGGAGATCTTTGCTGACAACGTCAAATGTGCCCATGGAGCCACCGTCAGTCAGTTGGAGGAAGACGAGATCTTCTATCTTCTCAGTCGGGGGATTAGCCGCGAGCAGGCCCAAGAACTGCTGACCTATGCCTTCGCCGCCGAGATTATTCAGACATTGCCCATCGCCTCGATTCGTCAAGCCCTGCGGGATCAGGTATTGCAAAAGACCAGACTGCAGGCTGTTGCCACCCTTAAGTGATCGATCTGGAGTTCTTTGTGGCAATCTTCAAGAAATCCAGACAAAATCAACATTCCCTTACATTTCTTCAGGAATCGCTGGGTCACAGGCTCGCAGCGCTTGCTCCTCAGGCCGAAATCAGAAATCGCCTCCAGAGAAAGATGGGCTAAACTCACCGCTGGCAAGCATTTCAGCTTTTTTTCATCTGTTGGATATCTCCCCAGGAATGTAACGAGCCACCACATAAGGACTGCGCATATGCGTATGCTATTTAACACTTTCCCTGGCTAATCTGCTTTTATGATGAGAAGCGGTTATTAAATCTTGAAGTTTGGGCACAATGAGGAAGGCCAACCGTCGCATTAATGAGTAAATATTACTAGCATGTTAATGGACTGCTAGTGGGATCCGATTCAGGAGGAGTGCGATGTTCACAAGGTTAGCGGAACAGTACCGCCACTATGTCCAGGACCTGGTGTTGAGCCTGCAAGCTCTGGCCATCGTTTTGGAGCGGCGGGGTTATATGGCCTCTTGCTACACCTGTGGTGACAGCTTTGAGAGTGCCTCATTCATGGTCAGTCTGCGGGAGGGACATCTGATCCGCTTCCTGGTTTCCGAGTGCACCATCACCTGGACGGAAATGCGGGACGATCGCGAGCTCTTGAAACTGGAAGGTACGGAAGCGATCCGGCAACTGCAGGAACTGGCAGACATGATTAAGGAAGATATGCTGCCGCAGGTAGAAACCTCTGTGGTGGTGTAAATCCTGAACAGCTGCAGGCGTCATACTGGAGAAAAAGACCTGGTATGTCGTGATGATGTGGTTCTGGTTGATCCTTGGTCTGGGCCTGATCGTTGCCGAATTTTTCCTGCCTGCCCTAGTGGCGGGATCGGTAGGTCTGGCAGCCCTTTTGGCGGCGGGAGTGGCCTGGTTGGGAGTACCCATTTGGGGGCAGGGACTGCTGTGGTTGGGGCTTTCTAGCGTTTTTATTGTCGGGACACGCCGCTTAGTCCCCCAAGAAACCTCCCAGCTGGAAGAATCAAGAGAGGCTCGTTCTCTTTCGGCGATTCCGGCAGGGCGACTGGGGCGGGTTTCCTATCAGGGATCCACCTGGAATGCTCGCTGCAGTATTCCTTCGATGGATATTCCCGAAGGCCAGGATCTCTACGTGGTGGAGCGCAAAGGCAATACATTGGTGGTCATGCCTGCCCGTTTGCTGGAGGGATAAGTGCAGAAATGCTAAAAACCTTATGCTTTCGCAGCTAATTGTTTCCTGCCACTGTCTAAGATGGAGCTGAGCTCATCAGGAGGGACTGCCCTATGCCTGGGATCATCATGGCATTCGTCGTCATCAGCATTGGCTATGCATTCAGTTCGGTCAAGATCATCAATCAGGGCTTTGAAGCGTTGGTGGAAAGGCTGGGGAAATACAATGGCAAGCTGACCCCCGGTTTACATTTTATTTTCCCTTTATTGACAACATCGTCTGGAAGGAAACCATTCGGGAAAAGGTACTGGATGTGCCTCCCCAGCAATGCATCACCTGCGACAACGTCTCGTTAATGGCCGATGCGGTGGTCTACTGGCGGATCACCGATCTGGTGAAGGCTCGCTATGCTGTGGAGGATGTGCAACGGGCGCTGACCAATCTGGTGTTGACATCCCTACGATCTGAGATTGGTCGCATGGAACTGGATCAGACCTTTTCTTCCCGTGCAGAAATTAACGAACGGCTGCTGCTGGAGCTGGATGAGGCCACCGATCCCTGGGGGATCAAGGTGACGCGGGTGGAGGTCAAGGACATTCAACCCTCCAAGACGGTTCAGGATTCCATGGAAAAACAAATGGCGGCGGAACGGGAAAAGCGGGCGGCCATTCTCAAGTCGGAAGGCGAACAACAGGCCAGCATCAACCAGGCCACCGGGGCTGCCAAAGCCCAGATCCTGCGGGCCGAAGCAGAAAAGCGGGAAAAACTGCTGCGGGCGGAAGGCACATCAGAAGCCCTGCGGACCATCGCCCAGGCCCTGAATCAGGATTCAGAAGCGGCCAATGCCCTCCAGTTCCTCATGGCCCAGAGTTACATGGATATGGGCATGAAAGTCGGCAGTCAGCCCAGCTCGAAAGTCATCTTTATGGATCCCAGCTCCCTGCCGGGCACCCTCCAGGGCATGATGTCGATGCTGGAGGCCCCAGGCAATAAAGTCGGTTCGAGTGAAAAGTCTCGCCGACCCTTTTCCACCTCCGCCTATCTGGCTGAGCCCGATCCTGCAGATTTTCCACGGCTGGAGTAATCAGGGATCTTGGTCAGCGAGAATCCGGATCTGTCAGTTCCTCGATGGCAACCTGTGGGTCAGGTGGTGGCGGCCCATGGTCTGAAGGGATGGGTGCGGGTCCACTGCCTATCAGACTTTCCTGAACGGTTGACTGAGCCTGGGCACCGCTGGCTACAACGTCCGGGTCGCGATTCTCATCCTGTCATCATGCGGTTAGAACAGGGACAGTTTTTCCCCAATAAACGCCTCTACCTGGTTAAGTTTGCTGAATTGCAGGATCGCAATGACGCTGAGGCCTGGATCAAGGCCCAGATCCTGGTCAGTGGTCAGCAACGCCCCCGATTGCAGGAGGATGAATTTTATTTACCCGATCTGATCGGGATGCCAGTTGTCCATCAACCCTCAGGCAAATCGCTGGGACAGGTGGTGGGAATCCTGCCCCTGGGTCAGGATGTGCTGGAGGTCCAGACCCTGCAGGGGGGACGACTGCTGATCCCGTTTGTGAAAGCGATCGTCCCTCGGGTAGATCTGGAAGCAGGATATCTGGAGGTGATCCCCCCTCCTGGGTTGCTGGAGGGTTTTCTCTCGGAGTCAGAGCTACTGCTGTTAATTAAAGGTTAAAGGATAAGGAATGACAGAGTGGCAACCCACAGACAACTGGCGCTATGAGTCGGCGATCGCGGAGGTAGAAACCATTATTCAACGGATTGAATCGGGGGAACTGGATCTCTCGGAGGTGATCGAGCAGTTTCAGACCGCAGCCCATACCCTGAAGCAATGCGACACCTTTTTAACCCAGAAACAAAACCAGGTGGAGCTGATCATTGAAGAGATCTCCAAGCCTGAAATCCCTGCGTCCACTCCCACAGAGGAAGATCTGGACTTCTAGTCCAGGAGGCGCAGTTGCGATCCCTGGGGACCTCGCTTGACTTCGATCCGGGTGGGGAAAGCATCGCGCAGGCTGGGGATGTGCGTGATCACCAGAATCCGAGCAAAGTCAGAGGCCACTGCATTGATCGCCCCCACCAGATGTTGTCGTCCCTGCTGATCCTGGCTGCCAAAGCCTTCATCGATCAGCAGAGTTTGTAGCTGGGTCCCCGATCGCTGGGTGAGCAGGCGCGAGAGGGCCAGACGGATGGCAAAGTTGATGCGGAAGGCTTCCCCTCCTGAATAGGTTTCGTAGGGACGGGTACCGCGAGCATCCGCAATCAAAATATCGAGGGTGTCGATTAGTTTAGAGGAACGCCGCCCCGACCGCTGAGTGATGAATTGCAAATGCAGCTGACCCCCGGTGAGTCGGCTCAGGATCTGATTGGCTTCTGATTCCAGCTCTGGCAGTACATTTTCAATGATCAGGGCAGGAATGCCATTGCGACCGAAAGCCCCCATTAATTCCTGATAGATCAGGGTTTGCCGCCGCAGTTGCTGCACCTGTTTGACCAGAGTGGCTTGCTCCTCCTGCAGTTGTTCCAGCTGCTGCAGTTGCTGCTGTACCGCCCCAATCTGCGCAATCACTTCATCCAGCTGTTGCCGCCGCTGGGTCATGGTGGTGGTGAGGCCCTGCAGCTGTGCCTGGGTCACCGGGGCCAGGGTGGAAAGATTGGTGTGCACCGTCTCCAGCTCCTGAGCCGCCTGATCAAAGGTTTGTCGTTGCTGTCGCAGCAGCTTGACCAATGCCTCCACCTGTTGCTGTTGCGGGGCAATCTGTTCCTGGGCCTGGATCAGGGCATCCCACTGCCTGAGCCAATGTTGCTGTTCTGACAGTCGCTCCCGCAGGATCTGGTGCTGCTTGACATCGTAGCGCAGGGCTGCCAGGTCCTGATCCAGGGCATAAATTTGCCGATCCACCTGTTCTATCTGGGTCCGGCCCTTGGTTTCTCGCGCCTGGATCTGCTGGCGCAGTTGATGCAACTCCTGATTCAAACGTTGCTGTTGTTGCTGTGCCTTGTGCCATTCCACCCAACGATTTTCGGCCCAGCGCCAGCGATGGGTTTCACTGCGAAACAGGGCATAGTCGGCTTCCGCATAGCCAATTTTTTCGAGAGCGGCCTCCAGGTCTGCCAGTTGCTGCCGCAGGATAGGAGCATAGGATTCTGCCGCCAGGATCTGATCCAGTTGCAGGACCTCCTGTTGCCAGGACCTTAATTGCTCCTCCTGAGTTCGGCGAGTTTCCAGCTGGTGCTGCAGACGCCCTCGGGTCTGCTGTTGACGATCTAGAGAACGCAGGTTCTCCCCCAATCGCTGCACTTCTGACTGCAACACTTCAATCTCACGGTCAGCCACAGCGAGTTGCTCACGGGTAACAAAAATGTAGTTCTGGAGATCCTGTTGTTCCTGGGTCTGGCGGCTGAGGATCTGGGTTCGATGCTGATCGGTGAGGGGATGATAGCAAAGCGGGCAGGCCAGGGTCTGGTGAGGATCGGCAGGCTGTCCCCGCAGCAGATCTTGTTGCTCCTGGAGGAGCTGCCACTGCCGTTCTAGCGTCCGTAAGCGATCCTGCAATTGATGCACCAGCAATCGACGTTGCTGCAAGATTTCTCCCACCTGGTGTTGCTGCCGCCGCTGTTGCTCTAGCTGCTGGATCTCCGCCTCCACCCCTTGGACCGCCTGCTGGATGGAGAGGAGGTGCTGCTGCTGCTCCTGCAGGTGTTCAATTTGATGTTGCAACAGATCCCGGCGGGCCTGGCGCTGCTCTTTTTCCTGACGCAGCTGTTGCAGGCAATCCTGTCGTTGAGCCAGGAGAGGAAGAGCCTGAGCCTGCCGTTGCTCCTGATCTGCCAGATCTTTCTGGGCTTGACGATATTTTTTAAAGGCGGCTTCAATGCGCTCTCCCTCTCGCAACAGGGCTCGATCTGCCTCCCGTTGGGCCTCCAGGGTGGTGAGCTGATTGTGCAGTCCCTGAAGATCGAGAAGAAAGTCCTGTTGCTGTTGTGCCCGTTGTGCCTGCAGCTGTTGGCGTTTTTCGATGAGTAGCTGGTGGCTTTGAAACTGTTGGTTTAACTCTTGTTCATGCCGGAGTAACTGCTGATAAGCCTGGTAGCCCTCCTGAATCCAGTCTGCATGCCCCACAAGCATCTCCAGATCCTGCAGCTGCTGCTGTTGTTGTCGCCACTGGGCTTCGGTGTGGCTGAGGGTTGTCGAAAGATCTGTCAGTTGCCGGGTTAACTCCTGGTAGCGCTGGTGCTGCTGGCGGCGGTGCTCCTCCTGATCCCGCATCTGCAGCAGCAGGGTCTGATCTCGATCCTGGTCCGCCTGCAAATGCTGCTGCCGTGCCTGTAGCCGCATCAGTTCTGCTTCCAGTCGAGGGACCTGGGCCCGTTGAGCCTGCATTTGATCCAGTTGCCCCTGGTACATATCCACCTGCACACGGGTGGTACGGGCTCGTTCTCGACACCGTTCTGTCATCAGGTCGTACTGCCCCAGCTTCAGGATCTCTGCGAGGATTTGTTTCCGCTCGCTGGCCCGTTTGAGGGTGAATTCATCAGCCCGCCCCTGGCGCAGGTAGGCAGAGTTAATGAATGTCTCATAGTCCAGACGCAGCTGGGCCTGCAATGCCTGTTGGGTGGCTCGTACCCCCTTCTGGGTTAAGGAACGCCAGCCATGGGCGGACTGGATCTGCCATTCCAACCCACTACTGCCGGAGCGGGAGCGGCTGCGCAGGGCCCGATAGGTCTGTCCACGGCATTCGTAGATCACCTCTACCTGGGCCTCGGTGGCTCCGGTATGGATCACATCCTCATCGTTACTGGCCCGACATCGTCCCCATAACCCCCAGGTCAGGGCCTCCAGTAAAGCTGACTTTCCAGCCCCATTGGCTCCACAGATACAGGCGGTATGGATCTGTCTCAGGTCGAGAACCGTATGCCGGTGGCTCAGGAAGAAATGCAGGGTGAGGCGAACAGGAATCACTGGGTGAATTTCTGCGGATGGGATGGGCCTGAGTACTGATCTAAGGAGTTAAATGCATACAGATTCCATTGAGTTGGAGTGTACCATTTCACTTGAGTGATGTCATGCTTGATCCCTTCGTTTACTGGGATTAAGGCCAATCTAAATTAAGATTCTGCATTCATCCTGCCCTGCAGATTCTCGGGTTCTGAAGCATAGAGAAGCAGAAATTCTCACTTGGGGTTGGTGCAACCTGAGGAGTTTTTGAGGGCATCCACGCCGTGGTGGGTTGAATCCATCCCTCAACTGATCTCGAGCGCTGGAACCGATGTTGGCAGAAGGTTTATCCTTAGATCAAGGGTAAACAGCTCTCCGACCGATGCTTTTCTCCTTTGTGGCTTGTGTTTCTGCATTCCCTTCATCTGCATCATTTCCGTAACTATACCGACCAGGTTCTGCAGTTTGGCACCCCCAAGACCATTCTGGTGGGTGATAATGCCCAGGGCAAAACCAATGTTCTGGAGGCGGTGGAACTGCTGGCCTGCCTGAAATCTCGCCGCTGTACCCGTGACAGCGATCTGATTCAGCATCAACACCCGCAGGCAGAGATTCTGGCCCTGAGTGAACGTCTGGGGATCAGCCATCAACTGCAGGCCACGCTACGGGCCAATGGTCGCCGCACCCTGCAGGTGGATGGTCAGAGTGTCCGGCGGCAGGTGGAGTTTCTGGGACAGATCAATGCGGTGCTCTTTTCCAGTCTGGATCTGCAGTTGATTCGGGGGGGGACCGGAGCAGAGACGGGATTGGTTGGATGCGGTCCTGATCCAACTGGAACCTGTCTATGCTGATCTGCTGGCCCAGTACAGGCGAATTCTCAAGCAACGTAACACCATCCTCAAAGATCGGCGGGATCAGCAGCGCCTGGCGGAAAAAGTGGGATTTTATGGTTCTCCCAGAGCTGCAGAGTCTCCCTCGCTCCCTACCACAGCAGTTCTCCCCAGCCATCGCCATGCTTTAGAACTGGCGGCCTGGAATCAAGAGTTTGCCCGTGCCGGAAGTCGTTTGATGCGGCGGCGCGCCCGTCTTCTGGAACGCCTCGAACCCCTGGCTGCTACCTGGCACCAGGCCATCAGTGGAGGCACCGAGCTTCTGACGCTCACCTACCAGCCCCAGGTGCTCCTGCCCGATCCCCAGGCGGATGCGGCAGAGGTGCAGGCCCTGTACCAGAAGGAGCTGGAAAGTAAAGTGGCTGCAGAGCAGGCCTACGGCAGTTCTCTGGTGGGACCGCACCGGGATGAGGTAGATATGCAGATCAATCACGAACCTGCCCGCACCTACGGTTCTCAGGGGCAACAACGCACTCTGGTCCTGGCCTTGAAGCTGGCGGAGCTAGAGCTGATCGAGCAGGTGGTGGGGGAAACACCGCTGCTGCTGCTGGATGATGTCTTGGCGGAGCTGGATCCGCGGCGTCAGGATCAACTGCTGGATGCGATCCAGGATCGGGTCCAAACCCTGGTGACAACCACGCATCTGGGTTCTTTTGATGCCCGCTGGCTCAGTTCTGCCCACATCCTACGGGTGCAGCAGGGAACCATCAGACCCGAAGCCTTGCCTTCTACATACTCATCTCATTTGCAGTGGAGAAGCGATCCATGAAGCGCATAAACCGATCCCACTGTTCCGCAGCTTCCATTTCGTAGATTACTTCAATTGCTTTGAACTGGCCATCGACAAACTTTGCCCGCAACTCACGGCAGGTGATCTCCCCCTCTTCGTCACTCATCACCATGCTGATGATGCTCTGGGCATCGGTATTTAACTCTTCAAAACGAAAAACTGCAGAAGAGCGACTCCCAGTCTTCGACTTCAACACCTTCACATTGGTGGGCACTTCTGTAATTCCCCGAGTAAATTCAATGGTAGCAGCCATGGAATCAGCCAATATACATAAAGTCCTGCCATTATACAAACTCCCCTCCCTCAATCGCAGCCAATCCGCTAGAGCCCTGGCAGCCAACCGCTATACAACTCTGCAACCAGTTCAAGAGCCGGGAAGGGGAGCATCTTCACTCAACTTCGCCTCCTTAGACAGCGGAGGAAGCATCTTGCCTTGCGGCTACACTGGCTCTGGCTTTTTCCCCCTGCACCACCAGTACCGAACAGGGAGCATGGTGCAACACGTAATTGCTCACACTGCCCAAGACCAGTTCAGTGAGCCCCGCACGTCCCCGTCGTCCCACCAGGATCACATCGACATCAGCTTCCTGGGCAATCTGACAAATGGAGGGTCCGGGTTGTCCCAGGGTCTGGGTGGTTTCCACGGTAACCCCAAGCGCCAGAGCCTTTTCTGACCAGAACTGCAGCTGATCCCAGCCCCGTTTTTCATAGGCTTGCCAGCGCGCCTGATAGGCCTCCAGGATTTGTTCATCCGCCATCGGGTAGTAGCCCAATCCACTCAGATCGGCCAGATTGGGACTGCCATCTTCTTGCGTCGAGAGGACGTGGAGCAGTAGCAGCGACGCTTGATGCACCTGGGCCAGATCGAGAGCGGCCAGGAAGACCTCTTCATTTGGTGTAGAGGTATCCAGTGCAACGAGCATTTTTTTTAACAACATGGTGTCTCTCCTCAGTGATCAGGTTCAATTGAATTCAGACGCAGAGGCGCAGGAAGTTTTAGCTTCGGCCTGGGCCACCAGCAGCAGAGTTTTCAGAACAGAGTCAGGGTTCAAACTGATGGAATCAATCCCCTGCTCCACCAGGAACTGGGCAAACTCGGGGTAATCGCTGGGAGCCTGTCCGCAGATCCCAATCTTGCGGTCATGACGGTGGGCCTGCTCAATCACCATCCGCACCATCTGCAGCACGCCAGGGTTCCGTTCATCAAACAAATTGGCCACCAGCGCAGAATCTCGATCCAGTCCCAGCGTCAACTGGGTTAGATCATTGGAGCCAATGGAGAAACCATCAAACACCTGACTGAACTGATCCGCCAGAATCACGTTGCTGGGGATCTCACACATCACATAGACCTGCAAACCATTCTCACCACGGCGCAGGCCATGATCGGCCATTTCTGCCAGTACCCGTCGACCTTCCTCGGGGGTGCGGCAAAACGGAATCATGGGAATAACGTTGATCAGACCCATCTGATCCCGAACCCGTTTTAAAGCCTGACACTCCAGGGCAAAACCCTGCCGATAGTTGGGATCGTAGTAGCGGGATGCCCCTCGCCAGCCGATCATCGGGTTCTCTTCCTCAGGTTCAAACTGTTTCCCCCCCAGCAGATTGGCATACTCATTGCTTTTGAAATCCGAGAGCCGCACCACCACAGGTTTGGGATAGAAAGCCGCCGCAATCATGCCGATCCCCTGGGCCAGCCGATCGACGAAATAGGCAGGCTTATCGCTGTACATGGCTGTCAGCTGGGCAATTTCGGCTCTGGCTGCTGCATCGGTGAGTTGATCAAAGTGGATCAGGGCCAGCGGGTGTACCTTGATGTGGTTGGCAATAATGAACTCCAGACGGGCCAGCCCTACCCCATCACAGGGAATGGCCGCCAGACCGAAAGCTTCCTCAGGATTGCCCACATTCATCAGGATCTGGGTGCGGGGACGGGGAAGGGAGTCCAGCTCTGTTTCGGTCAGCGTAAATGGCAGTAACCCACGGTAGACCCTACCTGCTTCTCCCTCGGCACAGGAAACCGTAATGTCCATGCCGGATTGAATCTGGGCTGTGGCATCCCCACAACCTACAATGGCCGGGGATCCCCAGCTCACGAGCAATGATGGCAGCATGGCAAGTGCGCCCTCCCTGGTTGGTGACAATTGCTGCCGCCTGTTTCATGATCGGTTCCCAATCGGGATCGGTTTTGTTAGTGATCAGCACTTCCCCGGGTTGAAATAGGTGGATCTGATGAACATCCAGAATCACCCGTGCGCTCCCCTGCCCGATCATCTCCCCTACTGCTCGTCCCTCAGCCAGGATCTCTCCCGGTTCTTGCAGATGATAGGTACGCAGCTGGGTCGCCTGTTTCTGAGACTGCACTGTTTCCGGGCGGGCCTGGACCACGTATAACTCCCCGGTGAGGCCATCCTTGGCCCATTCAATATCCATCGGGGTGAAAGTATCTCGCAACTGAGAGTAGTGATCTTCAATCACACAGGCCCAGCGCGCCAGTTGCAGGATCTCCAGATCGCTGAGGGCAAAGCGATGGCGATCGGGCACCGGCACTGGCACATTGACGGTAGACTTCGACCCCCCCAGGGCATAGATCATCATGATCTCTTTACTGCCCAACCGCTTCTCCAGAATCGGAGTGTAGCCATGCAGCAACGTGGGCTTAAACACAAAATATTCATCCGGATTCACCGCCCCCTGGACCACATTTTCTCCCAATCCATAGGCGGCATTGATCAAGACAGCATTGCGAAACCCGGTTTCAGTATCGATGGAAAACATCACCCCAGAGCTGGCCTGATCGGAGCGCACCATCTTTTGCACCCCCACCGAAAGGGCCACCTGAAAATGATCGAAACCCTTGATGGTCCGGTAGGAAATGGCCCGGTCAGTAAACAGAGACGCAAAACATTTGTGACAGGCCGCCAACACCTCCTGGGCCCCATGAATATTCAAATAGGTTTCCTGCTGTCCGGCAAAGCTGGCATCCGGCAGATCCTCAGCTGTGGCACTGGAGCGCACCGCTACATCCACTTCCCGCAGCTCAGATCGCTCGGATGTCGAGAAGGCAAAGCGCTCACACAATTGCCAGTAACGACTGACGATGGCCTCCTCCAGCTCAGGGGGGAAAGGCGTTTGCAAAATCAGAGCCCGAGCGGCAGCACCTCGTTCCCGCAGGTTCCTCACATTATTTACATCCAGATCTGCCAGGATCTGCTGCAACCGGGGCTGCAACCCTGCCTGCTCAATAAAATAGCGGAAGGCTGTTGCTGTGGTGGCAAAGCCGGAGGGAATGCGGATCCCTTTTGCCCCGAGATGACGAATCATTTCCCCTAATGAAGCATTTTTGCCTCCTACCTGAGCAATATTGGCAATTCCTACCTCCTCAAACCAGAGCACCAATGAGGAAGATTGAGGTACTGAAGGTTGAGGTGTTTTCAGAGTTTTGGTAGGCAACATGAGCCCCTCCAACTGCGCGTCCGTTTCAGGGTGCAATCACTATAATGTTCGATCTTTTTACGCTAACAAGAAAGTCTGAAGATCTTCCCAGGAGAGAATCCAGGAAGTTTTCTTGAACAGGTAGGTCCCTACATCCTTATTGTAAGGCAGAGATAATTGGGCGGGATTTTTGTATCAAACTGTTTCGGCCTGGAGACAGAAACTCCCCTGCTCCTATGCAGAGGTGTGCAGAGGTGGTAGTGCGATTATGAGATCATTTCCCTGTTGGATGGAATAATCCCGTGAACGGCTCCAGGGAAAAGAACCAAACCATTCCTGCTAGCCTGGAGGAACTTATAGCTGGGGATCGGGGGGATGCGGGGGCATCAGGATATTGCTGCGTGTTATCGGATTTTGGATCTGTCCCCAGGGGCTACCCTTGCCGAGGTCAAAGAGGCCTATCGGGATCTGGTTTTTGTCTGGCACCCGGACCGCTATCCAGAAGACAAACCACGGCTTAAACAAAAAGGCCGAAGAAAAGTTGAAACAGATCAACGAAGCCTATGAATGCCTGCAGCAGCACCTCAACCGACCTGTCGC
>JAAUUJ010000217.1 GCA_012030715.1 Synechococcaceae cyanobacterium SM2_3_1 | reverse complement strand
CTTCGTAAATCAGCTGTCTGGCAGTAGTTTACCCGCTCCTGTGATGGGTCGGAATCTGGACAACTGGTGGCAGCAGCTAACGTTGGCTCGAGGACAGAGTGACGGCGTCAAGGTGGGTGATATTGTCATGGCCCCAGGGGGATTGGTTGGGCGCGTCGAGGACATTAGCGATCGCACCAGTCGCGTACTTCTGATTAGTGATCCCACCAGTCGAGTCGGGGTTATGCTCAGTCGAACTCGGCAAATGGGGGTTTTGCGGGGCACCAGTTCTCAAACCGCCATCCTGGAATTTTTTGACAAAGCTCCGCAGGTGGAAGTTAAAGATACGGTGGTGACCTCGGGTCTCAGCCAGTTATACCCCCCTGGATTAATGGTAGGCTATGTGCGGTCGGTTAACCTGGACGCCAGTCCTGCTCCTCAGGCGGAAGTGGAGTTAACGGCCCCCCTGGGTCTGCTGGAATGGGGCGTAATTTATACTTATGGACCGACTGCCACTGCCTATTAAACGCGCTCTCATCTGGGTTGGCACCGCGGGCTCAGGCTTGGCCTGTTCCTTAGCTCCCTGGGTGCGGGTTCCCAGTCTGGAACTCATGGGACTAACTCCCGATTGGCCCTTGATCTGGGTGGTGTGCTGGAGCGTCCGCCGGAATATGTGGCAGGGGGCGGTGGCGGGGATTGTTCTGGGCTGGATCCAGGATGGCCTTTCCTATCCTCAACCCACCCATTCCCTCAGTCTGGCGGTGGTGGGTATTCTGACTGCCCGGCTCCAGAAGCAAAGATATATTCAGGAAGATTTCATTTCCATCGCCCTGATTGTCTTCGGTATGGTGGTCGTCGCCCAGACCATCCTGGCCCTGCAGTGGACATTCTTGACTCTGATTCAGTGGCAGCCTACCCTGGCGAACAGCGTGGGCCCCCCTTCGCTATCCGTGATCTGGGCTAACCATCAACGCACGGCCCTCACATCTGCCATTCTCAGCAGTCTCTGGGCCCCGATTCTCTATTTACCTCTGCGACAGTGGTGGCAGCAGGATATCCCTGGAGATGTCTAATTCCTCTTGACCCGAATCGCTGTTTGGAATCTGTTCGGGTTCGACTAGAATGGCAAAGGTTAAAAAAGGAGCGAAAGGCTATGCCACACACTATTATCACGGATATCTGCGAGGGGATTGCGGATTGTGAGGCTGCCTGTCCTGTGGCCTGCATTCATCCTGGCGACACCAAGAATGCCAAGGGCACAGATTTTTACTGGATTGACTTTTCCACCTGCATTGACTGTGGCATTTGCCTGCAGGTCTGTCCGGTTGAGGGCGCTATCGTGGCTGAAGAAAAACCCGAACTGCAGCGAACTCCTGACTAAGGATCGCTCACCGCCTAGCCCAGTGAAGCCAAGACTCTCAATCCACTGCCGATCCAACCGACGACAACAAAAATTGAGGCAAAAGCCAGCGGAATCAGCAGCACCAACCGTTGCCAGCTCAGATCTAGAGCCACGGCGACTGCCTGCACCTGCAAATAGAGAAACCATCCCAGTGCTGCCAGAGCGAGCAGAACCCCTGCCACACCTCCCATGGCTTGAGCCGGAGCCAGGAGCAACCAGGGAATTCCTGCAAACCCAGAAAGGACCAGGATCTCTCGTAAAGCGCTTGTTTTTCCGCAGCTGTAGGCCAAAAGACTGAGAAGCGCAGAAAGACATAACCAGCCAGCCACCCCCCAGAGAATACTGCTGGCCAGTTCGCTCACCCCAAAACCCTGACGACGTCCAGTATCCACCAAATTCAACACGGCCACCACCAGAACGGCCTGGCCCAATTGAGGCTGGGATCTCAAGGTCCGTAAAGTTTGCTGGGGCAGGAACCAGACCCCATAGAGATTATCTAGAAGCGAAGCCAGCATGGACGCTCATCTCTCCCTGAATGCCTCCGTCTAGGATAGCGTCTCGGCTGCGAAAATTGATTGTGGGGATCTCAGTCACTCTGGCTTACCCAGTCTTCAACATGTAATTCACATGTAACAGTCGTTCTACCATCTTGGCATCCAGGGGGTAAGAGATCAGATATCCCTGGCCAAACTCACATTGCAGTTCTATCAGGATATTTAACTGATCTCTGGTTTCAATGCCTTCTGCAACCACATCCATTCCCAGGCTATGGGCGAGGGTAACAATCATGCGAATCATCTCATCATTTTCCCCTTTAGGCCCCAGGCGACCAATAAAAGAACGATCAATTTTTAAAGTATTGATGGGGAAGTTGTGCAGACGGCTCAGGGAAGAATACCCCGTGCCAAAGTCATCAATGCTGAGCTCCACCCCCAATTGACGGATTTGCTGCAGGGTGGTACTGACCCCCAGGTGATCCCCTGTGATCAGACTCTCCGTAATTTCCAGATGCAAGCTGTTGGGGGAGAGCCCCGTCATGGAGAGCAGCATCTGCAACTGTTCCACAAGATGGGGCTGAGAAAGATGCCGTCCCGAGAGATTGACACTGGCCCATAGGGGAATTTCTGGAGAGAGATAGGACTGCCATTGCACCAGCTGCCAGCAGACCTGATGGAGCATCCACTGATCGATCACCACCACAAAGCCGGTCTCTTCCGCCAGAGGAATAAATTCGGTTGGAGAGATGGGTCCCCATTGAGGATGATTCCAGCGAATCAGGGCCTCAAAGCCGACGACCTGTTCAGAAGTCAGCTGCACAATGGGCTGGTAAAGGACAGACAACTCTCCCCGATCGAGGGCGCGACGGAGTTCTGTTTCCATCTGCAGGCGGCGCAGGACATGCTGGTGCATGGTTTCGTCAAAGACTGCGTAACGAGCCCGCCCCTGACCCTTGGCCCGATACATGGCGATATCTGCATCCCGAATGATCTGTTCTGGTCGTTGTTGCTCCTGCTGCGTTTCTTCCAGAAAGCCCTGGCGGCAGGCAATACCAATACTGGCACTGATATGGATCTGTTGCCCGCGCAGTTCTAGAGGTTGCTTCAGGGAGTGAATAATGCGCTCTGCTACCCGCACCGCATCACGAACCTCGTAGATGTACTCCAGCAGGACTACAAATTCATCTCCCCCAAAGCGGGCCATACGTTCCCCAGGGTGAAGACTTTTCTTCAGTTTGTCGGTGATCATGACCAGAAGCTCGTCCCCAGCCGAATGCCCCAGGCTGTCATTGATCACCTTAAAACCATCCAGATCAATAAACAGCACCGCAATCACGGTCCGCTGTTCCAGCATGTGATGAAAGGCCTGCTGCAACTGCAACATAAATGAAGTGCGATTCGGTAACCCAGTTAACCAGTCATGGGTCGCATTGTGATGCAGTGTCATTTCTGTCTGCTTGCGATCCGTGATGTCATGCAGGGTAAGGCAGACCGGCGGTTGGTGACTCTGCAGCAGATCAATAGACTTCACCTCTGCATAGAGAAATGAGTCATCTTTGCGGCGCAGGCACTGATCCCCCAGGTAATCCCCTAACATGATTTGCGGAGTTTGCAACACGGTCAGGGCGGTATCTTCGGTGTTATCTTCGTTGTGGACCCAAATACTTTCCAGCGTTAGATGGTTAATTTCGGCACTGCTGTAGCCCAACAGCTTTTCAAAAGCAGCGTTGAATTGCAAAAATCGTTGGGTATCAGGATCCACGAGGCAGATGGCAAAATCGGCATTCTCAAAAATTGCCTTGAAAAATCTTTCTTTGCGTCGCAGGTTCCACAGCAACCACATTCCCGTCCCCAAGAGGACCGTCATCACTCCCAGACCCGTATATAACCTGATCTGCAGGGGAGACAGAGTCGGAGCTGCCCCTGAGGTGGGAGTCTCAGGCATCTTTGGCGTAACCTGTCCCGCACCATTGTTAACTTCAGGAGTTCCCAGGGTTTGGGCCTGCGTGGATGAGGTGAACAGGGAAGCTTGAACCTGCGCAAGCCCGGTATAGCTAACGAGGGAGAGCGCAATGGCCAGGAATGAGCTTAATGTCTTCATTGAGATCTGTAGGGCTCCCAGGTGATCAGGTCAAATGGGTTGATCACGGTATATATATGAACTTCGGCGACGACGATTTATGGACCATTCAGGACACTCACGGAAAGGGAACACACCGAGGTATAATAATTTATCATAGACAATGAAAGCAAAACCTGAGTATCTAGTTTATACACTTTCATTCAATTAATCCAGGTAGGATGTAAACTATTTGAATTCAACGGATCTTGTAGAGAGGTTTAACCCCCGAGAAACTGTTCAGTTGAGGACAGAACTCAGGCAGGCATAGCTCAAGAAGATTCGGCCTGGATGATACTTACCCTTCCCGCCCAGAAAACAAGGAGAAAGCAGCCAGCTTCACCCTGCAATAATGGCAAAATAAGGCGGGTGCCTCGGGTATCCTGATGTTCCTTAATGCGCAACTCTCATGTATACCGGACTGAAAAGTTATCTTTTGTTAATGGGTGCCTCGATCTCGGCGATTGCGGCGGTGGGATCAGTGTTCGAGCTTGCCTCTGGCGTTCCTGACTATGGTCCTGAGGTTACCACAGCGATCCTTGTCCTCAGTGTTCCCCTGACGATTGCCTGTTTTGTGTTTGCCGTGAGTGCAGCCCGCGCCCATCTGCAGAAATAATCAGGGAAACTAACGGGATGACCCTGGGGTTGAGTTCGCTTCAGGTTGGGTTTGCTGAGAAGATTGCGGTTCATTGATGCTGCCGCGATCAAAGATCTCGATATGCCACTGACCGGAGCCGTTGCTTTCAAAGGCAATAAATCGGCCATCGCCGCTGATCGTGGGGTTGCGGACATCGCCTGGAATGCGGCCACTGATATTCTCAATGCGACTTGTCTGCCGATCGTAAAGGAAGACCTCAGATTTGCCCAACTGGTTGGAAATGTAAACGATCCAGCGGCCATCGCCACTGATATCGGGAGAACTATTGGCAATTCGGTTGGAGTTGAGATTGGGCAGATCAACCAGACGTTCTTGAAAGGTGTCAAATAGATAGATGGCCTGATTCCCGTTCCGGGCTGAAGAAAACACAATAAACCGCCCATCCTCAGTGAAGGCAGGCTCCTGATCGGGAAAAACACTGTTCAGGCTATTGTTGGAAAGACTGGGCTTGGGAGTGCGAAACCCATCCGGGGCACAGCCTCCCAGCAGCAGTAAGTAGGAAACTAATCCTAGCGAACAGTACAGTTTAACCGTAGTAGAGCCCATGGGTTCCTCATCTGTCTTGATTGACTCTATCTTAAGAATTCCACCTCCCCATTGTCTCGGGCTCGCTCCCCCGCCTAGGGCTTGATCAATAGTCTAGTCTCACAAAAGGACTTTTTGCGATGGCACAAACTCCCCTGGAGTACCCGCACTCCACCACGACAGAGCACATGGATGACTATCACGGCATCAAGGTCGCCGATCCCTACCGCTGGTTAGAGGATCTGGATGCTGAAGAGACTGCGGCCTGGGTCAAAGCTCAAAATCAGGTCACCTTTGCCTTTTTGGAGGCGATCCCTGTGCGCTCGCCATTGCGGGACAGACTGACACACCTGTGGAACTTTGCCAAGTACAGCGCTCCCTTTCGCCAGGGCGATCGCTTCTTCTATTTCAAGAATGACGGATTGCAGAATCAAAGTGTGCTCTACACCCTGGCATCGCTGGAGGCAGAACCACAGGTGCTTCTGGATCCTAACCAGCTATCGGAGGATGGCACCCTGGCGCTCTCCGGGTTAGCCGTCAGTGAGGATGGCGCGCTCATGGCCTATGGACTCTCTCAGTCTGGCTCGGACTGGCAGGAATGGCGGGTACGGCAGGTGGAAACGGGACAGGATCTAGAGGATCATCTGCAGTGGATCAAATTCTCGGGTGCCAGCTGGACCCATGATCATCAGGGCTTCTTTTACAGTCGCTTTGATCAACCTGCTGCTGAGAGCGAGTTTGAAGAGACCAACTACTTTCAGAACTCTACTACCACCGTTTGGGCACACCCAGTCGGAAGACCTGCTTATCTACCATCGCCCAGATGAAAAGAATGGGGATTTAGTAGGCACGGTTACG
>JAAUUJ010000045.1 GCA_012030715.1 Synechococcaceae cyanobacterium SM2_3_1 | reverse complement strand
CCCAGTAATTCATGCAAGCCATCTGATTTTTAGTTACAACTGGCCTGGTGAGATAGTGATCTTACTTACCATCCATCGCTGACTGTAGTCCACTGAGACCTCCTGATCGGAGAGATGTGAGGAAGGGGAACCCAATTGACGGTTGCGCTGGATTTCGGGAGGATCCTTGTCATCCCTGTCTGCTAGAACTATCAGTGGTCAGGGGATCAGGCCCTTGTGGAGGAGAAGCTATGGCCATTGTGTTTCATCAGGCTCGTATGGTTCTGCCCAATGGAGAACTCTTTGAGGGAGATCTGCGGGTTGATGAACATCGGATCACCCAGATCGATCGCAGCCTTCTGCCTGTAGGTATGCCCCTGACGGATGTGGACGAGGTGATCGAGGCCGAGGGAAAACTGCTGATGCCGGGAGTCATTGATCCTCAAGTTCATTTTCGCGAGCCCGGCAAGGAACACAAAGAGGATCTCTCCACCGCCAGTCATGCCTGCGCCCATGGGGGTGTGACCTCCTTTCTGGAAATGCCCAATACGGTTCCTACCACCACCACCCAACTCGCCCTGGATGACAAACTGGCTCGAGCTGCAGCCAAAAGCGTGGTCAATTACGGCTTCTTCATCGGGGCCACCGCCCACAACCTCGAGGATCTTAAGACAATCCGTGGGGCCTGCGGCATCAAGATTTTTATGGGATCCATGCACGGGGAGCTGCTGGTGGATCAGGTGGAGGTGCTAGATCGGATCTTTGCTGAGACAGATCTCCTGATCGCTGTCCATGCTGAAAATCAGGCCCGAATTCAGGCGCGGCGAGAAATGTATGAGGATCAGTTAACGGTCTCCATCCACTCCCTAATTCAGGACGAACAGGCAGCCCTGGAAGCCACCCAACTGGCCTTGACTCTGGCCACCCGCTACCGTCACCGTCTGCATATTTTGCATCTTTCTACGGGGCTGGAAGTGGAGCTGCTGCGCCGCCATAAACCTGCATGGGTAACCGCGGAAGTGACCCCGCAGCATTTGTTGATGAGCACTGAAGACTACATCAGTCTGGGATCTCTAGCCCAGATGAATCCTCCCCTGCGCTCCCCCGAAAACCAGGCGATCCTCTGGCAGGGCTTACAGGATGGAGTTCTAGATCTGATCGCCACCGATCACGCTCCCCATACCCTGGAGGAAAAGGCCCGCCCCTATCCTGAGTCTCCTTCGGGGATGCCTGGAGTGGAAACCTCTCTGCCCCTGATGTTGACCTGTGCCCAACAGGGACATTGCAGCATGGCTCAGGTGGTGCGCTGGATGTGTCAGGCTCCGGCAGAGGCCTACCAGATCAAAAATAAGGGTCGCCTGCAGGTGGGGTATGACGCCGATCTGGTGCTGGTGGATCTGGAGACGGTCAAGCCGGTGCGCCGGGAAGACTTGCTGACCAAGTGTGGCTGGAGTCCTTTTGAAGGCTGGGAACTGGTGGGCTGGCCAACATTGACGATGGTGGGTGGGAAGATCGCGTGACCGTTAGTGGGGAAGTGGTGGCATCTGCCCGAGGACGAGCCCTGGAATACGGATCCTGGGGGACAGCATTTAAGATTTGAAATCGTGATGCAACAGCTGTGGACATGAAAGTCGTTTTGTTCAATTTCAGGAGCATAAATCGACAGGATCGGTTTAACATGCTGACAAAAGATCTATACATTTACTCATATGTAACTCATATGTAACTCTTTACACCTGCTAGATTGATTAAGTGTTCTTCCCGCTCAGGATGGCTACTGTTTTGGATCCCATCGTATCTTTACAGGATCTTCTGGACGGACAACCTGTGTGGATCGATCCTACTGCCCCCCTTTCTGCCGCCTTGCCGTCAATTCAGGCATCTGGGGCGGATGGTGATATTGGCTATGTCCTGGTGGGGGCACCTGAGCAACTGTTAGGACTGGTGACTGAGAAGGATCTGCTCCGGCATCTTCAGCAAACTCAAGGGCATCTCCAGGATCAGATGACTGAGATCCTCACCTCTCAACTCCACTGTTTTCCTGTTCAAGAGTACTCCGATCCGATGCAATTGCTGAACTGGATGGAGGTACGGCAGATCAGTTGTAGTCCTGTCGTGGATGAACGGGGATACTGTCTCGGGTTAGTGCGACGGCAGCGGATCCAGCAGGTCTGTTTGCACATTGCGCAACTACGTGTTCAGGACTTCCAAAGTTTGCTGGACAACTCACCTGAGATCGTGGAGCGTTTTGATCTTAACTTTCGCCATGTGTACGTTAGCGCAGAGATCAGCCGGGTGACGGGGATGCCGACCAAAGCCTTTCTGGGAAAAACCTGCCGGGAGCTGGGTTTGTCGGCGGAAATGGTCACGGTCTGGGAAGCAGCCGCAAATCAGGTAATCATCTCAGGAAAGCCGCAACAGATCGAGTTTGAGACTCCGACCACTCAGGGGGTGCGATCCTTTGAGATGGTCCTTTCCCCCGAGAAAGATCAGGATGGGAATCTCAGATTGATCCTCTGTGTTTCCAGAGATATAACGGAACGCAAACAAACCGAAGAAGTGCTTAGGGCCAGTGAAGATCGGTTCCGATTGTTAACAGAAAGCTCTTCAGAACTGGTCATGCGGCACAGCCTGGAGGGGATCCATCTCTATGTTTCGCCAGTATGCCAATCTCTATTGGGCTATCAACCCGAGGAAATGATGGGTCATTCAGCCTATGAATTTATTCATCCTGAGGATATTCCCGCCATTTACGAAACTCATCAGGCTCTCCTGGTCGATGCTGGACCGCAACTGATCCGTTATCGCGTGCAACAGAAGGATGGAGAGTACCTGTGGGTGGAAACCCTCTCTACTCTGGTGCGAGATACTCACAATGGTCAACCCCTCGAGATCCAGACTTCAACGCGGAACATATCAGAGCAAATGCGCTATGAGCTAGCTCTGGAAGAGGCGATTCAGCTTTCTCGGAATATTTTGGAAAGCATCACCAATACCTTCTTTGCCGTTGATCCCGATTGGTCTATCACCTACTGCAATGATCGCTTTGCCCAGATGCTGCAGAAGTCACAGACACAAATTATCGGCAAAAGTCTCTGGGCCTTGCAGCCCGATCTACTCGATACGATCTTTTATCAGGAGCTACGGCAAATCAAGATCAAGGAAGAAGCTCGGATCTTTGAGGGTTACTATGAACCGACCCAGTCATGGTATGAAGTGCATGCCTATCCCACAGAAGACGGAGGTATCTCAGCTTACTTCCAGGATGTATCTGACCGCAAACAGGCAGAACAACAGTTATTAAATCAACTTAGTTTGGAGCAAATCCTGAACGAGATTACTCAGGGAATTCGCCGCTCCTTAGATTTGCCAACTGTATTTGAAACAACGACAAAAGCAGTAGGTCAGTTGCTAGAAATTGGCGAAGTGCTGATCTTTCAGCTGCTTCAGGATCAGGGGGTATGGATTAGTCGTTCTAGCTATCGCCAGGATAGCCCTCCACCCATCATGGAAGAAGGTGAGCTTCCAGACTCAGAACCTGGGAGGACTAAACCAGCACATAAAATTCTCACAGTATGTATTGAGAATACACAAGACCTGCAGACTTCTCTGTACCAGGAGTTGTCCCAGTGTTTTCCAGGAGGATGGCTAATCACTCCTATTGAGGTGAATCAAACGATCTGGGGAGCATTCGCATTTCATCATTTTCACCCCCAACGGATCGGGAGTGATCAGGAAATTGATCTGGCCCGAGCCATTACCGATCAGCTGGCCATTGCCATTCAGCAAGCGCAACTTTTTGAGCAACTGCAGGCCACCAATGCCGAACTTCGATACCAGGTAGAAGTGCGCAATGCCGAATTGATCCAATCCATTGATTATGAACAACTCCTGCGGGTGATCACCGATGAAGTGCGCTCCAGCCTGGATGAAAAAGAGATCCTGCAGGCTGCGGTGAGGGAGCTGTGCGGAGGCTTGCATTTGGGATTCTGCTTGATTGGCAGCTTTAATCAGGATCAGAGCAGTTACACCATTGAATATCAATATTCTGGGTCTACACCCACTCTCCAGAACCAGCTAACGCAGCTTGATCCGCAGATTTTTTTACAACTTCAGCAAAGGCATACTGTCTTTTTCTCCGGCCACTCCACTTCTCAGGGCTGGTTAACGCTGGTGCTCTGCCCGATTCAGGATGGGGATCAATTGATCGGATTCCTGCAGTTGGTTCGTGCGCCACGCGAGGCCTTTCTCCTCCAGGAGATTCGCTTGGCAGAACAGATTGCGAATCAATGTGGTATTGGCATCCGACAGGCCCGTCTCTTCCAGGCAACTCAGGATCAGGTTTACCAGTTGACGGAACTTAACCAGCTGAAGGAGGAGTTTCTGCATCTGGTTTCTCATGAGCTACGTACTCCCTTAACCAGTATGAAGATGGCCCTGACCATGCTGGAGATTACAGGTCTGAATGAGAGGCAAACCCGTTATTTTCAGCTGCTCCAAAAGGAATGGCAGAAGGAAGTAGAGCTAGTTAATAATCTCTTAGATCTACAACGATTGGAGTCTGGCCAGCGCAATACGCAGTTGATTCCCATTTCACTCCAGGAATGGATCCCAAGTCTTCTGGAACCCTTCCAATTACGCTGTCAAGAACGTCAACTACAACTCAAACAGGCGGTACCCGATCAACCGCTGAATCTCATTTCTGATCCAGGCTTGCTCACCCGAATCCTGAGTGAGCTGCTCAATAATGCCGTTAAGTATACGCCACCTGGAGAATCGATCCAGATGATCGTGGCCGAGTATTCCCAACATATTTCCTTTCATGTGATCAACACAGGAGTTGAGATCCCAAAAGAGCATTTGCCCCGCATTTTCGAGAAATTCCATCGAGTTACTACCCTGGATCGCTATCAGCAAGGCGGTACTGGATTAGGACTCCCTCTGGTACGCAAGGCCGTGGAAGTTTTGGGCGGGGATATTCAGGTCCAAAGCGATAATCGGGTTACACAGTTCAGGGTTACCTTGCCCCATCAGCAACCCACATGAAATGCTCTGGATCAATCTCCAGCCCTGACACCCGATCGACAAGATGAAACTAAAGGTCATCACCGTTGGCAAAGTAAAAACTCCCTGGATCCGGGAGGGGATCATGGAGTATTTGAAACGGTTGCCCCAGATTGATTTTCAAGAAATCAAAGATTCTACAATCGAGAAGGAAGCTCGGCAGCTTCTGGCTCTCCTTAAGCCCCAGGAACGCCTGATCCTGCTCATGGAAGCGGGAAGAGAATACAGTTCTTTAGAATTTGCGGAATGGATGCAAACCCAGATCAGTCACAACCCTGTCTTTGTCGTGGCCGGACCTGAGGGCTGGAGCCCCACACTGGTAGAACGGGCTGATCAGTGCCTGAGTTTGTCAAAACTGACTTTTCCCCATGAATTGGCGGTGCTGCTGCTGGTGGAGCAACTTTACCGGACCCACATGATCCAGCGCAACACGAGCTATCACCGCTAGCTTCATCATCTATCCGTAATAATACTCAGGTGTGTTCAGGTCGGATGGTTGAAACTTCAGATCTCCTCGCGCCCGATTCTGCTTCAGCACCTGCCCTACGACACGCTTCAATTGTCGCCGCAGGGGTCGGGGCAGAGAGGCCCGCTCATCCTTTGTCCCATTCACTTCGCAGGATAGAGAAATATAACTGGGTGGCAACTGATCTGCAGCCTCCTGAATCAGCCTTAAGACCTCTGCTTCGGAGATCAGGGGATACGACGAAAGTTGCTCCTTAATCTCTGCCATCACACAAGGAGACAGGTGACAGTTGCTAGATGAAGAAGATGTCATGACCGGGAACTCCACAATACTGGTCTCGGATAAATGACTTGCTATAAAACAGCATTGACTAGTAATAAACTTCCGTCATAAGATTGCCCAGTGCACAGGGAGGGGGGGCGGCCCGGTGCGCCTGTTCCTGAATTTCATGGGTCACAACCTGATGTAGATGTTGACGTTCTGTAGGTGTTAATTGGGTCAGATCAGGACAGTCTTCTGGGCATAGCCACATATAAACGGGTGGCATTTGATTCAGGATCCGTTGTAGCACCAATTGGCGTTCGTCTGACTCAAAAAAGACATTTTGATGGGCATAGTGGGTGCTAACTTCCTGCTCCAATTCACCCAGAGCCAGATACTCCATGATATTGATCAGCTCACGAGACATAATTACCTCCAGAACACTAACGGCCATGACACCAGCAATCAGGAAGATAGGCACCTGTCAGCTCTCACAGCACCAATACCCCCACCCCCTACTGAGATTCTTCACCTGTGATCTGCAAATTTATGATTTAGAAAGCTTGCTGGCCATCGCTTGCTAAATCTGCTAACTTGCATCTCACGATCCAGTCTCAGATAGAATTCTTGCGAGAGGAAGAATAGGCAATAATACGGATCGGAATCGCTGCAAAACAATAAAACTGAGAGGCTTATCTACGATTTAATTTTATCAAACCGATCTCTCGATATCTTGCAGAGTATTAAACTGAGTATAGGTAAATTGATGTTCTGTAACATCAGGCTGACTCAGGTCGATCCCACCACAATCAGTTTCCAGAGGCTTATGCACACCGCCACCACTCCCAGACATTGGGGAAGCAGTGACGACAGGGACTGGCGAGCAATCTTTTGGGTAAGTGCAACTGAAAGTAAAGTTGCCAGGATCAGTGTGCTTCCTTGGAGAAATGTGATCACTGCGGGATGAGCAATCAGAAGCGGTAACCCCTCTGACGGCAAACCAAAAGTTGCCCAGGTTACAGGCAGGATCCGACCCGCTTCACCCAATCCAGCAGGAAGGTAATGGGCCAGGGTTCCCCCCAGCACCAGGGGCAAATATCCATAAACTAGCTCGGCAAAAGGGCGTGGTTTGCGAGGCAGTAGGTTCAACAGACCATAAGCCAGGATCGGGATCAGGGGGGGCAGGCAGAGCACCAGCATCGAGATCAGCAGATGCGGCCAAAAATCCTGCACCGAAACAGGGATCCCCAGTAAGGTCTGGATCTCCGGCAGTCGATGCAGGTAGATGCCTCCCAAAAGGAGTAGTAACAGGGCAATCTCTGAAGATCGGGGAACATGAGTGGTCCAGAGTTCGATCCCGGGGGGACGCAAATTCAGTTCCACGGAGCGGTGGGGACAGGCCTTCAGGCAGGTCATGCAGAGAACACAGTCTTTGTTGTCCTCCAGTTGGGCAGGATGCGAGTAGAGGGGGCAACCCTCTGTCTCCATTCCCTCTCCCTTCGCTGGCCCCCCTTTGTAGCACTGGTAAGTCGTACATTCTGCAGAACAGGTGCCCTGCTGCGCCCGCAACTCGATCATGGCCAGTTTGGCGTAGAGGCCGTTCATTCCCCCAATGGGGCAGAGATACCGACACCAGAGACGCCGTTCAAAAAACAGCGAGCAGATGATCGCCCCCGCCGTAATCAGCAACAATAGCCAGGCGGAGAGGTAAGCCGTGTTGGGCAGATCCCAGACCTCCTCCCAGATAAAGATCAGGGCAAACATTAAAAAGAGTACCCATCCCCCCCAATCTTCCAGCAAGGGTCGGGGCCATTTGCGTAGCTGACGAGGTACCAGCCAGAGGGAAAGCTTCTGCACCACTTCGCCATAGATCATGAATGGGCAGACGGCACACCAGATCCGGCCCAGAAAGGGAAAGAGCAGCAACACCACCGGCCACCACCAGGCCCAGAAGAGATTCAGACCCAGATTGTGTTCCCGATCCTGAGGTCCCCAAAACAGGATGAAGACCACCATGGCAAAGGCAGGCACAACCAGCCAGGTGTTGATCCGATCCGGCCACCAGGGGCTGCGGAGAAATTTGCGCAGATCGGGGTAGAGATTGAGTAGATTCAGGCGCAGCTGTTTCCCCTTTACCTGGGTGGACCAGAACACCTCCTCGGTCAGAACAGAAGCTCCTGCTGACTGGAGCAGCGCCCGATCCGTGAGATTTCTTAATTCTCTTAAGTTGCCCGGAAAATCATAGCTTTGTAGACGCCGTAGGGCTTCGGGCGAGATCCTGGGTTTGCTTAATCCTCGGGAACGGGTGGCCAGTGAGAGATAGTAATCTGCCTGGGTTTTGATGTCTGCTTTTCGCACTCGCAGTGGCGGAACCTTGATCAGGTGGTGCACCAGCGGTTGCAATTCTGGCAAAACCCGCTCACTGATCAATAAAATCTGTGAATGGCAGCGATGAGGTTCTGCCTGTAGTTCATCTAGTTCATCCTCTCGAGAAACTGGAAAATAGATCCCCTGTGCCAATAGCTGGGCAATTTTGGGGATTAACTGTGGGTCTAGATCCTGGGCATTGTTGATGATCAGCGATCCCTCCCCTAACCAATCCAATAGTCCGGGTTTTCCCCCCAGGCGGCCAAACAGATCTGCACCACTGGACTGCAGACGGCTGGCAGAAATTTTGATCAGGGGTTGACGGCGCAGGGGAGAACTAAAGTGGATCAGGGCACAGCAGTTATCTTTTTCCAGACCAGGTTCCCCGAAAACCAGCACTGGTTCGCGATCTTCAGCAGCCTCTTTGATCTGGTGGCGTAGACGCACGGCATAACGACTGTTACCTACAATCCCCCGCGCCACCTTGGGAACACGATAGGGAAGCAGGGTTTCTTGACGCTGTTGCTCATAATTAAGCTGGGCTGTGACCTCCGCCAGTTGCTGGGCCAATTGCTGCGTAAAGATTGATCGGATCTGGGGATAACGTTCGATCCATTCCTGAAAATCCTGAGCAGGCACCCACCAGACCTGAGCACTGGATAAAGCCAGAACGGTGCGCTGAGCCGATTGCTGAAATAACAACTCCTGCAGATGCACAAGAGCTCCGGGCAGAAGACTGGTTCCCCATACCCGCTGAGACTGACGGGTAGAAAAGGTCTCCAGTCGCCCACTTTGAATGATGTATAGGCCTGCGACCTCCTGAGCCTCTGTAACCAGAATCTGATTGGCCTCTAAAGTGGTCGTCTGGATCAGGGGTAGCAAGGCCCGCAAGCTCGCCTCAGGCAAAAGCCCCAGATCGGTGTGTTGCTGTAACCAGCTCAGCTGCGCAGCGGTGTTATTTGGCATTGGCCCTCACCTCAGATTGCAGTTAAGCCCAATAGATCGGGAGAAGTTACTGGAGATCTTAATCAGTTCCGACGGGTTTCCCCTGATTTCGAAATAGTTTTTTAGATGGCGAGGGCATTTCCGATCAGGCCTCCCCCCTATCTTGATCCTCCTGGCCCCATCGCTGCCAAAACTCGTGTGGGCGCAAAATCAAAGGGAAAGCTAGATGCCGGGTGGTAAGCAGATCAGCATCCAGCGAGATCAAAGTCCCCCCCGTCGCCGCCGCTAGGGCCGCAAACTTGCGATCAGCAGGATCGGGGATATGGTGGAAATCTTCTATACTCAGGGGCCAGGGATAAGATCGCTCAGGGGAAAAAAGCGGGGCCGTACCTGACCAGGAACGAGCCAGGGGCGGAATTTTGTTGATGATATGACGGATCTCCTCCAGGGTCTGTTCATGCCAGATCATGGAGAGCTTTTCTGAACGGACCAGTTCCAGAATCCGCCCAGCATCACTGCCAGGCCTAAAGCCAGCCGCCACGAAAATGTTCGTATCCAGAATTACAGAGGTGAGGTCCATCTCCGATCAGCACTGGGGAACTTGAACACCTCCACCTTAAGGCCCCTCAGGTAGTTCTTACTCATGCCTGCCGTGACCAATGCTGGATCCCACCTGTGGACATGGCGGTTAGCAGTTCATTCAATGCTTCAGCTTCCTCTTCCAGTAATCGGGTTTCACACAGGGCTCGCTGGATCATTAACTCCTGGTCACGATTCAGATGCTGGGTGGCAAACACCTGCTTGACAATTTCACGGATTGACATGAACTTCACCTTCTAAACACACCTGTTAGTGTGTAAGCTACCCGCAGGATCAGCTGGAGGCAATGCATTCAATGGCAAGTCCTGCCTGCTTGCTGCTTCTGGTTTAAATGCTGGTTTAACACATGGGGGGGATCGGGTTGCTATAAGTCCCGCGCCGTACCTGAAAGATCAGCGTCGGGATACATGGACACCCCGCGTCGATTGAGGGGTTATGCCTGCGGCAGGCTGCGCCAACAAATGTCGGTTCTTTCAAGATAGGAGCATAGAGTCGTGGCCAGTCGGTATGGTCAATCGCCAACAGAAGAGGTTGGTCCGCAGACGAGGGCTGAAAACCCAGCAGAAAGCGCATCAACTGAGAGGATGGTGTTGTGACAAACTCATCCTGGCTGATGGGTAGTCGGGGTGACCCCTACCCTTTCCTCGTTCATAGTCAAAAGTCCTGTAAATAGGGAACAAGACTTAAGAAATGTACCCCAAAGGTGGAGTGAGGAGTACTGAGATTACCTGGAAAAGAAAAACAGACTCTTGGCTTGCTATTCATACGTATTTTCTGATTCTGAATCAAGCTAGCAGGCAAATCGATAGGCCTTAATTTGGGATAAATTGTTCACCTGACAATCATGGAAAGCAGTCTCTAACCAGCTGCGCATACGAAAATTGATCTGAACTTCAAAATCATCGGCAATCTGATGATAAAAGTTGAGAGCATCCTGCAGAGTATTATGAACTTCGTCCTTTAACATTAAGTAAGCATAAATCTCGGCCATTACCATCTTGCTATTTAAGCACTCAACCGGAAAGAAATGGCTATGAGTTTCACTGATGATCGAAAGGTAGTGCATAGCCTTCTCGATATTTCCCTGTTGATAGTAGGTGTATCCAAGAAACCAGTAGCTGCGATACCAGGAGGGCTGCTTTTGGATTGCACATAATAATCCCTGAAGATAGGAGGATCGCTTATAGGCTTTTTGTTGACCTCAGGATAGTGTTTTACAATTACTGGATCGAACCAGGCTGCTTTCAATCCTTTTTCGCGAATATCAAGCTGAACATTGTCATGAATAAAACCACGCTTTTGCATCCCTTTCCTAAAGAAGAAGAGCTTATAGTCTTCAAAGTTATTACCCTCTTGTTCATAATTATCCCAACGACAGAAATAACCTGAGACCATCTTTTCTGGAGAAGACTGAAGAAAAGTCAGTAGCTCTTCTCTAGTAATAACCTCGTCAGCATCAAGACTCAGAATCCATGGGGTCTTGAGTAAGCTAAATCCATAATTTCTCGCCTCTGCCAGCAAATAACACTTCTGCTCACTTAACTGAACATCTAGGGGTTGAATTCCGTATCTATTCTGCAGGATCTGTTTGCTGTTATCAGTTGAACCTGTATCCAGAATTATGATTTCAGAGAACAAATCAACAATTTGATCTAGACAGCGACCAATGCAATTGGCCTCATTCTTAATTGTCATACATAGACCAAGCTCTAGCATCAGTTCTGAGATGACTCCACGACACAATTATTTCAGCAGGCTCTCGCCCCCTAGCTTACGGGATGTTGTGACCTTTTAAAGATCATCTTAAGTCGCCAAGGGTGTCTGTCTGCCCCATTCCGCGACTAGAGTAGAAATAGACCAGATCAGCACAGATGCCTGAGGAAAGCTGCTTCATCAGCCCCTGGGCTCAGGGGGACGGTTAGCATGAGAGATGCACTGTCTGCCAGCACTGATCACAAAGGAGCCCAACATCATGCAAGGTGGAATCCGTGTCGGCAATTTGCTGGGGATCCCGTTTTATATTGACTATTCCTGGTTTCCCATCGCCCTGCTCTTTACCTTTTTTTATGCGCTCGATCTCAAGGGGCTGGAGCCCGCATTGGGTCCACTGGCCACAGTGCTTGGCGGCGGGATCCTCGCTTTGGGGTTGTTTGGGTCCATTTTAGGGCATGAATTGGCCCACAGCCTGGTGGCGATTTCACAGGGGATGAAGGTGAAAGCTGTCATGCTGTTTGTCTTTGGAGGAGTTGCGGCGATTGAAAAAGATGCTCCCCATCCACGCGGTGCTTTCTGGATCGCCCTGGCAGGTCCGCTGTTAATCTCAGCCTCTTCTGGTTGATCACGGCAGTGGTGGCAATCCCGATTATCCCCTCTGAAACCCTGGCCGCCCAGATGCTTTTGCGGTTAGGCCAGGTCAACCTGATCGTGGGTATTTTTAATCTGTTGCCAGGACTGCCTCTGGATGGAGGGCAGATCCTAAAAGCGGTCGTGTGGGGTCTGACTGGTGAACGACGCAAAGGGATCCTCTGGGCAGCCACAACGGGGCAATGGTTGGGTTGGGGTCTGATCGGTCTGGGGATCTGGGATATGGTCCAGCGAGATTTCTTCTCAGGTCTCTGGTTGGTGTTGATCGGCCTGTTTATCGCCAACAATGCCCGCAACTACGGCCAATACAACCAGATGCAACAAACCCTGTCTTCGCTGAAGGCCGGAGAGGTGATGACCCGTAACTTCCGGGTTTTGGATCTGGGCATGAGCCTGCGAGAGTTTGTCGATCGATTCGTCGTCTCCGATCATCTCCATGCCCTGGAAGAGGATCAAGAGGATGCCAAAGGGACTACTGCTCATGAGGTCTACTTTGCTGAATCTGATGGTCGCTACAAGGGGCTAATCAAAACCGAAAAGCTCAGTCATATTGAACGCAGTCAGTGGGATCGTTTGAATCTTACTGAGATTCTGTTACCCATGGATCAGTTGATTTCTGTGTCTGAAGATACCACCATCACTGAAGTTATTGCCCTCATGAATCAGCAGCATCTGCGTCAGATCCTGGTCCTCACTCCCACGGGTGCGGTTGCTGGACTCATCGATAAGGGGGATATTGTGGCAGGATTAGCCAAACAGATGGGATTGGCAGTTCCCTCTGAATTGCTGCACCAGATTCGTACCAGCAACGAGTTTCCACCTGGTTTTCGCATCGAAGAGCCTCACCCCAGCAATCAGGAGACCCATACGGTTCAACCCTCTCAAGAATCGCCTCCTCCCTCCTAATTTTTGCCAAAGCCCACGGCTGGCTTGGATGCTGATTAGAATGAGGGGTGTATATAACGCACGGTAGCGCTTTGAACCTAGCACCCCTCTTGCAACCGGCCCTGACGGAGCAGCTGGACAATGGTCTGACTGTAATTATTCATCCCATCCCGATCTCCAGTGCCGTTACCGTGGATGTTTGGGTGCAAACTGGCGGTCGATATGAGCCGGATGAGTGGGTCGGGATCTCCCACTTTTTAGAACATATGGTTTTCAAGGGTACGGATCGGCTGGCACCTGGAGAACTCGATCTGGCGATTGAGGGACGTGGAGGCATTACGAATGCTGCCACCAGCCAGGATTACACCCATTACTTCATTACCGTGGCTGCAGCAGATCTGGCGGATACGCTTCCTTACCTTGCCGAAATCTTACTGCATGCGTCGATCCCAGGGGATGAATTTGAGCGGGAACGACAGGTGGTTCTGGAAGAGATGCGTCGGGCAGCGGACAACCCTGACTATGTGGCGTACCATCAGCTATTGCAAACCGCTTACCAGGTGCATCCTTATCGCCGTTCAGTGTTGGGAACTGCGGCCAGTGTCATGGGGCTGACTCCCCAGCTAATCCGAGACTACCACCAGCAGTGGTATCAACCTCAACAGATGACGGTGGTGATCACAGGGCAGTTAGAGGCTGGGCAAGCACTGGAGCTGGTCAAACGTTATTTTGGTGCACCAGGTGCTTCCGTCCCCCCGTCCTCTCCTCAGATTCCCCAGGAAAGTTGCCTGCAGGAGATCCGTCGTTGTCCCATGACTTTGCCTCGGTTGGAGCACACGCGTCTGCTGATGGCCTGGCCTACGGTGAGTGTCTGTGATTGGGACATTGCCTGTGGGTTGGAATTTCTAGCGTCTCTTTTGGGGGATGGTCGCACTTCACGGCTAACCCGGATCCTGCGAGAGCAACGGGGATGGGTGCAGGGCGTAGGGTGCTCCTCGATTGCCCAACAGGATCCAGGATTGTTTTACATCAGTTCCTACCTCGATCCGCTCCATGCTGAGGTGGTGGAAGCCACGATTCTGGATCAGATTAGCCAGCTTCAGGGGGGCGATCTTACCCGTGAGGAACTGGAGCGAACTCGCCGGATCCTGCTGAATGAGTTCACTTTTTCCACAGAGTCACCAGGGCAACTGGCCAGCATTTTTGGCTACTACGACAGTGTTGCCCGCTGGTCTGGATTTACAGGTCCGCAGATGGATCTGGCCAGCCAGTATCTCGAAACCGTGCAAACCATGACCTCTCAACGGTTACAGGAACTCGCGCAGCGATATCTCCCGATTGAGCGATATGTTGTGGCCACCCTGAATCCTGAATTGTCCGCTGCTGCCGCCACCTCTGCCCCTCAACTGGTACTGTGTTAATGCCTCGAGTCTGCCCTTGATCCTGCCCTCTCGCCCCCCAGCCTTGAACTCGCAACTGGCCCATCGATTCCACCTCAGCAATGGCATCAGGCTCCTGGTGACCGAAAATCCTCATGTTGATATTGTGGCCGCCCGGTTTTTCTTTAAGGGGGGAGCCGAACTGAGCCCACCGATCTGGCGGGACTGGCGAATCTGGTGGCAGCTGTACTGACAAAAGGGACCCATACTCAGGATGCCCATGAGATTGCAGCCGCAGTTGAATCCCTGGGGATCAGTTTGGGCTGTGATAGTACCCCCGACTATTTTGATGTGGGGTTGAAATGTGTCAGGTCAGATCTGCAGGAGGCGCTGGCTCTCACCACGGAGGTCATCTGTAACCCCAGTTTTCCTCATCAGGAGGTGGAACGGGAACGAGCCATGGTCCTGCAGGCGATCCGGGCCCATCAGGAACGGCCATTTCATCTGGCTTTTGAGCAAGTGCGCATGGCCCTATACGGTCCTCATCATCCCTATGCCACTTCGGTCCAGGGCAATCTTAAGTCCGTCAGTCGACTGCAACGTTCACATCTGCTGGACTACCATGCCCGTTATTTACGTCCAGATCAACTGGTCATTTCTCTCGTCGGCCCCCAGCCTCCAGAAACGATGATCCAATGGGTCAGCGATGGACTGCAGTCCTGGTGCCCAGATCCAGTCGAAGGGCCCTGGGTTGAGCACCCTGTATGCCCCCAGCTGCGACCCCAACTGCATAAACACTATCAACCGACCCACCAGAGCATTGTCATGGTCGGGTTTCGGGGGGTGGCGGTGACTGATCCTGATTATCCCGTTTTAAAGCTTCTCAGCACTTACCTGGGCAATGGACTGTCCAGTCGCCTGTTTGTGGAGCTGCGAGAAAAACAGGGATTGGCCTATGAAGTCTCTGCCTTTTTCGCCACCCGCCATGATCCAGCTCCCTTTGTGGCCTATCTGGGTACGGCTCCTGAGAATACAGGACTGGCTCTGGAGGGATTACAGGCAGAATTGCAGCGGATCCAGCATCACACTCTCTCTGAGTCTGAATTGAACCGAGCTAAACGGAAACTGCTCGGGCAATATGCCCTGGGGAAACAAACTAACGCCCAGGTGGCTCAGCTCATGGGGTGGTACGAATGTCTGGGGTTGGGGATGGAATTTGACCAGCAATATCCCGATCTGATCCAGTCCGTTTCCAGTGAGGATGTTGTTCGTGTGGCTCAGAAGTATCTGATCACTCCCATTATTTCTCTTGTGGGGCCAGAAGCAGTGCTGCAATCCTTTTAAATGCAAGTGGCAACCTCACTTATGAGCAGAAGGCTTTGGCATCCGCACCAGGATCAATGATGATAAATAAGGTGAAACCAAGCCCGCATGCCCATGACTGCAATCTATGTCTGAGCTCTTCCTTGACACTGCCTGGTGGGTCCCGATGTATGGGCTGCTGGGAGCCCTGCTGACCCTACCCTGGTCGGTGGGTCTGATCCGGCGCACGGGGCAACGCCCTGCTGCTTATATCAATCTGTTGATGACGGCCATTGCTCTGATCCACGGTTTTCTGATTCTGCAGCAGATCTGGACACAACCTCCGGTTCAGCAGGTGATCCCCTGGCTGGATGTCCTGGATTTACGCCTAGATCTGGTGTTTGATCTTTCTCCCGTTAGCGTCGGGGCTGTAGTGCTGATCACGGGATTGAGTCTGCTAGCGCAAGTTTTTGCCCTGGGATATCTGGAAAAGGACTGGAGCCTGGCTCGCTTTTATGGCCTGATGGGTTTTTTCGAAGGCGCCATGAGTGGCTTGGTCTTGAGTGATTCCCTCTTTTTCAGTTATGCCCTGCTCGAGATGCTTACCCTATCCACCTATTTGCTAGTAGGGTTCTGGTATGCCCAACCTTTGGTCGTGACAGCAGCCCGCGATGCCTTCCTCACCAAGCGGGTGGGAGATCTGGTGTTGTTCATGGGTGTGGTTGCTGTGGCTTCCTTTTCTGGCCGCTTCACATTTTCGGAATTGGCGGATTGGGCGGCGGCGGTGCACTTAGCTCCCTGGTTGGCAGCGTTGATTGGCCTGGCCATGATCGGGGGACCGATTGGCAAGTGTGCCCAATTTCCTTTACATGTCTGGCTCGATGAAGCGATGGAAGGACCCAATCCAGCCTCGATTCTGCGCAACTCTGTGGTGGTGGCTTGTGGAGCCTATATGTTGATCAAGCTAGAACCGCTCCTGGATCTTTCACCCCTGGTGTCAGTTGCCCTGATCGCCACCGGCAGCCTGACGGCAATAGGTGCTTCCCTGATTGCCCTGGCTCAGGTGGATATCAAACGTACCTTTTCTTATTCCACCAGCGCATATCTGGGGCTAGTCTTTGTGGCTGTAGGGATGCAGCAACCGGATCTGGCGCTGGAATTTCTCGCAACTCATGCCGTGGCCAAGGCCCTGTTGTTTATGGGGGTGGGAGCCGTAATTTTGACCACAGTCAGCCAGGACATTACCCATCTGGGAGGTCTGCGCTCACGCATGCCTGCCACCACAGCAGCTTTTCTTGTGGGCTCAGCAGGAATGGTGGCTGTCCTGCCCCTCGGATCCTTCTGGGTCATGCTGCGCATGGTTGACATCTACTGGGTTACCAGCCTGGGTTGGTGTTACTGGTGTTGCTGGTGAATGGATTGACCGCTTTCAATCTGACTCGGGTTTATGGACTGGTATTTGAGGGACCGATCCAGCCCAAAACACGCCGTGCCCCCGAAGTCTTTTGGCCTATGGCGGTGCCGATGGTCTTCCTGGCGGGACTGACTGTTCATGTGCCCCTGTTTCAGTCCTGGTGGCATTTCCTCCCCGAGTGGTCGCCACGCATCCAGATCCTGGCGGTGCTACTTTTCCTTTCTGGGGCTGGGGGGATGGGAATTGCAGCGGGGCGCTATCTGTTTCGCAGCCACCCTCCTACCGCCGTTCCCTGGACTGCTCTTCAGGATCTGCTAGCCCATGATTTCTATATGGATCGGATGTATCAGCTCCTCGTGGTGCAACCCTTCCGCTGGGGAGCTGCTCTGATTGCATGGATCGATCGCTATCTGGTGGATGGCATGGTCAATGGCGTGAGTTTGGTGTTCCTCATGGGGGCCGAGGGGTTGAAATATTCAGTTTCAGGACGCATGCAACTTTACCTGCTCACGATTCTCCTGGGCACGATCCTGGTGATTGCTCTGCTGCTGCAATCCTTAATGACTAGCCCGCCCGTCATAACCTCCTGATTTAAGCTGTTTTCGGAGCATCATACTCTTCTATGTTGAGCGTTTTAATCTGGGTTCCTCTCCTGGGCAGTCTGCTGATCTGGCTCTACCCCCGATCTGACGCCCGGCAGCTGCGGATACTGGCTCTTGGGGTTGCGGGAGTGACTCTGCTCGCTTCCCTGGGGCTGCTGCTCCGTTTTGATAGCACTTCCGCCCGTTTGCAGATCAGTGAGCACCTGGTCTGGTTAGAGCCTCTTGGCCTCACCTATGACCTGGGGATCGATGGGATTTCCCTGCCTCTGGTGATTCTCAACAGTTTGCTGGTGACGGTGGCGATCTGGGGCAGTAGTGTGCGGGAACGTCCTCGTCTGTACTTTAGTTTGCTGCTGGTGCTGGAAGCTGGGGTTGCCGGAGCTTTCCTGGCCCAAAATCTGCTGCTCTTTTTCCTGTTTTATGAGGTGGAATTGCTGCCCCTCTATCTCTTGATTGCCATCTGGGGGAGGGCCCCGGCGGGGCTATGCTGCCACCAAGTTTCTTCTCTACACTGCGCTCTCGGGTATTCTGCTCCTGGGGGTGTTTTTTGGTCTGGCCTGGTTGAGTGAGGTGAACAGTTTTACCTACACCACTCTGCGTCAGCATCCTTTACCCTTGGGATCTCAGATCCTGTTATTGATTCCATTGCTGATTGGCCTGGGGATCAAGTGTCCACTGGTTCCTTTTCACACCTGGTTGCCTGATGCCCACGTGGAGGCCTCCACCCCTGTTTCTGTGTTGTTGGCCGGAATCTTGCTCAAACTGGGAACCTATGGACTGTTGAGATTTGGCCTCGATCTCTTGCCCGATGCCTGGCGGATTGCAGCCCCCTTTCTAGCGCTACTGGCGGTGATCAATGTCCTGTATGGCTCCTTGAATGCGCTAGCCCAACGGGACATGAAAAAGATCGTGGCTTATGGCTCGATTGCTCACATGGGGTATGTGCTACTTGCTACAGCAGCCGCTACTCCCTTAAGCATCCTGGCCTCTGTCTTTCAAATGGTGAGTCACGGCTTGATCTCGGCGCTGCTCTTTCTCCTGGTGGGGGCTGTGTATGCCAACACGGGGACGCGTGATCTCAACCTTCTGAAGGGACTGTTAAATCCAGAACGAGGTTTACCCCTGGTGGGCAGTCTCATGATCCTGGGGGTGATGGCCAGTGCGGGCACGCCCGGCATGGTGGGATTCATTGCCGAGTTTATGGTTTTCCGCAGCAGTTTCCCCGTCTTTCCGATTGCCACGCTGCTGTGCATGGTAGGAACGGGACTCACCGCGGCCTATTTCCTCTTATTGGTGAACCGCGCCTTTTTTGGTCGTCTCTCTGCGACTGCGATTAATATGCCTAAACGCACGCTGGTGGAACGGTTGCCTGCAGCCACGCTGGCCCTGATTGTGGTGCTCTTGGGACTACAGCCCCAGTGGGTGGTGGGGTGGACCGAAAAAACCACAACGGCTCTGGTGGAGTTCCATGCTCCTGCTGCACCCAAGCCTGAGATCCCTGCGTTCTCATCTGCGGAGGTTAATCTCTCCCACAAGCCGTCACAAAGTGCTGTAGGTTAAGGGCTGAAACAGCAGTGAGCGTCGATCATGAAGCTGGCCTATTTTGACTGCTCAGCCGGAATCGCCGGTGATATGTGTCTGGGGGCTCTCCTGGATTGTGGTGTTCCCCATGAGTATTTGCTGCAGCAGCTGCAGGCGATGGGATTAGCGGGAGAATTTGATCTGAAATTTGAACGGGTGCATCGTGCTGGTCAACCAGCTCTTTATGCGGTGGTGGAAGTTCTGGCTCCGGAGGGGTATGCCCGCCAGGCTCGTCATTGGCCTCAGATCCGCGAGATGATCAATCAATCTTCCCTCTCTGCCTGGGTTAAGGAGCACAGCCTCAAGGTGTTTCAGCGGCTGGCCGAGGCCGAGGCACGGGTACACCAAGAACCGATGGATCAGGTCCACTTTCATGAAGTGGGAGCAGTGGATGCCCTGGTCGATATTGTGGGAACCACCCTGGGACTGGAGTGGCTGCAGGTGGATCAGGTGGTTTGTTCTCCGCATCCCATCGGGGGAGGGTGGGTCCAGGCGGCCCATGCCAGATGGCGGTGCCGGTGCCCGCGGTGATTGAGCTCTGGGAAATGGCTCAGGTGCCTGTTTTCAGCAATGGCGTGGAAGCAGAACTGGTCACCCCCACGGGAGCCGCCATTGCCACTGCCCTCTCCCAGGGATTTGGACCCTGTCCTGCCATGCGTGTGCAACAGGTGGGACATGGAGCCGGTACCCGCGACCTGGCCATTCCCAATGTGCTGCGGCTCTGGTTGGGAAATAGCTCGGGATCTGATCTGAGCGAAACCGTCAGTGTTCTGGAAACCCAGATCGATGATTTGAACCCGCAGGTGATTGCCTATACTTTTGACCAACTGCTGCAGGCTGGCGCTCTAGATGTCTATATCCAGACTGTGACCATGAAGCAGGGGCGTCCAGGAACGTTATTGACCGTGATCTGTTATCCCGAACAGGTTCTCACCTGTCAGACCATCCTGTTTCAGGAGACGACTACGCTCGGAATTCGCTGTAGCCAGCAACAACGCACCCTGCTTGATCGGCGGATGGAGTCGGTGCAGACTCGCTTTGGGGAGATTGCCGTGAAGGTGGCAAGTCGCTACGGACAAATGGTGAATGCTCAACCGGAGTTTCGTGATTGTGTGGCCTGTGCCCAGCAGCATCAAGTGGCGGTCCAGACCGTCTGGCTGGCGGCTCACCAGGCCTGGCAGGAACAACAGCAGGGAGTTCATCGCTAGAGGCAATTCCGGAGTTCCCTCGGCAGAGGATCAATTTTCAGGCAGAATTGAGGAGCTCGACCTTGCCAGACGATGCCCATGTTTTCGGTTCCTTCTTCCCTCAAGCGGCAGCTGCTGAATTTGCTAACGGTGGTTGCTGCCCTGGCCGCAAGTCTGGCCCTGCTCAACAGCTGGTTTCAAGCCCCTCCCCAAACTCAGCTGGATCTGTTTCAGACCAATCTGGCACTGCAAGCTGCTCGCACCTTAGATGTACCCGACTATCAACCCTTTGCCCAGGCGTTGCTGGGATCCGATGTGGTTTCACTGGCCTCCAAACGTTATGAAAAGGCCACCGCCAGCCTGGAGGAACGGCTCACGCAGATGCAGCAGCTGATCAGTCCTGCCTCTGGATCGGCTCCCACCCCCATACCTGAGGTAGCTGCTTCAGAATTGAAACCTCTCTCTGGGGCCCCCGATCCCGCTCCATCTCGACTCAACTTCCTGGGCAAGGAACTGGATGCTTTACATTTGCGGACAGGTATTCTCAAGGCTTATTTAGGAGACCTGGAAGCCGCAGAGATGAATTGGCAGAATATGCAAACCCCAGACCTTGCGGAAACTGCAAGTGTGGTCCGTGGGTTGTGGGGTACACCGCGGCGGATCTTACCCGAGGCAGAACGTCAACTGCGGGAAAATCTGAGTGGTTGGTTTGAGGGCATTACCCTGCAGCGGCTGTTTAGTCTGCAACAACGCAGTGACGCCCTCACGATGTTAAATCAAGAACAGGAGCAACTGGCCATCTCCGCCCTGATGCGTTTGAGCTTGGTGAGTGGCATTCCCCTGCTCGGATTAGGGCTGGGACTGCTCATTTTAATTGGCTGGCAGGTCCAACAGGTTTGGTCCAAGCGAGCTTTCCTGGGAGCAGCCTGGGAAGTTCCCTGGGAGGGGGCGGATGTGCAGGCGGTGCTCACGGGGTGGTTTCTCAGTTTTCTGATCCTGGGCCAATGGGTCCCCAAACTTTATTTGATTCTGCTGAAAATTCCCTCCGGGCAGCTCAGCTACTGGCAACAGGCTGGAGAACTCTTTCTTACCTACACCTCTGGAGCCTTAGCTGGGCTAGCTATCATCTACGCTGTTGTTCGTGTTTATCGTCCCTTACCGTCAGATCTGTTTTGCTTTCGCCTGTTTGATCATTGGCCCCTGTGGGGAATAGGAGGCTACCTGGCTGCCATGCCACTGGTGCTGCTGGCCAGCGCGATCTCCGAGTTGTTTCTCTCCCAAGGCGGAGGTGGGAACCCGCTCTTGCCCGTCATTTTGCAAAGTCAGGGGTGGGGACCACGACTGCTCTTTTTGCTGGTGGTGTCGGTCTGTGCACCTGTGTTTGAGGAACTTCTGTTTCGGGGCTTTCTCTTTAGCTCTTTGACTCGCTATCTGAGCAAAGGATCTGCCCTGGTGGTCAGTGCTCTGCTGTTTGCGGTGGCTCATCTCAACCTCTCAGATCTGTTGCCGTTAACCATGCTGGGTCTGATCTTGGGGGTGATTTATTCCCACAGTCGTAACCTGCTGGCCCCCATGCTCCTCCATAGTTTGTGGAATGCAGGTTCTCTGGTTGCCCTGCTCATCCTTGGCAATAGCCGCTAACCGCCACAGGTTGTATTTGAGGAACTCCATCTTGAGGCAAAGAGCCGATGCTGTGTCCACTGGCACAGTAAAATGGTGATGACTCGGGAGAGTTGTCGTTGACTGGGTAAAGCACGTGGCCAGCTTAGAAGAAATCGAAGAGTTAATGCAGAAATCGGTACAGGCAACTCAACGGGCGTTCAACACGATCCGAACGGGTCGGGCCAGTACTTCTCTGCTAGACCGGATCCAGGTGGAGTATTACGGGGTTCCTACCGGGTTAAAATCACTGGCGACCATCTCCACTCCCGATGCCAGTACTATCCAGATTCAGCCTTTTGATCCGTCCACCCTCGCCCCCATTGAGCGCGCCATTGCCACCTCTGATCTGGGGCTCAACCCCAACAATGATGGTAAGGTGATCCGCCTCAACATTCCTCCCCTGACGGAAGAGCGCCGGAAAGAATTAACTAAATCGGTGGCAAAACTGGCGGAGGAAGGACGCGTTGCCATTCGTAATATTCGTCGAGATGGAATCGATGGGGTGCGTAAACAGGAAAAAAACAACGATATCTCCGAAGATGAATCCAACGATCTCCAGGATCAGGTTCAAAAGCTGACCGATCGCTACACCAAAAAAATTGATGAATTACTGGTGGAGAAAGAGAAAGAGATCACAACGGTCTAAGGGTTCTTAAGCAGTGACCACAAGCCTATCCTCAGGGTAAGGTGCTAAGGTAGAGGGAATGAGTAGCGGATTGATTTCGGATTAAGAGCATGGTTTGAGATGATATGGCGCAACTTCTCACTTCCTTAGAAGATGCCTATGAACGGTGTCGAGCACAAAATCTCCGCCTCAGCCGTCAGCGTTGCTATATCTTAGAATTGCTCTGGCAATGTGATGAGCATCTTTCTGCCCGAGAAATTTATGACCGTTTAAACCAAAGCGGTAAGTCGATTGGTCACACATCGGTTTATCAGAATCTCGAGGCTCTGGCCAGCCATGAGGTGATCGAATGCCTGGAACGCGCTGAGGGGCGCCGCTATGGTCGAGCTACGCATCCCCACAGTCATGTAAATTGCCTGGACAGCAATCGTATTATTGATGTGGAAGTGGAACTCCCCGCTGATCTCCTGGCTACGGTAGAAGCGCAAACCGGAACCCGGATCCACTCCTACCGTGTGGAGTTTTATGGTCAGGATCAAACCCACTGCTCATCAACTCCTGAATCGGCATAAACCCATTGCAAGCTGAGAATGATTTTGGGCGACTATCTCAACCGACAGTTACTGGCACAACGGCTGGCTGATCAGGTGGATGGCCTGAGTCTACGGGTGGCTTCTGCAGCCGTGCAAGTTTTAGTAGAAACCATGGCCGAAACCCTGGTGAGTGGGGGAGAGATCCGCTTAACTGGTCTCGGCTCATTTACGGTGCGTTATCGTCGCCCTCGGATGACCCGCCACCCCCGTACCCACGAGCAGATCATGGTTCCAGCCGCTTGGGTGCCTCGCTTTTCCCCCAGCCCTCAACTACGACAACAGATCCAGGAGGCAGGTCTACAGCGATCCCATCCAACCCATGAGCCGCTCCCCACTGATCCACAGATTTTAGAATAGTCCCTTGCAGGAGATAGACATGCGCCGCGCTATCCTGTGGTTTCGCAGCGATCTTCGCTTGCATGACCATGAACCTTTATACCAAGCCTGTCAGTCAGAAACAGAACTGATTCCCCTCTATTGCCTCGATCCTCGCCACTGGCAGACCCGCTTCTGGGGGTTTCCTAAAACCGGATCTTTTCGGAGCCAATTCTTAATTGAGAGCCTGCAGGATCTACGGACTGCACTACAACAACGCGGAAGTGATTTGCTCATTCGTCGGGGTGCACCGGAGACAGTGATTCCAGCTTTAGCCTCGGAGTTGGAATGTGACAGGATCTACTTTCATGCAGAGGCAGCAGTGGAGGAACGAGCGATTGAATCTGCACTGGAAAAGAGCGATCTGAATCTGATTCCTTTCTGGGGACATACCCTCCTGCATCTGGATGATCTCCCTTTTTCTTTAGAGCGCTACCCCAGGTATTTAGCAGTTTTCGCAAACAAGTTGAGGCCGCAACCCTTCCCCGCTCCCCCCTGGGGACTCCTGCTACTATCCCTGCTCTGCCTCCAGGATTGGAGACCGGAGAACTCCCGGGCTGGTCTGAGCTGCCCCTGGCCCCCCCCGCGAAAGATGCCCGTTCCCTCTTCACCTGGCGAGGGGGAGAACAGGCGGGTTTAACTCGTCTGCAGGAGTATGTCTGGGATCTGGATCGACTGAGGTTCTATCAAGAAACCCGTAATGGGATGCTGAATCCTCAGGACAGTTCGCGGTTGTCTGCGTGGTTGGCGATGGGAACTCTTTCCCCGCGCCAGATCTGGGCAGAGGTGCAACGGTATGAACAGGAACGGATCCGCAATGATTCCACCTACTGGTTAATCTTTGAGTTGCTCTGGCGAGATTATTTTCGGTTTATCACTCTGCAACAGGGAAAAAAGCTGTTTCGCGCCTCCGGTCTGCAGGGATTCCCCTTCCCCTGGCAGCAGGACTGGCAGCAATTCGATCGCTGGCGTCAAGGTGAGACGGGCTTTCCCCTAGTGGATGCCTGCATGCAGGAGTTGGCCGCAACTGGATGGATGTCCAATCGGGGGCGTCAGAATGTGGCAAGTTTCCTGACCAAGAACCTGGGCTTGCACTGGCACATGGGGGCAGAGTGGTTTGAGTCTCTCCTGATTGATTATGACGTTTGTAGCAACTGGGGCAACTGGAACTACGCTGCTGGCCTGGGCAATGATGCGCGAGGTTTTCGTTATTTCAACATCCCTAAACAGTCACGAGACTACGATCCTGAGGGAGATTATCTCCGCCACTGGCTTCCGGTCTTGTCCCCTTTACCTGCGGCTCGCATCCATGATCCGGGTCGGCTAACCCAGGCAGAGCAACAGCACTGGGGTGTGAAGATTGGCCAAGATTACCCTTCAGCGATGGTGGATCTGGAAGAGTCGGCTCAAAAAAATGAACGGCTGTATCGAAAGCACAGATCTAAATCGGGTCGCTGCTAACGCTTGACTGTAAGTTCTGGGGAGACACACTCTCGGGAAGCAAGCGCAAAGCTGTCCAGGCCAGAGATTTAACTTGAGCGGGATCCTCTCCGGTGCGGGCAGCGATGGCCAGGGTATAGGTAAGCGCACTGAAGAAGGCTGCTAACGCGGTTGGATCTTCTGTCTCAGGCAGCTCACCCCTGGTCTTGGCCACCTGCAGTCGTTGGGCCATAGCATCGATCGTGTTCTGGACAAAGTTTTTCAACTCCGCTTCCACTTCTGGATCGGGACAGCCAGAGGCAAGAGTCAGGGCCACTAGACAGCCAGGGGGGGTTTGTTCGCAGGTCAAGAGATCCACAAGCTTGTCGAAGAAACGTTCAAAAGCCTGACGGGTGGATCCTGGTCCTTGCAGTTCTGCAAACACTGTATTCAGAAAACAGACGCGGTAATGATCCAGGGATTTACGAAAGAGCTCCTGCTTATTGCCAAAGGCTAGAAATAAGCTGGGCTTGTTGATCCCCATTGCCCTCGTCAACCGTTCCAGGGTTGCGTCATGGTAGCCATACTGCCAAAAGACACGTACAGCCTGATCAAGAGCCTCAGTGATTTCAAATGAACGAGTACGTCCACCAGCTGAACGAGCCATGCCTAATACAGGGTTGACGCATACCTACTCAGACTTTACTTAAGGCTGCTAAGCAGAGGCCACAGGGATCTTCTGCTCCACTCCTGCTTCCGACATGATCTGTTCATAGAGGGCTCGCAGTTTGAGACCAATGATCACCTGGAGTAGTCCAGAACCGTTACGGGATCCTGGATATTCAGGATGCTTGCGCAACAGCTCCGTTAACTCTCCATAGTGGTGGGTGGAAAGGCCGCTGAGATGGTTTTCCAGGTACAGGATCTCCTCGAGCTCATCAAATTGACCATCAATTTCCAGCATTGAGACGGGATGACCAAAGTATTCGCCTGGTCCATAATTCAGCTTGATTCCTGGATAAGAACAGGTCAATTTCTTGCCGCAGGGGATCCAATCAATTGTGGAGCCTTCATCAAAGAGATAGGCGTGCTGAAAATAAGCTACCCCTTCACGTTGAATGAGGCGAACTCGCAGGATCCGGTGCTCTTTGTCTAACTCCGGTAGCAGATGGGTTGGCAGGATCTCGAGAACCACATCTGCATACTGCTTCTGCACATTGATGTAGGCTTCAAAGTCAGGACGGCGAGCCTCAATGGAACGCAACACATCCTCATAGGTGTGCCCCCGCTCTGCCATATCTCGCTGCACCTTCCAGGCCACTTTGATATCGGGACTGAGGTCAAGGTAGATTTTGAAGTCAAGCAGGTCTCGAACCCGCTCATCATACATAGGATGCAGCCCTTCCAGGACAATAATCCGGTTGGGCTCGACCCGTTCCGGAGGGTCAATCAAACCGGTCTCGTGGTTGTAAATAGGCTTATCAACCCCTATGCCAGACTTGAGCGCCTTGGCCTGCTCATACATAAGATCAAAATTATTGGCACGTGGATCGAGTGCTGTGACCCCCACTTTCTTGCGTTCATAGCGATCCAGACAGTGATAATCGTCTAGGCAGATGGTTGTGATCAGATCTTTCCCAAACAGATCACCAAGACGGCGCAGAAATGTGGATTTGCCACAGCCTGAATCTCCGGCAACGCCAATCATGACAACGCGATCTGGACTAGCCATGGGGTCTCCTTTCATCATTGGGCTACGGGCTGGACAGAACAGATGGGGACAAAGCTGGGAACAGGTCCCACTAGATTGCGGATTACTAGACCCCGACCCCTGAACCCTCTGGGAGTTATGTCGGGAAGAGCCTATAGTGAACCCTGGTCTGCTGATATGATCCCACAGTTTAGGATAAATTTAACAAAATCTCCAGATCTGTCGAGCCCTTGCTGCGTTCAGGGTAAACCCTTGATCAGATAGGAACGAACGGGGCTACCCGCAGGGGGGAACCCTTTCCCGCGTGGTGAAATGGAGAGGATAAGACCGGAGAGACAACTGAGGCTGTTATCTTATCAAAGAGGTCAATCCACAGCTTGCAGGAGATCATCGCACCTATGGTAGCTAGTGCAGAAAAGAAATCAATTGTTGTCAATCTCTATCGACCCAATTCGCCTTTGATCGGGAAGACACTGGAGAACTACTCCCTGGTGGGTCCTGACGCTCCTGGAGATACCCACCATATCGTCATGACATTGCCCGATCCCGAATTTACCTATTTGGAAGGACAAAGTATCGGGATTATTCCCCCAGGTGAGGACGAGAAGGGTAAGCCCCACAAACCTCGACTTTATTCGATTGCTTCCACCCGTCGAGGAGATGACGGACAGGGACAGACGGTTTCTCTGAGTGTGAAGCGTCTTGTCTATAACCATCCTGAGACGGGTGAGGAAGTGAAAGGGGTGTGCTCCAATCACCTCTGCGATCTGAAGCCAGGGGATGATGTCATGATCACGGGTCCCTCTGGCAAAACTTTTCTTCTGCCCGATGACAACAATGCCACGCTGGTCCTGATTGCCACAGGTACAGGAATTGCACCCTTCCGTGCTTATATCAAGCATCTCTTTGAAGAGGATCCCGACTTCACAGGCAATATCTGGCTCTTTTTTGGCGTCCCCACCGCTTCCACCCTGCTGTACTTCGATGATCTGGAACGCTACCGTTCTCTGTATGGTGAGCGATTCCGAGTCGATTATGCGATCAGTCGTGAGCAAAAGACAGATGATGGCCGCAAAATGTACGTCCAAAATCGCATGTCTATGTATGCAAATGAGTTCTGGGATTTGATCCACAAGGACAACACATATACCTATATCTGTGGGTTGAAGGGCATGGAAGATGGCATTGCTGAATTCATGAATCCCCTGACCGAAAAACATGGCCAACAGTGGAAAGATCTGCAGAAATCCCTGAAAAAAGCAGGAAAATGGAACGAGGAGACATACTAGGTCTTTCAGGATTGAAGTAGGTTCCTGGGCAAGTAAAAAAAGCAAAAAACTGTCCCCTTAGACTTGCGAGGGGACTTGAACTATTTGGATCTTGAGATTTACCAATCAGAAATCAGAACT